>NZ_NWSW01000016.1:0-179814 GCF_002531805.1 Rhizobium sp. M1 | reverse complement strand
AATCAGGGGGCGGATTGCCTCGGAATTTGCACCGGAGAGCTCAAGCCGGGCAATCGGCACGCGCTTCTTCCTTGCAAGCCATTCGGCCATTCTCATCCTGGACCACAATATGGAGAGTGGAATGGAGAGGGAGCCTTATTATGACGACAAGACCTACTGGGATGTATGGCAGGCCGTGCACTGGTTGGACGACAAGGGGCGCCCGCTCGAGAATGATGAGGTCGCTGATCGGTTCAACACGAGGTATTTGGTGCGAAACCCAAAGAGGGGAACGGAAATTCCTCACGACTACACGGTCGCCGAACGTGGACTACAGAACCTTTCAATTCATGATGCTGTGACTCTCGGCTTCACGACCTCCGAGTATCAGACCGCTATTCGGTATCTTCTTCTCGAATGTCGCGAGATTACCTCAGAGGAAGAACTCGCCGAATTGGCGGGCGCGCAGCGTACCCAGATGTGGAACTACAGATAGGCGCTTTGCCATTTCCGGAACTAGGCGACCGTTCTTTAAACGGCCGGCCTCTTCCTGAAGAGATCGGGCCGTCGGCGGGACGTGAGAAAGGTTTCGACAAGCTCCCTTGGTCCGCACATGACGTGGTGCTGGAGAGTTTCAACGGCGTCCTCGGGGTTCATTTCCATGAAGTCGAGGGCTTTTCGCCGCAACGCTGGAGCAGTCGAGAAACCTAGAGTGACGAGATCGCTCAAGGCGGTTTCCTTCATCTGCCGGGAAAACGAGCACATGCTCACAACGAGATCGAACGCACGCTGGCCCGATATGCCGTCAGCAAGTGCCTCATCGATCTCGGGCAGCACCTCGGCAACGCGCAACGCACTGTAACCGTGATCCCATGCGTCGTAGACTGGCGCGAGCGCGCGATCCCGCAATAGGTCCGTCCCATCGAGGCACCCGAACAAGACAGCCCTCACGCCGATCGCGTTCACGGCCGCCGACATGGCTTCCGGATAACGCTCGACGATCTCCTGTCGGTGGGCTGAGCCTGCTACGGCGGATAAAAGACGCTCTGCCGCGTCGGAGCCAACCTTTTCGGCCGAGGGCGTGCCGATTAAAACGCTGGCCACCCTTTCGTCGAGAAGGGTGCCGGCCGTTCCGTCCACCACAGTAAAGAGGAATGGGTCGGCTGAGATCAAAATCGGTAGCCAGCGGTCATCGCTTGCTGTTGCTTTGCCATCATCGCCAACACTCTTTTCCGGAGGACCCTCTCGCCTAGTCGCCAACAAGCGCGGAAAGTGTTTCCGGAAACGACCGTCCTGCTTGCCCGCAAGGGCAGTAAGGAAGCGGTGGGCATCCCTGGTGAACCCCTGATGCGTGGGGTTCTCGAGTTCATTCCATAGTTCGACGATCAGTTTGGCGTGAGCCGCCTTGTCAACTTGCGCAAGCCTTTCATCCACGACCTTTGCATCATCGCCCTTCTTGGGAAACACGCCGCCAAGATGCATATCGCGCACGAGCTTCCTGCTTCCCTCACTGGCGGTCAGCCAGATAGGCTTGATGAAATTCTCGACCGCGGTTCGGAGTACGGCCTTCGCTTCTTCGGGGCTCGATTTCACACGGGACGGGTGGGCTGCTTTGTTTCTGGCGTCCCTGATTTTCATCAACCCGGCCTTCTGGTCGATTGTCAGAAATTTCGCCTTGTAAAGCTCATCGATCATATGCGCTTCAAAGGCTTTCTGTGATGAGAGATCGCTGTCAATACGGTCCTTGAGGGTCCTCGCCTGGGTGTCAAAATCCGCAAAGTCGGCCACGCGCCCGATCAGGTTCTCGAACACTGCGTTTGCAGTCATCACGATGCAGGCGCGAAAGGCCCCCGCTTCGAAGCAGACAACAGCCTCACAAAGGTAATCGCGGACGTCTGCCTGCTCGATGCCTTTCAAAAGGTCGCTGACACTGGTTATCTCGTTCACTTGGCATTCCCCCTACGGATTCCGTAGTGCTATCGAATGGCCGTAAACGTCAGGTTAGGGGAAATGAATAACGCCTCGTCGAGCTGCGATATCGAGAGATGCTATCCAACTTTTGGTGTGGAAATGTCCACTTCCTCAGGTTGCGAGAATGCAATATGCCGTGGTTTGCAAAAGTTGACACTTACGATGGACAAGGAAGCCGGCGGAGATGGATTTGCGAAATTGGCTGGTACGACGCGAACCGTGGCAACCTCAGCTCGAGGATGCACGGGACGCTGCCGCGATTGATTACGCTCGCATCATTCATTCCGCGTCCTTTCGACGGCTGCAAGGCAAGACCCAGGTGTTGAATCTTGGCGATAGCGACTTCTATCGAACACGTCTGACACACTCGATCGAAGTGGCCCAAATCGCCGGTGGCATCGCGAGGCAACTCGAGAAGGACAACCAATCGCATCCGGCGTTTCCGGTTATCCCGGATATAGCGTTAATCCAGGCCATCGGCGCGACTCATGACCTTGGTCATCCGCCTTTCGGCCATGGCGGAGAAGTTGCTCTCAACTACTGCATGCGAAAGGACGGCGGTTTCGAGGGTAACGGTCAGACGCTGCGGGTTCTGGCCCGGCTGGAAAAGTTTTCCGCGGGTGCCGGCGCGAACCTCACCCGCCGGACGCTCCTCGGTGTGCTCAAGTATCCGGTCGCCTATTCCGCCCTCATCAATTCTGATCCGAATAACCTGCCCCGCCTTCAGACATCACTGAGCTCAATCAAGGTCATCGACAGGGCGGCAAGTAAGCCGCCGAAGTGCTTCATGGATAGCGAACAGGACGTAGTGGATTGGGTGCTCGCTGACTTGGCGGAAGGCGACCGGACGCGCTTCACTCGCATTCTGGAGGTTGAAGGAAAGCATTCGAAGACCCTACACAAGTCATTCGACTGCACGATCATGGACGTCGCCGACGACATCGCTTTCGGTATTCACGATCTCGAAGATGCCTTGGAACTGCAGCTCATTGACGAGAGGGATTTCCGCCAACTGATAGGAGAGGACGATTGCGGATGTTTCCTGGACGTCCTCAAGGCGAAGTACTCGAACGAATTCGAAAATGATGTCTATGGCGGGTTCGTCGATGCGATGATGGGTGAGCCTGGACGGCGCAAAAGGTTCGTGAGCCGCCTTGTGCACCATTTCATCACCAACTGCGGCATCGAGACGGATACGGGTTTCGAAGATACTCTTCTTCGTTACAAGGTTACGCTGCCAACGGCCCAACGGCGGTTTCTGGATGCGCTGAAGACAGCCGTCGAGCGGAAGGTAATCCGAAGCCCATCGGTCCAGCATCTGGAGTTCAAAGGGCAGGGCATGGTGGTTGCGGTGTTCGAGGCGCTGATGTCGGACCCGGAAGCCCTGCTGCCGGCCACGGTTTTCAAGGCTTATTCAGCCGATGCCAATCCGATGAGGGTTATCTGCGATCACGTGGCGGGAATGACCGACATGGCCCTCATGAAGACATACGAGCGCTTGTTCAGCCCGAGAATGGGCTCAGTTTTCGATATGCTCTGACGAGGGGCGGGGAAAGAAGGGGCTGCCACTCGCATGCTGCATTCCGATCAGAAAGCGAATGACATCTGTGGGGCTGACATCGAGGCTTCGCGGCGCCAAACCCAAGCATCGAACTCTCGGCGGGAAACCGACAGTAGGTCGGCTGCGTAGCAGAAAACGGACCGGAGGAAATCGTAATCTTCCTCCATAACGCCTACCCGCTTGGCGAACGTCCGGACGTGCCGATCAACTGCGACCGAGTCCAAGCCCACCAAGCATGCCATATAGTCGACAGTCTTGGGGCCGACGCCGCGCACTTCACGGAGTGCTTCCACGAAGGCGCCGTCTCGCAGGCTTGCCCTTAAATCGACGACATCCTCGACGCGAGTACTCGATAGGAAGCCGACCAGTCCGTCGAAGCGGCCAACTTTCTCAGAGTGTTTCCAATTGAGGAACGACGACGTTTCGCCTCGAAGAACCATGTCGGTCAGGGCCGATACGCGATCCAGTTCCGGAAACATTTCCAAAATAACCGTGATACGCGGCAATACAACCGAATTGTAGTTCAGTCCGGCCTGCAACACCGAGTCAGCCAGAAGCGCCCCCATGTGTTCGTAGGCAGGGCGGACTTCGAGATTCTCGAATTCCGCTCCAAGTTCTTTTGCGTAGTCGGCGACCCGACGCGCAGCGATGAGCATCTGTGCTGTGGAGGACTGCATGATCTAGCCGACCTTGGTGTCTGAATAGGCGAGGCCCGCGTCCTCTAGCGCATCGAGGCGGTCGACACAATTGGGACATGCGCCACACGGGAAATCACTGGCTGCCTGGCAAGAGTAGGTGCGGCCGACTGGGACACCGAGACGTAATGCCTCGCGGACGACCTCCGTCTTGGACGAATACCTGAAGGGAGACGTAAAACTCACAGCCCCGATGCTGTCGATCAGGTTACCTAGCCCATTCATGAACTCAGCCGTGCAATCGATCTCCTTGGCATGATTGCTATTGATGAAGCCGGTGTAGACGTCAAAGATACCTATCGTCTGAGCTCGCGCGGCGGCCGCTGCGAAAAACAGCATTGTCCTGTATGGCACGTAGAGGTCGTCGTCCTTGACGTCGTCTTCCCATAGATTGGCCTCTCTGATGAGACGCGAGGGCGATCCTCGGAAAATATCCGAGATATCGAAACGCTCCGGCTTTCGCATTGATGCAGGGAGGACCTCATTGACCCTGCTCCATTCGGTCTCGACGCAATGCTGGCCGTAGTCGAAGAATACGGGGAACACCTCGACACCCTGAGCTTCAAGGCCGTAGGCGACCGTTGTCGAGTCAAGTCCACCCGATGCGAGCAAGATGGCATTCTTCATGGCCGGCTCATCCACAGTTTGGAAATAGCTACGAATAGCCCATTGAGGCATACGTCTAGGTCATCCGAGTAGGTCGCGCTGCCGCCCAAGATCATCGTGTTGTTGTTCTCGTTTCGAGGGTCGAACGTGATCACAGGCTGGCTGCGCGCCAATGCCATGCCCACCTCCACCAATGTCCCAGGGTCGCGCGCCAGCGGCACCGCAAAGACTGCCTTGCATTCGTGAAGCAACGCGACATCGCTCAGGAACGTGTTTTGAAGCAGAGCAGGATCGCTTCCAAGTGGAAGCTCGCCGTTTTCTTGTATGGGGCGGCGGACCACGAAATTGTGGTAACGCAGTGCGTCTACTGCACGATCCACTTCCGGCTTATCCATGTAGGAAAAATCCGGGGCTGCTAGGTAGATAGGGAAGAGGGGTCGCTCATGCCACGGCAGAATCGTTCCACCTAAATCTCGCAGTTCCTCGAATGAGAGCTTTAGGCTGCGCACGACATCCCTCCGGAAATCATCGGGATAGGTCGTCAGCGAGTAGGCGGTGGCCGCCATTGCCCCGCGCCAGGCGGCTTCCTTCCATTGTCCAGTACCAAAGCCGACCATGACTGCTGAGTAGACATCGCCGACCCCAACCGAATTCACCGTCGAAGAAAGCTGGGCAGGAACGTGATCGACTTCATCAGTCTTGAAATTGAAGATGCGGCTTCCCCCCCGATTTTCCTTAAGCAGAAAAATCTCGGGATCCAGGCGCCGCGCTTCCTTGAGCATCAGTGCGATGTCATCGGAGCCTTTGCTCATGAAGAGCGGGGAAGACGTTGAGATGATGATGGCGTTGATGTGCTCTGCGAAACCTTCCAACACCGAGAAGTCCTGGGCATCGTAAGCTATGTCGAAGCTGAACCGTGTTTCGGCAGAAAAGAATTCTTTGATCGCCGCGAGGTCAAAGCTGCCAGGAAAGACAAGGACCTCGGTGTATTTCCGAATCGAGTTGGTCACGTCGTGGATCTTGACGGACTTCTCTTCTCGCAGCAGGTCTTGATAGCCCTGATGGGAAACCTCGGTGGCGTCGCCGATAACAACTACATTGGGGCCCCCCATCACTTCGCCCAGCCAGACGAAGTCGACGCATCCATGTGATTTGAGGTACCCGCGAGCTTGCTCGAGCAGATATCTGGGGCATACGGCGGCAACAGCATAAGACATGCCGCAGGCCCATAGCCCACGGGCAGCATGGACGATCCCACCGAGCCGAAGTTTGCAATCAGCGCCCGGACGCGCAATCGTGAAATCGACGATGATCTCGCCGACGACAAGGAGGGGTGAGGTCTCCATCGCGTTCACTGGGCAGTAAAGTCAACAGCCACGAACGGGATGGGCAGCAAGCCGGACCGCGAGACCACGCCAACATAGGTGTTGCCGTCCCGCATGCAGGCGGCCAGATAGTTGTACGCCGTTGGCAGTGCACCAATCTTGGTACCGTCTGGCATTACCGCAAACAGGCGGCGATCATGCGCGAGAAGCACCTCGGTTCCGACTGGCGGAACCGCTCTATTCACAGTGTAGAAATCGCATTGGGAGACTTCTTCCAACACGCAGGAAACGGCTTGGCGGCACCGATCGACGCCGCCCGTTCCTCCTGTGCCGTCAGTGTTTTTCGAGCCGCTGTAGTCCGTGAAACGACCTGATCCCGAGCTTCCCATTGCAGTTCCCCTCCAAGCTTGACGCTGCCGCCATGGATGCAACCTGAAGTGATTCTGACGCGTGCGCAATCGCCAGCGAAGTGCTGTCTACGGTTATCACCTCATCCGATCGGCGGCGTCGAACTTCGGCCGAAAGAAAGCACAAAGGCCGAGATCGGCTAAAGGCCTGCCAATGCGGGCCTTTTAAATCGTGTCATCTAAAACTGGACAAGAATGTCGCCAAAGTTGGGATTCGTGACTTTTCTGAACTACCTGCTCATCTGTTTGAGCCTTGCCGCGATATGATCGACGCGTTCACGTCGTTGATGTCGCGTTTGCCGCAGAGCGCCATGGTGATGTCCATCTCCTTGCGGAGGATGCCGAGCGCCAGAGTGACGCCTTCCTTGCCCATGGCGCCGAGGCCGTAGAGGAAGGGGCGGCCGATATAGGTGCCCTTCGCGCCGAGTGCTATCGCCTTCAGCACGTCCTGGCCGGAGCGGATGCCGCCGTCGAGATGGATTTCGATGCGGTCGCCGACGGCATCGACGATCGAAGGCAACATGCTGATCGACGAGGGAGCGCCGTCAAGCTGCCGGCCGCCGTGATTGGAGACGACGATCGCATCGGCGCCGGTATCGGCGGCTGCCCTGGCGTCCTCCGGATCAAGGATGCCCTTGATGATCAGCGGGCCGCCCCATCGCTCCCTGATCCAGGCGACGTCGGCCCAGGAGAGCCGCGGATCGAACTGCTCGTGCGTCCATGCGGCGAGCGAGGTGATATTGGAAACGTTCTTGGCATGGCCGATGATATTGCCGAAGGTGCGGCGCTTGGTCTTCAGCATATCCAGGCACCAGAAGGGCCTGCTCGCCATCTGCCAAACATGTTTCGGCGTGAATCTCGGCGGCGCCGACAGGCCGTTGCGCAGGTCCTTGTGACGCTGGCCGAGGATCTGCAGGTCGGCCGTCAGCACCAGCGCCGAGCATTTGGCGGCCTTGGCGCGGTTGATCAGGCCGAGGACAAAATCCTTGTCCCGCATGACGTAGAGCTGGAACCAGAAGGGGCGCGTCGTTACCGATGCGACGTCCTCAATCGAGCAGATGCTCATCGTCGACAGCGTGAAAGGAACACCGAACTCCTCGGCCGCGCGCGCCGCCAGCATTTCGCCATCGGCATGCTGCATGCCGGTCAGGCCGGTCGGCGCCAGGGCCACCGGCATCGACACCTTCTGACCGATCATCGTCGTTTCCAGCGTGCGGTCGGTCATGTCGACCAGCACTCGCTGGCGCAGCTTGATACCGCTGAAATCGCTCTCGTTCGCCCGATATGTGGATTCCGTCCAGGCGCCGGAATCCGCGTAGTCGAAAAACATCTTCGGCACGCGGCGCTGGGCTAGCTGTTTCAGATCGGCGATGGTGAGCGGAGTGGCCATGAATTGAACCTTCACATCTGAATGCGGCTATCTCGCGTAACATGAAATCTTGGAGGGCGTTGCGGGAAATCTGCCGTATCAGGCAGCCTTTTGGCCGCGGATCGGTTGAATGAGAATATCCAACGGAATGTCGAGATGTTCGTGCAATCGCCGGATCATATCGAGTGAAAGTGCACGCTTTCTGTTGAGGATTTCCGCGACACGCCCGCGGCTGCCCAGAATTGGTTCCAGATCCTTCCGCGTCAGTCCCTGCTGCTCCATCCGGAAGATGATCGCATCGATCGGATCAGGCAGATCTATCGGATATCGCCCTGCTTCATAGGCGTCGATCAGCGTCGCCAGAATGTCGAGCTTGTCGGCTTCGGGCGAACCGTCTTTCGCTCCCCAGAGCTGCTTCAACAGCAGGAGCGCGTTTTCGTAATCATCGTCATTGCGGATGGGTTTCAGATCATTCATGTTCCACCGTCGCTGCGTCGATCCTGTCATAGTTGCGATGCGTGCCGATCCATTTGATCCAGACGATCGACCGTTCGAAATCGACGGCAACGATCAGCCTGTAGTCATTTCCCTTGATGTTGAAGACGATACGTTCGGCATTGACGACGCTTGCATGAGCATATCGCTTCTTCACATCGGACATGGATTTCCAGTCCGCCTTGCTGACTTCGTGAAACCACGTATCGAGAGCAGCCTTCAAGGCGGCCTGGCTTTTTTGACCATCCGGGCTTTCGACAAATTGCGTCAGGGTGCGCCGGGCGATCACTCTCATCGTGGCACCATAGCACGCTCCCATTTTGGGAGCAATGGCGGCATCATCGAAGTCCGGCTTTCATAGCCACGCCCGCCACATAGGTTTCGGCGACTGCCCGGTCGTCGCCCATCGTCTGCAAGAGGAAGAGTTCCTCGGGCAAGGTCTTCACCGCTTCCAGCTTCAGCGCCATGGCCGGGGTCGCCGCCGCATCGAGGACGATGAGATCGGCTTCGGTGCCGGGGTCCAGCGTGCCGATCCGGTCGGCCAGCGACAGCGCCTCGGCATTGCCGCGCGTCATCAGGTAATAGCTTTCCAGCGGGTTCAACCGTTCTCCGAGCAATTGCTGGATCTTGTAGGCCTCGTCCATGGTTTTCAGCATCGAATAGCTGGAGCCGCCGCCGATATCGGTTGCCACACCGATGCGCACCGGCTTTTCGCGCCGCGCCAGCGCCTTCAGCGGGAACAGGCCGGAGCCGAGGAAGAGGTTCGACGTCGGGCAGTGGACGGCGACCGAACCCGTCTCGCTCATGACATCGGCTTCGCGCTCGGAGAGGTGGATGGCGTGGCCGAAGAGGCTTTTCGGCCCGAGCAGGCCGTAGCGGGCGTAGATGTCGGTATAGTCGATCGCCTCGGGGTAGAGCTCGCAGGTGAATTTGATTTCGTCGTGGTTTTCCGACAGATGCGTCTGGATATGCAGGTCGGGAAATTCCCGGGCAAGGGCTGCTGTCGCTTCCATCTGCGCCGGCGTCGAGGTGATGGCGAAGCGCGGGGTGATGGCGACGTGGTTGCGGCCCTTGCCGTGCCAGTCCGCGATCACCTGGCGGGTCTCGTCATAACCCATCTCGGGCGTGTCGAGCAGGCCCTGCGGCGCGTTGCGGTCCATCATCACCTTGCCGCCGACCATGCGCATGTTGCGCTTCATCGCCTCGGCGAAGAAGGCGTCGGCCGAGGCCTTGTGCACGGAGCAATAGGCGACCGCCGTCGTCGTGCCGTGGCGGATCAGCTCGTCGTAGAAATGCGTGGCGATCCTTTGCGCATGCGCGCTTTCCACGAAACGGCATTCCTCGGGAAAGGTATAGGTGTTCAGCCATTCGAGCAGGTTGGCGGCATAGGAGGCAATCACCTGCATCTGCGGAAAATGCAGGTGCATGTCGATGAAGCCGGGCAGGATCAGATGCGGGCGGTGGTCGATCTCGACCAGATCGGCGGCTGCCTTTGCCTTCACGTCGGCATAGGCGCCGGCCGCTGCGATCAGCCCATCTTCGATCAGCAGACCGCCATCCTCCTCGTAGAGATAGCTCTGGCTGTCGGCCAGACTGAGCGGCGCGCGATGAAAAGACAGCAGGCGGCCGCGCAGGAGTGTTGTCGTCATTGTTTCTTGCCTTCGACTGCGCTTTGGAACCAGGCGACGAGCAGCTTGCGTTCGTCCGGCGTCATATCGGTCACGTTGCCGGGCGGCATGGCATGGCTGCGCCCCGCCTGTATATAGATTTCCCGGGCATAGGCGGCAATTTCCGCGTCGTTTTCGAGCATCACCTCCTTCGGCGGCCGTACGATGCCCTCATAGACAGGCTCGGCGGCGTGGCACATGGAACAGCGCGTCGCGACCAGTTGCTTGACGGCGGGAAAATGCGGATCGCCGGCGAATTGCTGGAAGGCGGGCGCCACCGCCGCGGCGTCCGTTTCGCCGGTCAGCAACTTCGGCACGGTCGAAAGCCACATGATCAGGATGAAAAGGATGACGGTGACGATCCAGGTCCAGGTCGGCCGGCCTTTCCTGGCATGGGTGGTGTTGAACCAGTGGCGGATGGTGACGCCCATCAGGAAGACCAGGGCGGCGATCACCCAGTTGAATGCCGTGCCGAAGGCCAGCGGATAATGGTTCGACAGCATGAAGAAGATGACGGGCAGCGTCAGGTAGTTGTTGTGCAGCGAACGCTGCTTGGCGACCTGCCCGTATTTCGGATCGGGCGTGCGGCCGGCGATCAGGTCGGCGACGACGATCTTCTGGTTGGGGATGATGATCATGAAGACATTGGCCGACATGATCGTCGCGGTGAAGGCGCCGAGATGCAGGAAGGCGGCGCGGCCGGTGAAAAGCTGCGTGTAACCCCAGGCCATGAAGACGAGCACGACATAGAGCACCGCCATCAGTCCCCAGGTGTTGCGACCGAGCGGCGACTTGCAGAGCAGGTCGTAGACGATCCAGCCGAAGGCGAGCGACGCGAGCGAGATCAGGATCGCCACCGGGGGGCTGATATCGAGCACATGGCGATCGATGAGAAAGAGGTCGGCGCCGCCGTAATAGACGATGCAGAGCATCAGGAAGCCGGATATCCAGGTGAAATAGCTCTCATATTTGAACCAGGTCAGGTGCTCCGGCATTTGCGCGGGCGCCACCAGATATTTCTGGATATGATAGAAGCCGCCGCCATGAACTTGCCATTCCTCGCCATAGGCGCCGGGCGGCAGATGCGGGCGTTTCACCAGTCCGAGATCGAGCGCGATGAAATAGAAGGACGATCCGATCCAGGCGATCGCGGTGACGACATGGAACCAGCGCGCCGCAAAGGCGAGCCATTCCCATGCTATGGCATATTCATACATCGAATTCCCCTAACTTCCTCCGACTCGTGACATTGCGGAAAATTTGGCGGGGAGGGAAGAGGAGATTGAAGAACCGCACAGGACGCCGATTTCGGTAATGGCGGTGAACCCCGGGGAGGAATGGCATGATCACCGCGCTCTACAGCGATCAGCTCATCGCCGAAAATGCGCCGATGGACCGGCGGCTTGCCGCGCTCATCCTCGCACGCGGAAACCGCATCGGCTATATCGCCTCCGCTCCAGAGCCGCAGCGCGAGTTCTTCGATGAAAAACGGCAGTACTATCTCCAATATGGGCTGTCTCTCGATCTCTTCGTCGATCTCGACGCGCTTTCCGGCGACGACGAGATCGGCCGGCTATTTTCCTGCAACGCCATTCATCTGACCGGCGGCCACACCGGCGATTTTCTGAGACGGCTGCGCCAAAGCGGCATGCTGGAGAGGCTGCGCGCATGGGCGCTGGATGACGGCATTCTCGTCGGAACCAGCGCCGGGGCGATTTTGATGACGCCGACGATCGCCGCCGACGCGCTGTTTTCCGGCGGTTCGCCGGATGCCGTGCGGGATGGTGCGGCTCTCGATCTGGTGCCTTTCGAGTTCTTTCCGCATGTGAACGACGATCCCGGCTATCTCCCCTCGCTGTTGCGCTACAGCGAGACGACGGCAAATCGCATTCTCGCATGCAGGGACGGCGAAGGTCTGATCCTCGGCAACGGGCTCGTCGAAGTCTTCGGCGCTCCGCTGATGATTTCCGACGGTTTTGTCGAAGCTGCCGATCGCGGCCGCATCGTCGATCTGCTGTCCTGTGCCTAAAAGCTGCCGAGAAGGTGTGTATTATCTCCGGCTTATACTCGGTCCGTTAATACAGCGGGTCTTGAAACCATGACGATTCGGTTACAGTTATGTTTAAGGCCGCCGGAATGAAATAAGAACAGTGGATCAGCGGCGGCGCATTCATCGACGGAGAAGATGCCATGCGCAGCATTTTGACGTGTGTGATGATTGCATATGCGTCGCTGGCGACGGCTCATGACGCACCCTCGGGGTGGAGTTATGACCCCTATTGTTGCAACGGCGACAGTCATACTGGCGACTGCCAGATGATCCCTTCGAAAAGCGTGGCGGTGACGCCGGGCGGATATCGCGTAACGTTGCTGCCGGGCGACCACCGGCTGGTCACGCATGCGCATGTCTTCCTGCTGCCGATGACCAAGGCGATGCAATCCGGCGACGAGGACTACCATCTCTGTCTTTTTCCGAATGAGGATACGCCGCGCTGCTTCTATGCGCCGGAGATGGGATTCTGAGGCTACCGCGATGCCTGCTTCTAATCCCCGGCCGCCTTCATCTCTTCGAGGATCCAGTTGCGGAAGGCTTTGATCTTCGGAACGTTGCGGCGGTTTTCGGGATAGGCGAGCCAGTAGGCCTTGCCGTCGCTGCGGGTCAGTTCGAAGGGCTGATAGAGCCGGCCGAGCGCGATCTCGGCCGCATAGAAGGCCGGGTTGAGGATGGCGACGCCATGTCCTGACATTGCCGCATCGGCTTCCACCGCCTGGGAGCCGAGCTGGTTGCGCGGGCGGCGGTCGAGATCCGTGTCGGTGACGCCGGCTGCCTCGAACCATTGCTTCCACCAGATGTCGCCGGCGTCGAAGAGATCGAACTTCAGGAGATCACGCGGCTCCTTGATGCCACCGGCCGATGCCGCCAGCTTCGGGCTCAGCATCGGGGTGAACTCCAGCCCCATCAGCCGGTGCAGCGCCAGCCCCGGCCAGTTGCCGTCGCCCCAGCGGATGCCGACATCGATCTGCTCGCGGGAAAAGTCGATGATATCGGAGGTCGCCTGAAAGCGCACCGCGATCGCCGGATGCTTCAAATGGAAGGAGCCGAGGCGCGGCGCCAGCCATTTCGAGGCGAAGGTGTGGGTCGAGCTGATGGCGAGCGTGCCTTCGACGCTGTCGCGCGCCGTCGCCATCGCGTCGTGCAGCATGGCAAAGGCTTCGGTCACCTTCGGCGCCAGCCGCTCGCCGGTCTCCGTCAGCGCGATCTGGCGGGGACGGCGCAGGAAGAGCGGCTCGCCGACATTCTCCTCCAAGAGCTTGATCTGGTAGCTGACGGCGGTCTGGGTCATGCCGAGTTCGTCGCCCGCCTTGGTGAAACTGCCGAGCCGGGCGGCGGCCTCGAAAACGCGCAGCGCATTCAGCGGGAATTGTTTCGAGAGTTTCATGGATAAGTTCTCTTGATGCAGGCAGACGGTCGTTCGATTGGAATTGCAGCATTTTCCACGGCAAACTGCAACTCATACCATCAAACTGACGAGGTGATGTCATGGATTGCTTTGCTATCGAAGAGAAGCGCTCGGAGCCGAGCGTGGGTGTGTTCAAGCGTCTTGCCGGACGGCTGGTCGGCCGTTTCTGCCGGCTGCCCCGCCTCGATCTCGATGCTGCGCCGGACCGCGTCAAGCGCGATCTTGGTTTCCTCGACGGACGCGATCCGTTTTACGAGGACGCGTGCAAGCGATAGGCCGCCAGCGCCGTCAGGATTTCGGCGGCGGTCATTGCGGCGATCACCTCGGGGCGTTTGTCCCTGACCGCCGAGCCGCCGATCGGCAGCGTCAATCGCTCCATCCAGGCGCGTTCGCCGCCTTCGCGGGAAAGCCAGCTTGCCAGGGTAGCGCGTTTGGTCGCCGAACCGATCATGCCGGTATAGGCGAGATCCTCTCTTGCCAGCGCTTCACGGGCGATGAGAAAGTCCAGCGCATGGTCGTGCGTCAGGATGACGGCCGCGCCGCCGGCGGCAATATCCTTCACCAGCGCTTCCGGCATCGGCACGAGGCGGGTCTTCGTCGCCGCCGGCAGATTGGCGAGTTCTTCCTGACGGGTTTCGACCACCGTGACCGACAGCGGCAGCGGCGCAAGGGCAGCTGCCAGCGCACGGCCGACATGGCCGGCGCCGAAGAGAAGCACCTCGGGCAGGCGCTCGATCTCGCCGGCATGTGTGGCTTCGAGTTCGTCTTTCAACTTCGGCGTCAGTTGGCGGAACCGCAACTGTGTACGCCCACCGCAGCACTGGCCGATTTCAGGGCCGAGCGGGATATCCATGGTGGCTGCGCCGCCGGTTCCCGCCAGCATCTCCCGGGCATTGTGGATCGCCATGAATTCGAACTGTCCGCCGCCGATCGTGCCCCATAAAGCGGTTGGCGAGACGAGCATGAAGGCCCCAGCCTCGCGCGGGGTGGAGCCCTGTGTCTCGGTGATGTCGACGAGGACGCTGTTGGGGTAGGCGGCGAGGAAAGTGGGGAGGTCGGTCATCAGAGGATGGCCGATGGACGTGCGGGTGTCTCACCCCACTCTGTCCTGCCGGACATCTCCCCCACAAGGGGGGAGATCGGCATGAGGCGCTGGCCTTCGGGACGTGAGGAGCGGTAGCATAGCGTTGGATTTTTGTGGTGTCGCGCCAGGGCAACGAGGCGCAGAGCGTGCTGTTTTGCCGATCTCCCCCCTTGTGGGGGAGATGTCCGGCAGGACAGAGGGGGATGCCACCCGCCCCACTCAAGCAACTCAGCCGGACGCCTTACCATCCTACACCCGCTTCATCCGCTCCACCGCCATCAGCACCCGTTCCGGCGTCGCCGGGGCGTCGAGCCTGGGGCAGACCTTGTAATCCGCGACGCTCGCGACCGCCATCGACAGCGCTTCCAGCACCGAGATCGCTAGCATGAAAGGTGGTTCGCCGACGGCCTTGGAGCGGCCGATGGTGGCCTCGGCGTTCTCCGACCATTCGGCGAGGCGCACATTGAAGATCTTCGGCCGGTCGGAGGCGAGCGGGATCTTGTAGGTGGATGGCGCATGGGTGCGCAGCCGCCCCTTGTCGTCCCACCAGAGTTCTTCCGTCGTCAGCCAGCCCAGGCCCTGGACGAAGGCGCCCTCGACCTGGCCGAGGTCAATCGCCGGGTTCAGCGAGCGGCCGACATCGTGGACAATGTCGGTGCGGTCGATCAGATATTCGCCGGTCAGCGTATCGATCGAGACCTCTGTGCAGGCGGCGCCATAGGCGAAATAATAGAAGGGCGTGCCGCGGCCGGCCTTGCGGTCCCAATGGATCTTCGGCGTCTTGTAGAAGCCGGCGGCGGACAGCTGGACACGGGCGAAATAGGCCTGCTTGATGAAATCGGGGAAGGGGATCTCGCTCTCGCCGACCCGCACGCGGTTCGGCAGGAAGACGATGTCGGATGGCGCCACCTCCCATTTCTCGGCGGCAAAGGCCACCAGCCGTTCCTTGATCTGGCGGGCGGCGTCGTGCGCTGCCATGCCGTTGAGGTCCGAGCCGGAGGAGGCGGCGGTCGCCGAGGTGTTCGGCACCTTGGCGGTCGTCGTCGCGGTGATCTTGACCCGATCGATATCGACCTGGAAGCTGTCGGCCAGCACCTGCGCCACCTTGGTATAGAGGCCCTGACCCATTTCGGTGCCGCCATGATTGAGGTGGATCGAGCCGTCCTGATAGATATGGACGAGGGCGCCGGCCTGATTGAAGGCGGTCATGGTGAAGGAGATGCCGAATTTCACCGGCGTCAGGGCAATGCCCTTCTTGATATAGCGGCTGTCGCGGTTGAAGCCGATGATGGCATTTCTCCGCGCCCGGTAGTCTGACGTATCCTCCAGTTCGTCGACGACGCGGGCGATGATATTGTCCTCGACCTCCTGATGGTAAGGCGTCATCGTGCGCCCGGAGCCCGGCTGGCCGTAGAAATTCAGCTTGCGGATATCGAGCGGATCCTTGCCGAGGGCATAGGCGATCTCCTCGATGATGCGCTCGGCGCCGAGCATGCCCTGCGGCCCGCCGAAGCCGCGGAAGGCGGTGTTGGAGACGGTGTGTGTCTTCAGCGGCTTCGATTGCAGATGCACATGCGGATAGAAATAGCTGGAATCGGCATGGAACAGCGCGCGGTCGGTCACCGGTCCGGAGAGGTCGGAGGAGAAGCCGCAGCGCGCGGCGTAAGTGGCGTCGACCGCGTGGATGCGGCCTTCGGCATCGAAGCCCACTTCGTAATCGACCAGGAAATCATGGCGTTTGCCGGTGGCACTCATATCCTCGTCGCGGTCCGGGCGGAATTTGACGGCACGGCCGAGCTTCTTGGCGGCGATCGCCGCAAGGGCTGCGAACTGACTGCCCTGCGTCTCCTTGCCGCCGAAGCCGCCGCCCATGCGGCGCACGTTGACGGTGACCGCGTTCGACGGGATATCGAGCACGTGGCCGACAATATGCTGGATTTCGCTCGGATGCTGCGTCGAGGACCAGACGGTGACCTCGTCGTCCTCGCCGGGAATGGCCACGGCGATATGGCCTTCGAGATAGAAATGCTCCTGGCCGCCGATGCGCATCTGCCCCTTCAGCCGCATGGCGGTATTCGGCATTTCCGTTTCCGGCTCGCCGCGCTGGAGCGTCATCGGGGTGATGACCAGCGGGCCGCCATTGGCGAGCGCACCGTCGATATCGTGCCAGTGCGTGAGGTCGCGATAATCGATCTTCGCCAGCCGTGCGGCGCGGCGGGCAGCGTCGCGTGTTTCGGCGATGACGGCAAAGATCGGCTGGCCGTGAAATTGAACCAGAGTTTCAGCAAGCAGCGGCTCGTCATGGCTGCCGTTGGAACTGGTGTCGTTGACGCCGGGCACGTCCTTGCCGGTGAAAACCCAGACCACCCCCGGATAGGCGGCGACCTGGGAAAGGTCGACGCTGAGGATCTCGGCATGCGCCCGGTCGGAGAGACCGAGTGCGCCGTGCAGGAGGCCGGCGGGTTCGGGAATGTCATCGATATAATCGGCGGTTCCGGTGACATGCTTGTGCGCTGAGTCATGGCGCAGCGAGCCGTGCATGGGGCCGGAGATGACGACTTTGCGGTCTTCGAAGGTGGACTTGTCCATTAGCGTCTCCCTGTCGAAAAATTGCCCGTCGCAGATGCTCCGGGCGCTCGCGGCTCAGCGCCGCTCGCCCCCCTCATCCGCCCTATCGGGCACCTTCTCCCCGCTGGGGAGAAGAGGGAGTCGAGACGCGGCGTCTTGTCTCTTCTCCCCCGCGGGGAGAAGGTGGCGGCAGCCGGATGAGGGGGTTGGCTTGCGCAAACGTGAGCCGTCTCCATCACGCCACCTCCTCGAACCGCTTCAGCTCCGCCGGCGCGCCGACGGTCTCAAGGTAGAACCGTGTCAGCAGGTTCTTCGCCGTCAGCTGGCGATACTCCGCCGTGGCGCGCCAGTCGGTCAGCGGCTGGTAGTCGGCGTCGAAGGCGGGGCGGGCGGCGTCGATCGAGGCTTCCGTCCACGGCTTGCCGATCAGCGCGGCCTCGACTGACGGCGCGCGTTTCGGCGTCGCCGCCATGCCGCCGAAGGCGATGCGGATGTCGGTGATGGTCTCGGCCTCGTCGAGCGTCAGTAGAAAGGCGCCAAGCACGGCGGTGATGTCCTCGTCACGGCGCTTGGTGATCTTGTAGGCGGCAAAGCGGCTGGCGGCCTTGGGATAGGGCACGAAGACGCTTTCGACGAATTCGCCGGGTCTGCGATCCTGTTTGCCATAGGCGATGAAGAAATCCTCGAGCGGCATTCGGCGCTGCCCTTGCAGGGAACGCAGGGTCAGAGTCGCGCCGAGGGCGATCAGCGGCGGGGGACTGTCGCCGATCGGCGAACCGTTGGCGATATTGCCGCCGATCGTGCCCATGTTGCGCACCTGCTCGCCGCCGATGCGGTCTATCAGCCGCCCGAGCGCTGGGATCTTGCTGGAAATCGCCTCGAAGGCCCTGCTGTAGCTGACGCCGGCGCCGATGGTGACGCCATCATCGCTTTCCGTCACCGACTGCAATTCGCTCAGATGATTGATGAAAACGACCGGGCTCAGCCGGCGCATCTGCTTCGTCACCCAGAGACCGACATCGGTCGCGCCGGCAATGACGGTCGCGTCGGGTTCCTCAGAGAGGACTTCCGCCAGCGCCTGGAGCGAAGCCGGAACGATCAGCCGGTCTTCGCCGCTGGCAATCCGGATGGTGCCGCTCGCCTGCATGGCCCAGAGCCGCGCGACGATCTCCGAGCGTGTCCGCTGCAGTGGGTCGAAGAGCGCGCTCGGCCGCTGCAGGCTGACCTGCTCGGCGGCTTTGACGATCGGCTCGTAGCCGGTGCAGCGACAGAGATTGCCTTGCAGCGCCTTTTCGATCTCGCGGCGGCCGGGTTTTTCCTTCGTCAGCCACAGCCCGTAGAGCGACATGACGAAGCCCGGGGTGCAGAAGCCGCACTGCGAGCCATGACAGTCGACCAGCGCCTGCTGCACCGGATGCAGGGCGCCGTCCCGGCCGGCCAGATGCTCGACCGTCACCACGTGCGTGGCATGCAGTGAGCCCATGAAACGGATGCAGGCATTGACCGATTCGTAAGCGAGCTTGCCGTCGGCCAGCCGCCCGACGAGCACGGTGCAGGCGCCGCAGTCACCTTCGGCGCATCCTTCCTTGGTGCCCGTCAGCCGCCGCTTCATCCTGAGAAAATCGAGAAGTGTCTCGGTCGGCCCGACATTGGCGAGCGCGATATCCTCGCCGTTCAGGATGAAGCGGATGCTGTCGTTCATGATATTCCCGGTTGTTTTTTCCAAATGGTTAAGCCGCCGTCCAGCCACCGTCAATCGAGATATGCGTTCCGGTCACCTGCCGGGCGGCGTCGCTGGCGAGGTAGAGCGACAGGGCGCCGATCTCTTCGGCCTTGACGAATTCACGGGTCGGCTGCGCCTTGAGGATGACCTCGCTCTTCACCTGCTCCTCGGTCATGCCGCGAGCCCTGGCGGTATCCGGTATCTGCTTTTCGACCAGCGGCGTCAGCACATAGCCGGGGCAGATGGCGTTCACCGTCACGCCGAATTCGGCAAGCTCCAGGGCGGCCGTCTTCGTCAGGCCTAATATACCATGTTTTGCCGCGACATAGGCGGATTTGAAGGGAGAGGCGACGAGCCCGTGGGCCGAGGCGATATTGATGATCCGGCCATGCTTTCTCGCCTTCATCAGCGGGATGGCGGCGCGCATGGTGTGAAAGGAGCTCGACAGATTGATGGCGATAATCTGATCCCACTTCTCGATCGGGAAATCCTCGATCTTCTCGACATGCTGGATGCCGGCATTGTTGACCAGGACATCGACGCTGCCGAAGCTCTTCGCCGCCGTTTCGATCAGGTCGGCGATCTCGGCGGGCTTGGTCATGTCGGCCGGATGATAAATCGCCCGTCCCTTCGACACCGATTCAAGCCGTTCGACGATCGCCTTGATTTCATCGGCATTTCCGAAACCATTGATGACGACATTGTCGCCGGTTTCGGCAAAGGCGGTGGCGATCGCCAGGCCGATGCCGCTGGTGGAGCCGGTGACGATGACTGATCTGCTCATGCTGTTTTCTCCTGACATCGCGATGCTGCGTTGCAACGTTATGGCGAGGTTATGCCCAAAGCCGGCAAGCTGGCAATTCCGCTTTATTCGCTTTTCTCGCCCGCATCCGTGTCCTATTGATTCGCCTCGACAATCGACATGCCTCGGGAGGATTTAATGAGCGGATATGTTCTGGCGATCGATCAGGGAACGACGTCGACACGGGCGATCGTCTTCGATGGCGACATGCATGTCGCCGGCAAGGGCCAGAAGGAATTCACCCAGATCTATCCGCGCTCCGGCTGGGTCGAGCACGATTCCGAGGAGATCTGGGACTCGGTCGTCTCCACCGTCAACATGGCGTTGCGCGACGCCGGGATTACGGCGAGGGATGTTGCTGCGCTCGGCATCACCAATCAGCGCGAGACGGTCGTTGTCTGGGAGCGCGAGACCGGCCGGCCGATCCAGAATGCCATCGTCTGGCAGGACCGGCGCACCGCGAGCTATTGCGATAATCTGAAACGGCAGGATCTCGAGCGGCTGTTCACCAGGAAGACCGGCCTGCTCCTCGACCCCTATTTTTCCGGCACGAAGCTTTCCTGGATGCTCGCCAACGTGAAGGGCGCGCGTGCACGTGCCGCCAGGGGCGATCTCTGCTTCGGTACGATCGACACCTTCCTGATCTGGCGGCTGACCGGCGGCAAGAGCTTCGTCACCGACGCCACCAATGCCTCGCGCACGTTGATGTACAACATCGCCGAAAACACCTGGGACGAGGATTTGCTCGAGATTCTCAGAGTGCCGGCCGCCATGCTGCCTGACGTCAAGGATTGCTCCGCCGATTTCGGCACGGTCGATCCTGAGATCTTCGGCGCAGCGATCCCGATCCTCGGTGTTGCCGGCGACCAGCAGGCGGCCACCATCGGCCAGGCCTGCTTTGCAGCGGGCATGATGAAATCGACCTACGGCACCGGCTGTTTCGCGCTGCTCAACACCGGCGCCGATATGGTGCGCTCGAAAAACCGGCTGCTGACCACCATCGCCTATCGTCTGGACGGCGAGACGACCTATGCGCTCGAGGGTTCGATCTTCATCGCCGGGGCGGCGGTGCAATGGCTGCGGGACGGGCTCGGGATCATCGGCAGCGCCGCCGAGACCAATGCGCTTGCCGAGAAGGCCGATCCGACGCAGGATGTCTATCTCGTGCCCGCCTTCACCGGGCTTGGCGCACCGCATTGGGATGCCAAGGCGCGGGGTGCGATCTTCGGGCTGACACGCAACAGCGGTCCGGCGGAACTTTCGAGAGCGGCCCTTGAAGCTGTCTGCTACCAGACTCGCGATCTCCTCGATGCCATGAAGAAGGACTGGAAGAATGCCGGCGACGACACGGTGCTGCGCGTCGATGGCGGCATGGTGGCCTCCGACTGGACGATGCAACGGCTCGCCGATCTGCTCGATGCCCCGGTCGACCGCCCGGTCATTCTCGAAACGACCGCACTCGGTGCGGCCTGGCTCGCCGGCAGCCGGGCAGGGGTCTGGCCGGACCGGGATGGCTTTTCGGCAAGGTGGAAACGCGACCGGCGCTTCGAGCCCGACATGGATGACAAGGTGCGGGCGGCAAAGCTCAAGGGCTGGAAGAGCGCGGTCCGGCGGACGCTGAGCGAGGGGTGAGGCGCGATCGGAACCGCACCATAGCGTTGCCTGTTTCAGCGGGTGGGGCCCGGTTTTCAGCGCCTTTTTCTTGATAATTTTTTGATGCGGCCTGTCGGCTAAGCGGTTACTCCTTCGTCATTCGGAAAGAGGAGTGACCCGATGCTTTATGCAATCCTTTGTTACGCTCACGAGGAAACCGTCTTCGCCTGGACCCAGGAGGAAGAGGCTGCCGTCATGGAGAAGCTTTACGCCGTGCAGGAGCCGCTGGCGAAAGCCGGTAAGCTCGGCCCCGTCGCGCGGCTGATGCCGACGACGGCTGCGACCACCGTGCGCAAAGGCAAGGACGAGCCCTTGGTCATCGACGGGCCCTTTGCGGAAACGAAAGAGGCGCTTCTCGGCTTCTATGTGGTTGACTTCGAAACCCTCGACGAGGCGGTCGCCTTCTCGAAGCAGCTTTCATCCGTCAATCCGGGTTCCACCTCTTACGAAATTCGGCCTTTCTACGTCTTCAGGCCGGGAGATGCTGCATCATGACCGATATTGCCTGGATCGACCTTGCTCTTGCCTCGGCCCGCCCGAAGGCGCTTGGCGCGCTGCTGCGCTATTTCCGCGATCTCGACACGGCGGAAGAGGCGTTTCAGGAGGCATGTCTGAGGGCGATCCGGACATGGCCGGAGAAAGGACCGCCGCGCGATCCGACAGCCTGGCTTATCTTCGTCGGCCGCAACAGCGGTATCGATGCGGTGCGCAAGCGGACGAAACTCCAGGCCCTGCCGGACGAGGAGGTCATTTCCGATACCGAGGATGCCGAAAGCGATATCGCCGATCGGCTGGACGATTCCAATTATCGCGACGACATTCTGCGGCTTCTCTTCATCTGCTGCCATCCGGATCTGCCGGCCACCCAGCAGATCGCGCTGGCGCTGCGCATCGTGTCCGGCCTTTCGGTGACGCAGATCGCGCGCGCTTTCCTGGTATCGGAAAGCGCCATGGAGCAGCGCATCACCCGGGCGAAGGCGCGTGTCGCCAAGGCAGGCGTGCCTTTCGAAACGCCGAGCCCCGAGGAGAGGGCTGAACGTCTCTCGATCGTCAGCACGATGATCTATCTCATCTTCAACGAGGGCTACAGCCAGGCCGACCCCAAGCATGAGGCGGCCGCCTTCAGCGACGAGGCGATCCGGCTGGCGCGGCTGATGCTGCATATTTTCCCGGCGGAACCGGAGCTGATGGGGCTGCTTGCGCTTATGCTCCTGCAAATCTCGCGCCGGCCGGCGCGCTTCAGCGCCGAGGGCGAAATCGTGCTGCTTGAAGATCAGGACCGCTCGCTTTGGAGCCAACCCTTCATCAACGAAGCCCTGGCGCTGCTCGACAAGGCGCTGCGGCACCGCCGGCCCGGGCCGTATCAGCTTCAGGCGGCCATTGCCGCCATCCATTCCCGCGCGAAACGTGCCGAGGATACCGACTGGGTCGAGATCGATCTCCTTTACCGCGCGCTGGAGCGTGTGCAGCCTTCGCCTGTCGTGACCCTTAACCGCGCCGTCGTCGTTTCCAAGCTGCACGGGCCGCAGCAGGCGCTCGATCTCATCGATCCGCTCGGCGAGAAGCTCGGCGGCTATTTCTACTATCACGGTCTGCGGGGCGGGCTGCTGAAGCAGCTTGGCTTGACCTGCCAGGCGCGCGAGGCCTTCGACCATGCCATCGCGCTTGCCCATTCGGCGGCGGAAGCGGCCCATATCCGCCGGCAGATCGACAAGATGCAGGAAGAGCCCACGCAGCCGATCGCAAATTAAATCAGGATTGGCGCGCTGTCGGGACGGCGAAGTTTGATACGTCCTTGTAACAACCTGACAGGAAACAGGTTTCACTCAAATGGAGAGATGTCGAAATGACCGCAAGCACGCAACATGAACTCACCCTGGTTCGCGAATTCGACGCCCCGCGCGAGAAGATCTACAAGGCATGGACCGATCCCGACCTGCTGAAGCAGTGGTTCGTACCGCGCCCCTGGGGTGTCGCGGAAGCGACGCTCGACGTTCGCCCCGGCGGTTCCAATGTCATCGTCATGCAGGATCCCGAGGGCAATCAGTATCCGAACCGCGGCGTTTATCTCGAGATCGTCGAGAACGAGAAGATCGTCTTCACCGACGCCTATGCCAGCGCCTGGGTGCCTGCCGAAAAACCTTTCTTCACCGGCGTCATCCTGCTCGAAGATCTCGGCAATGGCCGCACGAAGTATACGGCCAAGGCGCTGCACTGGCGCGCCGAGGACAAGGAAGAGCACGAGAAGATGGGATTCCACGAGGGATGGGGCAAGGCTGCCGATCAGCTGGCGGAACTGCTGGCAAAGATGTGAAGCGTTGAGGGCGGCGTGGCTGAGGCCCGCGCCGCCCTCCCGCTTCACGTGCGGCGTGAGGTGGCTTGGAAGATGATTCCACTGAGGCTTGGAAGTCGTTGAATTTTAACTTGGAATTGGGATTCGGGTGGCCAGGTGTTGCTGTCGACGCGGGGTGTTACCTGTGCCAATCTACCGGCATGAAGGGTTAGGTCTACATCCTCGCATCCGCGCGCAATGGCACGCTCTATACCGGCGTGACGCGTGACCTTGCAGGTCGGCTATATGAGCATCAGAACGAACTGACGCCAGGCTTTACGTCGAAGTTTGGCGTAAAGACATTGGTGTGGTTCGAGGAGCATGATTTGCTGACGACTGCGATCACGCGGGAGAAGACGATCAAGAAATGGCCGAGGCAGTGGAAGCTCAATTTGATCGAGCGGGAGAATCCTGAATGGGAGGATATCTCGTTTCACCTCTTGGGACTGTGAAGAGTCTCCCGTCGCGCGGACACGCGACTGCTGGATTCCTGTGACGAGCACAGGAATGAGGGAGGTCCTGGTGTCCGCAGTGCTCCAAAACGACCCTCTTCGCCCTGATCTGGCTCTGCATATTGCGCTTTGAATGATAGAGGATATGGAGCGCAGGTTGATCCCCTCGCTCCCTCATTCCTGTGCCTGTCACAGGAATCCAGCAGCGCCGTGTCTACGGCGCAAAGACTCTTTCCTACGCTGCCATCGGACGCCGCATCGCTATCGAAATTCTCGAACATTCCGTTCCAGAGTTTGTATTTGCGCTTGCTCTCCACGATCCTTATCTCCAGGCAGAACATAACGGGATGCAGACGATGGAACTCGGCCTTTATACCTTTGCGGATGTCAATCCCAATCCCTCGCGCAGCAAGGGAGCGGAGGGGGCCGAGCGGCTGAAGCATCTGATCGAGGAGATCGAGCTTGCCGATCAGGTCGGGCTCGACGTCTTCGGACTCGGCGAGCATCACCGGCCGGATTATGCGGCGTCGGCTCCGGCCGTCGCGCTGGCTGCGGCGGCCGTCAAGACCAGGAATATCCGGCTGACCAGCGCCGTCACCGTGCTTTCCTCGGATGATCCCGTGCGAGTCTTCCAGCAGTTTGCGACGCTTGATCTCATTTCCAACGGCCGGGCCGAAATCATGGCAGGGCGTGGCTCCTTCATCGAGTCCTTCCCGCTGTTCGGCTACAATCTCGAGGATTACGACCAGCTTTTCGAGGAGAAACTCGATCTGCTCCTGGCGCTGCGCGACAGCGAGACGGTGGAATGGGAGGGCGAGCTTCGCGCGCCGATCCGCGGGCGCGGCGTCTACCCGAGGCCGCTGCAGGATCCGCTGCCGTTGTGGGTCGCGGTCGGTGGCACGCCGCAGTCGGTGGCGCGCGCCGGCGCGCTCGGACTGCCGGTTGCGCTCGCCATCATCGGCGGCGAGCCGCGCCGTTTCGCGCCGCTTTTCGATCTTTACCGCGAGGCGGCGCGGCGCGCAGGGCAGGATCAGGCCAAGCTGAAGACCAGCATCAATGTTCACGGCTTCATCGCCGATACGACCGAGGCCGCCGCCGAGCAGTTTTACGGGCCGCAGGCGGAAGTGATGAACCGCATCGGTCGCGAGCGCGGCTGGGGACCGACCAGCCGGGCGCATTTCGATCTGTCGCGTGGGCCGAACGGCGCGCTCTTCGTCGGTGATCCGGAGGTCGTCGCGGAAAAGATCGTCGCCCATCACGCGCTTTTCAGGAACGACCGCTTCCTGCTGCAGATGGCGATCGGCCTGATGCCGCATGCTGAGATCATGCGCGGCATCGAGCTCTACGGGACGAAAGTCGCCCCGATCGTCAGAAAGGCATTGACTGAAAGGGGCGAAGGGGCGAAAGCCACGGCTTGAGGCGGCCGCGCCGCGCCCGCGCAAGGCCGGAAGAGACGAATGGTTATCGCAAACGACGATGAACTGACAAAGCTCAAGGAGATCGGCCGGATCTGCGCCAACGCCATCCAGGTGATGGCGGCAGCGATGGAACCGGGCATGACGACGCTGGAGCTCGATCGGATCGGCCGCAAGGTGCTTGAGGATTCCGGCGCGCGCTCGGCGCCGGAGTTCTGCTACCAGTTTCCGGGTGCCACCTGCATCAGCGTCAATGAGGAAATCGCCCACGGCATTCCCGGGCCACGTGTCATCCAGGCCGGCGATCTGATCAATATCGACGTCTCGGCTGAGAAGGACGGCTTCTTCGCCGATACCGGTGCTTCCTTCGCAGTGCCGCCGGTCAAGCCGAAGATCGAACGGCTCTGCCGCGACGGCAGGCGGGCGCTCTGGGTCGGGCTCAACCAAGTGAAATCGGGTGAGCCGCTGGCAAAGATCGGCACCGCCGTCGGCGCTTTCGCCCAGAAGAACCGCTATACGCTGGTTGCCAATCTGGCGAGCCACGGCGTCGGCCGTTCGCTGCACGAGGAACCAGCCGAGCTCTCCACCTGGCCCGATCCTTCGGAAAAGCGTGTCATGACGGACGGTCTCGTCTTTACGGTCGAGCCGTTCCTTTCGCTCGGCGCGACCTGGGCCGAGGGCGGCGACGATGCCTGGACGCTCTATGCCGATCCGAAGGCGCCGACCGTGCAATATGAACACACGGTGGTTGCGACGCGGAACGGACCGGTGATTTTGACTTTGCCGGACGGGCGGGCATAGGGCGACGGCTCAACGCTCTCCCTCATTCCTGTGCTCGTCACAGGAATCCAGCCACCGCGCGTCTGCGCGGTGAATGACTCTATTGGATATCGAGGAGAGTCTCCCGCGCCCAGGGACCTGGGCGCACTGGATCCCTGTGACGAGCACAGGGATGAGGAGGGGAGGTTGGCTCATCCATCAACTCACCCAGCTTGGCGGCCAATCTTCGCGCTCACCCCCGCGTTTCCGGCCTGCCGCCCTGCAGGATCTCCGTCGCAGCGCGTTCCAATATCCCGGCGATGCGGGCGGCCTCGGTTTTCGACCAGGGATAACGCATCCTGAGGGCCGAGCGCAGCAGCATGCGGGCGGCGCGGATATCGCCGCCGTCCTGCATGAAGTCGCCGTCATCGCTGTCGGCGCCGTGGCGATCGGTTTCGAAAACACGCTTCACATAGGCCATCTTCTCGCCGATGCGTTCGAGCTTGGCGAGCGTGTGGAGGATCATGTCGCGGTTTTCCTCGACGCGGCGGCGTCCGGCCTCGGTGATGCGGTAGAGCTTCTTGGTGCCCTCGTTCTCCACTTCGGCAAGGCCGGTTTCCTCGAGATAGGTGAGTGCGGGATAGATGACACCGGGGCTCGGCACATAGAAGCCGCCGGAACGCTCCTCCAGCAGCTTGATCAATTCGTAACCGTGGCGCGGCTGCTCGGCGAGCAGGGCCAGGATGACGAGCTGCAGATCGCCCGCCGCGAATTTGCGGCCCATGCGAAACGCTTCACCGAACATGCCGCCTTTAAAACCTCTCATGGCTTTTCCTTTCGCTAGATGTATCGTTGGCTATGTCGTAAAACATATATCGTAAGATACTCGTTTTCAAGTCGAGCCGGGATTTTTTCGACCTTTCCGGAAATTGATCGACCGATCAGAAATAGTCGTTTGCGATGCCGGTGTTGCGGCGCGATAAGCACTGCATGCTTTCCCGCCCGCCTCGCTCCCAGCCGAACCTCGTTGCCACCGCCGCTGCCGGCGCCGTTGCCATGGCGGCGGCCATGGGCTTCGGGCGCTTCTCCTACACCCCGATCCTGCCCGGGATGATGAGCGGCGTGCCGCTTTCGGCAGCGGATGCTGGCTTCATCGCCTCGGCCAATTTCGTCGGTTATCTGGTCGGCGCCGTGCTTGCGGCCTATGGCTGGGCGGCGGGGCGCGAGCGGCTGGTGGCGCTCTCGGCGCTGCTTGCCACCGCAATCCTGCTCGCGGCCATGGCAGCCACCGATTCCGTCGCGGTCTTCGCCGTCATCCGCTTCCTGGCCGGCCTCGCCAGCGCCTTTGCGATGGTCTTCACCTCGTCGATCGTGCTCAGCCACGGGGCTGCGGCCGGCAACGACCATGTGCAGGCGGCGCATTTCGGTGGGCCCGGGGCGGGGATCGCGCTGTCCTCGGTGATGGTGCTGTTGATCGGCCTCGGCTTTCACGACGGGCCGGGCGGCTGGCGCGCCGATTGGATCGGCGGGGCAATCTATTGTGCGATAAGCCTGGTCGTCGTCTACCTTCTGCTGCCGTCGGCACCGGCGCAAACGGCTGAGGCGGGCAAGGAGCCGGCGCTCAACTGGAGCCGGCCGATGGTGCTGGTAACCCTGTCCTACGGCCTATTCGGCTTCGGCTATGTCATCACCGCGACCTTCCTCGTCACCATCGCCCGCCTGTCGGCAACGGGAGCTTTCGTTGAATTCCTCTGCTGGTTCATCGCCGGTCTGACGGCGGCGGTGGCGCTGTTTGCCTGGAGGCCGCTGGTGAGGCCCCTCGGGCTCGGCGGCGTCTATGTCGCGGCGCTTCTGGTCGAGGCGGCCGGCGTGATGGCAACCGTGGCGCTGCCGCCTTCGGTCGCACCGCTGATCGGCGGCGCACTGTTCGGCGCGACGTTCCTCGCGATCACGGCTTACGGGCTGCAGATCGGCCGCAAGCTTTCGCCCGAGAGCCCGCGGCGAATTCTGGCGATGATGACCGCCGCCTTCGGCCTCGGCCAGATCGTCGGGCCTGTTGTTGCCGGCTGGATCGCCGAACGCTCAGGCAGTTTCACCGTGCCGACGGTGATCGCCGCCGCCGCACTCCTGGTCTGCGCCGCTCTGGTGATGCCCGTGATCAAGAAAGTCGCCTAACCGGTTACATCTCCGTAACAATCGGCCGAACCCATTGCTGCTTCCTTCGAACTGCCTTAGTTTCCGGCACAATCAGTGTTCCAAGACACTCCCGAGACTCCCAGTTCAGGAAAGCAAAGCCCCCCGTGTTTCATTCGTTTTTTCCCCAGCCGAAACCTTTCTTCATTTCGCTTGTCGTGTGGACACTGATTTCAATATTCGGCTGGTATTTTGTCGCTGAGGGCCTCGGCGCGTCGCTCGGCTTTGTGCCGGTTCCGGAAGAGCAGCAGCCGATCGATCTTTCTTTCTTCCTGCTGCCCGAAAATATCTGGTTCTACAGCTACTTCTTTCTCTCGGCGGTGATCTTCTGCGGCGCATGGCATCTGAGGGCGCTGCACCATCCCTGGAAGCTATGGTCGATCTGGGGTTCGGCGCTTATCATTTTCGTCACCTATTTCGGCGTCCAGATCACGGTCGTGATCAACAACTGGCGCCGGCCCTTCGGCGATCTTCTCCAGAACGCCTTGTCGAAGCAGCCGGGCATTTCCGTCGACAATTTTTACAGCCTGATGTGGGTCTTCTGTCAGATCGCATTCCTCAGCATGTTCGTGTCGATCATGACCGACTTCTTTACGAGCCACTACATCTTCCGCTGGCGCGCTGCGATGAACGACTTCTACATGTCGAAGTGGGAAAAGCTGCGTCACATCGAGGGCGCCTCGCAGCGCGTTCAGGAAGACACGATGCGTTTTTCGAGCACCCTCGAAGGTCTCGGCATTAGCCTGATCAACTCGGTGATGACCCTCGTAGTCTTCCTTCCGATCCTTCTGACGCTCTCGCATTACGTGACTGAACTGCCGGTCATCGGGCCGCTGGCGAATTCACTCTTCTGGCTGGCGCTCTTCTGGTCGGCATTCGGCACGCTGCTTCTGGCGGTCGCCGGTATCAAGCTGCCGGGCCTGAACTTCCGCAATCAGCGCGTCGAAGCCGCCTATCGCAAGGAACTCGTCTATGGCGAGGATCATGCCGAGCGGGCTCAGCCGTTGACGGTCAGGGAGCTCTTCAACAACGTTCGGCGGAACTATTTCCGCATGTATTTCCACTACATGTATTTCAACGTCGCCCGCTATTTCTACATTCAGGCAGACGCGCTCTTCGTGGTCTTCATGCTGGTCCCGACGATCGTTGCAGGCACGATCACCTATGGTATCTTCCAGCAGATCTCGACCGCCTTCGGCCAGGTCAGCAACTCGTTCCAGTATCTGGTCAACTCCTGGACGACGATCATCGAACTGCTCTCCATCCACAAGCGCCTCAAGGCCTTCGAGGCTGCTATCGACGACGAGCCGCTGCCGGCGATCGACCAGCATTATCTGGAGCGCGAAGCTGGCGTTGTTCATGTTGATGGCTGATGGGTGAGGCTGGACGGGTGGGGTCGTGGCTTTAAGGCCCGCTGTGCCGTGCGGCCCCCTCATCCGCCCTGACGGGCACCTTCTCCCCGCCGGGGAGAAGGGGGAACCGCGACCTCGCCACTGCTTCCTCTTGGAGAAGGTGGGCCGAAGGGTCGGATGAGGGGGCCGCACGGTACACCGTCCCGGTAATATAAACGCGTCACAACCCCGACGTCTGCTGCAGCTTGCCGCGGGCTTCGATCATCGGGATCGCTTCGGAATAACTGACGCAGGCGACATCGGCCCGATGGCAGACGTCGCTGACCAGGCGGTCCAGCGCCCGCCAGTAGGCGCCGCCGTTCATTTCGACGAAATGGAAGCCGAGCTGGAGGGGGATGCGGCTGCCGTTGTACTGGCGATCGAAGGCCTGGGAGAAGGCTGAATAGGCGCGCTGCTCGAAGGCGACGCTGTCTGCGGAATCTTCCTCGCCCCTCGAGTGGCGGACGAAGAGATTGTAGTCCATGCCGATGATCGGCTTTTCGCTCGGGCCTTCGGGGATCAGCGGCAGGCCGAAGCGGATGATGCCGTCTTCTTCGACCGGCATGGCCGGGCCTTTGGTGACGAGGCTTGCATCGTAAGTGAAGCCCGCCTTCTTTTCGGCGGCGATCATATCGGCGCCCGCGGTTGCCGAGAGATAGGGGGCGCGAAAGCCCTTGATGCCATGATCGACAAGGTCCTGCCAGCCGGCCGGCTCGTCGAGGCCGACGCTCTTCCAGGCATTCTTCAGCGTCGCGTGGAAGGTGGCGTATTCGGCTGACCAGTCGGCCTCGCTCCAGAGGCGGCCGTCGAAATGACCGCAGGCATGGCTCGAGATGTCGTGGCCTTCGAGATGGGCATGCCAGATATTGCCGAGGCGTTCGCGGATTTCGTCGTCGCTCTGGGCGAAGCCGACATTGGATTTTCCGCGTTTCTGATGCGGCGCCTGGTAGGCCTTCTTCGCCGCCTCGTTCATCAGGAAGGTGCAGGAGAGGAAATAGGTGAAGTGGGCGCCGTTCTTGGCGGCCATCTCGCGGCTTTTCAGCCAGAGCGCGTTATCATGGGCGCCGTCGAAGGAAATGATGACCAGCTGCTTCGGCCGGTCGGCCCCCTCTGCCGTGACAGGAAGAAGGAACGAGGCAGCCAAACAGGCGGAGAGGAAAGGACGAGACATGGGCACCGCGACAATTTGTTCGCGGTTTCCCTCTAATAGAATTGCGGCGAAGCTACGGTCCGGCTGGCATTTTTTCACGCCAGGCTCTAAGCCATGACAAACGGCACGGAAGGGACCCGCAATGACTTTGCTTATCATCGGCATCATACTTTTCCTCGGCGTGCATCTGGTGCGGGTGGTCGCTCCCGGCTTTCGCCAGTCGATGATCGCAAGCCTCGGCGAGAAGGGCTGGCGGGCCGCCTATTCGATCGCGAGTCTCGCCACGCTGATCCTCTTGATCTACGGCTTCGGACAGGCGCGCGCGGTGACCGGTGTGCTCTACAATCCGCCGGTCTGGATGGCGCATATCTCGATCACGCTGATGCTGATCGCGATGATCTGTCTGGTCGCCTCGCTGCTGCCGGCCGGACACATCGCCACCAAGACGAAACATCCGATGGTATTGTCGGTGAAGATCTGGGCGCTGGCGCATCTGCTCGCCAACGGCGAGACGTCTTCGGTGCTGCTGTTTGCCGCTTTCCTCGCCTGGGGTGTCATCCTGCGCATCTCGCTGAAACGGCGGCAGCGGGCGGGCGAGATCACGCTGCGCCCCTTCGTCTCGGCGAAATACGATCTCTATGCCGTCGTCATCGGCATCGTTGCCTGGGCGCTGATCATCTGGAAGCTGCACGAATGGTTGATCGGCGTTTCACCGCTGGTCGTGTAACGAATCTTTCATATCCCCCTTACAACCGCGGCAAAATGCGGTAGAAGGCCCGGCAATGTGCGTAGCGCACAGCCTATGGGTATTGCCGCGGCCGGAGACGAGAATGGCATTCAACGACGACAGCTTCATCCGTGAAGTCAATGAGGAATTGCGGTCCGACCAGATGAAGGGCGCCTGGCGCCGGTTCGGCCGCTATATCATCGTCGCTGCCATCCTGATCGTCGTCGGCACCGCCGGCAAGGTTCTCTACGACTACTGGGACGATAGCCGTTCCTCGGGCGCCGGCGACCAGTTCCTGGCGGCGATGAAGCTTGCCGACGAGAACAAGAACGATGAGGCGCTGGCCGCGCTCGACAAGCTGGAGAAGGAAGGGCATGGCGCCTATCCGGTGCTGGCGCGCATGCGGGCTGCGACCGTCCAGGCCCAAAAGGGCGACGCCGCCGCGGCGATCACCGCCTTCAACGAGATCGGCAAAGACAACGGCATTCCCGCTGCCGTGCGCGATGCCGCCAGAATGCGTGCGGGCTGGCTGCTGATCGAGAACGGCTCCTATGAACAGGTTTCGGCCGCGATCGAGGAAATGGCCGTGCCCGGCAACGCCTTCCGCCATTCGGCGCGCGAGGCACTCGGTCTGGCCGCCTACAAGGCCGGCAACATGGCGCAGGCGCGGCAATGGTTCCAGTCGATTGTCGATGACGCCGAAAGCCCGCGTCCTGTTGCCAATCGCGGCCAGATGATGCTTGATCTCATTACCGCATCCGGCAAGGCGCCCGCCGCGCAGGGCTGAGTTTTAAGGAAAAAGAATGAGTTTCACGGTCGCCATCGTCGGTCGTCCGAATGTCGGCAAGTCGACGCTTTTCAACCGCCTGGTGGGCAAGAAGCTTGCGCTCGTCGACGATACGCCCGGCGTGACGCGTGACCGCCGGCCGGGTGATGCGCGGCTGATGGGCCTGACCTTTACGATTATCGACACGGCCGGTCTGGAAGAGGCGGACGAGGAAAGTCTGCAGGGCCGGATGCGCGCCCAGACGGAAGCGGCGATCGACGAGGCCGATCTTTCGCTTTTCGTCGTCGATGCCAAGAACGGGCTGACGCCGGTCGATACCGCTCTTGCCGAAATGCTGCGCCGACGCGGCAAGCCGGTGGTGCTCGTCGCCAATAAATCCGAAGCGCGCGGCTCCGACAGCGGCTTCTACGACGCCTATACGCTGGGTCTTGGCGAGCCGACGCCGATTTCGGCCGAGCACGGGCAGGGCATGCTCGACCTGCGCGACGCGATCGTCGAGGCGATCGGCAAGGACCGTGCCTATGCCAAGGACGATGTCGCGGTTACCGATGTCGACATTCCGCCGGACGAAAACGAGGCCGACGGCGAGGACGAAGAGCCGATCTATGACGACACCAAGCCGCTCAGGGTGGCGATCGTCGGCCGGCCGAATGCGGGCAAGTCGACGCTGATCAACCGTTTCCTCGGCGAGGACCGGCTGTTGACCGGGCCGGAGGCCGGCATCACCCGGGACTCCATCTCGGTCGAATGGGATTGGCGCGGCCGCACCATCAAGATGTTCGACACCGCAGGCATGCGCCGCAAGGCGCGGGTAACCGAGAAGCTGGAAAAACTTTCGGTCGCCGATGCGCTGCGCGCCATCCGCTTCGCCGAGACGGTCGTCATCGTTTTCGACGCGACGATCCCCTTCGAGAAGCAGGACCTGCAGATCGTCGATCTCGTGCTGCGCGAGGGGCGCGCCGCCGTTCTCGCCTTCAACAAATGGGACATGATCGAGGACCGGCAGGCGGTGCTTGCCGACCTGCGCGAAAAGACCGACCGGCTGCTGCCGCAGGCGCGCGGCATCCGCGCCGTGCCGATCTCCGGCCAGACCGGCTGGGGGCTGGACAAGCTGATGCAGTCGATCATCGATACCGACAGGGTCTGGAACAAGCGTATCTCGACGGCACGGCTCAACCGCTGGCTGGAAACGCAGCAGATCCAGCATCCGCCACCGGCCGTCTCCGGCCGGCGCATCAAGCTGAAATACATGACCCAGGTCAAGGCACGCCCGCCGGCCTTCATGATCTCCTGCACCCGCTCCGACGCGCTGCCGGAATCCTATACGCGCTATCTGATCAACGGGTTGCGTGCCGATTTCGACATGCCGAGCGTGCCGATCCGCATCCATTTCCGTTCGCCTGATAATCCGTACGAATCGAAGAAGAAGCGGACGTAGAGGCTGGGCGCCAGTTGGTGCTTGCGGGAATATCCGGTCGCGTTGTGGCGCGGGATACCCCCTCTGCCCTGCCGGGCATCTCCCCCACCGGTGGGGAGATCGGATGGGCGGACCCGCTCGTTCCAACATCAATTGTCTGGTGGGATTCCATCCGCGAGTCGATCTCCCTCCTTGTGGGGGAGATGCCCGGCAGGGCAGAGGGGGGTGCCTCAGGCACGACCTATCTCGGTTGTGGTGAATCTAAGCTATGCTCTTAGTCAGCGCTTCACGCAGCGCCACGATCTCGGCCTGGAGCCGAGTAAGATCCCCAGCGTCAAGGCCGCTCGCTTCCGCGATGCAGCCGGGAATGCCGATCGCCTTTTCCTTCAGGCGAATGCCTGCTTCGCTTAAGCGGATGACGACGACGCGTTCGTCCGTGCTGCTGCGCTCGCGGCTGATATAGCCGGCGCTTTCCAGGCGTTTTAGTAGCGGTGTCAATGTGCTCGATTCCAGGAAGAGTTTCTCGCCGAGGCCGCCGACCGTCTGGCCGTCCTGTTCCCATAGCGCCACCAAGGCAAGATATTGCGGGTAGGTGAGGCCGAGCGTGTCGAGTAGCGGCTTGTAGACGCGGTTCAGCGCGTGGCTTGCCGTGTAGATGGCAAAGCAGATGAAATCGTCGAGCTTCAGCTGATCCTGCATGGGGGCATCTCCAAAACCGAGCGAATTTATATCGCGCGATAAATAATCGGAAGCGATTTTTATGCATGGCTGATATGCGGAAATTTAAATTGTCCAATAAATAATCGTGCGCGATATAAATACGTGTTCGAGACGAACAACGAAACCGAGAGGACAAGACAATGTCGACCATCAAGACCGCAGTTTCCGCAGCAGTACTCCTGGCAACCTCCGCCGTCGGCGCGCTTGCCGATCCGGTCCTCGAGCCGACAACGCAGACGTTCATCGACGGTCTTGCCGGCGGCAAGCCGATCTACACGCTGTCGCCGGCCGATGCCCGTAACGTTCTGTCCGGCGCGCAGAAGGGCGAGGTCAAAAAGCTCGCCGCAAAGGAAGAGGATAAGGTCATCAAAACAGGCCCGACCGGCAGCATCAAGCTGCGCATCGTCCGCCCGGAGCATGCCAAGGGCACGCTGCCGGCCGTTCTCTACTTCCACGGCGGCGGCTGGGTGCTCGGCGATGCGGATACGCATGACCGGCTGGTGCGCGAAATCGCCAATGGCGCCAATGCCGCCGTCGTCTTCGTCGACTATGAACGCTCGCCGGAGGCCCGATACCCCGTGGCCATCGAGCAGGCCTATGCCGCGACCAAATATGTCGCCGAGCATGCCAAGGAATTCAACGTCGACGCCGGCAGGCTCGCGGTCGCGGGCGACAGCGTCGGCGGCAACATGGCGGCGGTGGTGACGCTGCTTGCCAAGGAGCGCGGCGGCCCCGCCATCGACCAGCAGGTGCTGTTCTACCCCGTCACCGACGCCAATTTCGACAATGGTTCCTATAATGAGTTCGCCAATGGCCCGTGGCTGACGAAGGAAGCGATGAAGTGGTTCTGGAACGCCTATCTGCCTGATGAGGCCAAGCGCAAGGAGCCGACGGCTTCGCCGCTGCAGGCATCGCTCGAACAGCTCAACGGCCTGCCGCCGGCCCTTATCATCAGCGATGAAAACGACGTGCTGCGCGACGAAGGTGAAGCCTATGGCCGCAAGCTCAGCCAGGCTGGCGTCAAGGTCACCTCGATCCGTTACAACGGTACGATCCACGACTTCGTGCTGCTGAACGCAATTGCCGAAACGCCGGCGGTCCGCAGCGCGATCAAGGTCGCGAACGACACGCTGCGCAATGCCTTGCACAAATAGATCGGTCAGTCCGAGGAAGGGACAGGCCCGGCGGTTTCGCCGGGCTTTCTGCTTCTTGGAAGCGACTTGGCAAATTGCCAGGCCTTCTTCCATTTCGGCGTGATCACGCCATTGGCGGCGCGGATATTGTTGATGAACTGCGTCGTCGCCGCTTCCCAGGAATATTGCATGGCCAGCGCGCGCGCCTTCTCGCGCGAAGCGGAAAGGGCGGCAAGGCAGGCGGTGCGCAGGTCCGCATTCAGCGCCCCGACCTCGCTATCCTCGCCGATAATATCGAGCGGCCCGGTGACGGGGTAGGCGGCAACCGGCACGCCCGATGCCAGCGCTTCGAGGATGGTGTTGCCAAAGGTGTCGGTGAGCGACGGGAAGACGAAGACGTCGGCTTGAGCATAGGCCTTCGCCAGATCCTCGCCGAATTTCACGCCGGTAAAGTGCACATCGGGATAGCGCTGCTCCAGTTCGGCGCGCGCCGGGCCATCGCCAACGACAACCTTCGAGCCGGGCAGGTCGAGATCGAGAAAGGCCGGCAGGTTCTTTTCCAGCGCGACGCGGCCAACCGTCATGAAGATCGGACGCGGCAGGCCGAAAGGCTCCTTTTCGAGTGGCATGGGATGAAATTGCGTGGCGTCGATACCCCGCGTCCAGGGCATCAAATTCTTGATGCCGCGGGCTGACAGCTCGCGGGCCAGGCTCGGTGTCGCGACCATGCAGCCGGCGCCGCCATTGTGGAACCAGCGTATGAAAGCATAGAGCCAGCTCTGCGGGATCGGCAGGCGGGCCGAAACATATTCGGGAAAGCGGGTGTGATAGCTGGTGGAGAAGGGCATGCCCTTGCGCAGACACCAGCGGCGGGCGGTCAGCCCCAGCGGACCTTCGGTGGCGATGTGCACATAGGTGGGATTATGCTTTTCGATCTCGCGCGCGACGCGGCGGTAACCGGCGATCGACAGGCGAATCTCCGGGTAGGTCGGGCAGGGGATGCTGTTGAAGCGCTCCGGCGTCACCATCGAAACCTCAACGCCCATCTTCGCCAATTCGCGATTGGTGTTCTCGATCGAGCGCACGACGCCGTTGACCTGCGGGTGCCAGGCGTCGGTGATGATCACCAGCCGTTCCGGCAGATTTCCGGCGGCCGCAGCATTGGCCCAGCTCTCGCCGCTATAAGTGTTTGCCGGACGTTGCAGCATGTCGTGATTTCCATCCGCGTTGCAGTGATATGCCAACGCTCAGCCCCATAGCGGGGTTCCGGAACGGCGATTCCCGCCTGCCTATTTTGAGGCATGACCATGATGGAAATATTACAGCCGCATGCCTGCATTTGCAGGGCTTTTGGCGGCCCGATCCCCGCGAATATGTCAGCGGCCGATCGCGAATTTCATGCGGAAGGAATGACGGCGCCGGTCATGGACCGGCGCCGTTTGGGAGGTTAAGCGGCAGCGGAGGCCGAACCTGCAGTCGGAACTTCCGAGATCGTCTTCAGAACCTGCGACGCGATCTGGTAGGGGCAGCCCTGCGAGTTCGGGCGGCGATCTTCCAGATAGCCCTTGTAGTCGTTCTTGACGAAGGAGTGCGGCACGCGGATCGAAGCGCCGCGGTCGGCGACGCCGTAGGAGAACTTGTTCCACGGCGCGGTTTCGTGCTTGCCGGTCAGGCGCTTGTCATTGTCAGGGCCGTAGACGTTGATGTGATCCATCAGGTTCTTTTCGAACTGCGCCATCAGCGCTTCGAAATAGGCCTTGCCGCCGACTTCGCGCATATACTTGGTCGAGAAGTTGCAATGCATGCCCGAACCATTCCAGTCGGTGTCGCCGAGCGGCTTGCAGTGATATTCGATGTCGATGCCGTATTTTTCGGTCAGGCGCTGCAGCAGGTAGCGTGCCATCCAGATCTGGTCGGCGGCCTTCTTGGAGCCCTTGCCGAAGATCTGGAATTCCCACTGGCCCTTGGCCACTTCGGCATTGATGCCTTCGTGGTTGATGCCGGCAGCCAGGCAAAGGTCGAGATGTTCTTCGACGATTTCGCGGGCGACATCGCCGACGTTCGAATAGCCGACGCCGGTGTAGTAGGGGCCCTGCGGAGCCGGATAGCCCTGCTCGGGGAAGCCGAGCGGACGGCCGTTCTGGTAGAAGAAATATTCCTGCTCGAAGCCGAACCAGGCATCTTCATCGTCAAGGATGGTCGCGCGGGCGTTGCTCGGGTGCGGCGTGACGCCATCGGGCATCATGACTTCGCACATGACGAGCGCGCCGTTGGTGCGGGCCGGATCGGGATAAATGGCGACGGGCTTCAGCACGCAATCGGAGCTGCGGCCTTCGGCCTGCATGGTCGACGAACCGTCGAAGCCCCAGAGCGGAAGCTGTTCCAGCGTCGGGAATACGTCGAATTCCTTGATCTGCGTCTTGCCACGCAGGTTCGGTACCGGAGTGTACCCATCGAGCCAAATATACTCGAGCTTATATTTTGTCATCGTGACTCTCTCAATGCTACGAAGGTGAGCAAATCCGGAGACGATCTCCGCGCGTAAGCGCATCCAACCGCCAGGGGATGCGCTTTTAAAAGCACGTAGCGTGCCAGTTCGGCCGCCTCGACAAGAAAATATGCACATCAGCCGCCCGACACGCATTCTCTGTGTGACCGAAATGCCCGCTTTCGGCGCGAAAACGGATTTTCGGCTTTGGAACCGGATGAAAATTTCTGCGTTAGCCCGAGGTGATGAAGTGTTGAACAAATAGGCGGACGCTCGCCGCGAAGACAGCATATCGATCAATCACAATATATGCGTGCATATATTTTGTGCAATTTGCATAAACTATGTGCATTGTGCTAAGGTCGCGACGTCGAATGTTGATGCGCCGAACGGAATGGAGGCGATCTTATGCCCACCGGTTTCCATCGTGAATCCGCAACGATCTACCAGTTTCCCGTCAAGCCGGCGCGGACCCCCAGCCGGTTCGAACGCGCCCGACTGATGGAGCGCGAGGCAGCCGATGTCTGCGACGCGGCGCTCGACAGCTGCTGGTATCATGACGAGGCGGTTCGCGAGACCGATCGGCCGACGAAGTCCTGATTGCTTGATTCCCACGGCAGGTAACGCCGATACGGCGGGGAGCGCCCGCGCATGGCGTTCGTATGTTGGTCGCCATGCGCGGGCTTAACGCCCGCTCAATCCGAGCTTTTCCTTGGCGACCAAGGCGCCATGCTCACTGACGACGCGGGCTGCGACGCTCGCGGCGAATCGGGCGGCTGCCGGCGCGTCCTGGGTCTCGAGATAGCGCGCGAGAAAGGCGCCGTTGAAACTGTCGCCGGCGCTGGTGGTATCGACCACTGTCTCCACCGTCTCGGCCGGAACGAAGGTCTCGTCGCCGGCGAAATTCAGGCGAACGCCGTCCGCGCCGTTCTTGACGACGACGTTGGCAGCGCCAAGGGCGCGATAGCGTTGAATCGTCGCCTCGATGGAATCGTCGCCGAAATGCGCGGCTTCGTCATCGAAGCTCGGCATGACGAGCACGGAAGAGCGGGCGCCTTCGCGGATCGTCGCGTGCATCACGTCGTAACTCGACCAGAGGCGGGGACGGATGTTCGGGTCGAAGACCACGAGCTTGCCGGCCGCCTTGGCGCGGCGGATTTCGGCGAGCAGTGTCGTGGCATCCTCTTGCGGCAGAATGGCCAGCGTGATGCCGGAGAAATAGACGAGGTCGGCGCTTTCCACCGCTTCGCGCAGGCGGTCGGGATCGGCGGCAAGGCTGCGGGCGGCCGAGCTGTCGCGCCAGTAGCTGAAGGAGCGCTCGCCGTTCTTCAGACTGATCATATAGAGGCCGGGCGTCCTGCCCCTGATGCGCCGGATCAGGCTCGTGCCGATGCCTGCCTTGTCGATGAAGGCGACCATCTCGTCCGACATGGCATCGTCGCCGAGGGCGGTGAAATAATCGACCGACCAGTCGGGGCCAAGGCAGGCGCGGGCATACCAGGCGGTGTTGAAGGTGTCGCCGGCAAAGCCTTTGCGCAACAGGCCGTCACCGGCCTGCGAGAGCTCCACCATGCATTCACCGATCGATAGAAACCGTCTTCCGCTCACCTTGTCCTCCCGGCATGAGCGCCGCTGATCCAACAGGCCGCTCTATCGCTTTGAATTGACGCTTCATCCGCTGATACGCGGAGCCGTGCGGAGTGACAAGCATTGATATCGTAAGCGCCGGTATCGCAGGAAATGAAAAACCCGCCTTCGCGGACGAGGCGAAGGCGGTTACCGGCGCGGGTTGATTATTCGTGGATGGTGTAGCTGCCGAGCTCGCAAAGGTCCTGCGTATCTTCGGTCGTGTCGAGGTCCGAGTTTTCGTCGAATTCGAAGCGCATGTCGTATTTGCAGACGGTGCGGCCGTCGGCGATGGTGATGTTCACGGTCTCGCCCGGATTGAGGACCTTCTCGCCGAAGACGTCTTCTTCCCAGCTATTGACGCCGGTCGGCGAGCTGTAGAAGCGCGTCAGGACGGAATTGGTCCCGTTGGTGAGCTGGAACTTCAGATCTTCGGCACGCGATGGCACGGCTGAGGCGGCGATGATCGCGGCGGCAACCGCGATCAATCCAGAGACTTTCGATTTCATATATGCGTTCCCCTCGCCCATGATTGGGCGCAGAAAGGGATAGCATATCCGCAACTAAATCTTTGTTATCGGAGACTATAGATTCCGAAATAAGTCCGTTTTGGGAACACTTCCCCCCAAAGATGGAGGGACGTAGATGTTCTGAAAAGATCGTTCCATTCACGGCCTGTCCATGTGGTAGCAGGCCGCCTTCTGGCCGGGGCGAACCTCCTCGGTCGGCGGCATTTCGGTGCGGCAGATGTCGGTCGCCTTCCAACAGCGCGGTGAGAAGACACAGCCTTTCGGCGGGTTGAGCGGCGAGGGCGGGTCGCCCTGCAGGCGGATGCGGGTGCGCAGGCGCGCGAGCTTCGGATCCGGGATCGGTGCGGCCGAAAAGAGCGCCTGTGTATAAGGATGGGCCGGATGGTCGAAGACGGTGGCGCAGTCGCCCGATTCCACCACCCTGCCGAGATAGAGCACCAGTACATCGTCGGAGATCAGCCGCACGACGGACAGGTCGTGGCTGATGAAGATCAGCGTCAGGCCGAACTCCTTGCGCAGCTTGCGCAGAAGCGTGATCACCTGGCCCTGGATCGAGACGTCGAGGGCCGAAACCGGCTCGTCGCAGACGATGAGCTTCGGTTTGGTGATGACGGCGCGCGCAATGCCGATCCGCTGCGCCTGGCCGCCGGAAAATTCATGCGGATAGCGATTGATCATCTCCGGGACAAGACCAACGGCAGCCATGATCTGGCGGACCCGGTCGGTGCGCTCGGCCTTCGAAAGCTTCGGCTCGAAGACGGTGAGCGGCTCGGCGATGATGTCGCCGACGGTCATGCGCGGGTCGAGCGAGGCGATCGGATCCTGGAAGATGATCTGCATGTCGCGGCGCGCGGCGCGCATCTCCTCTTCACTGAGGTCGAGCAGATTGCGGCCCTGCCAGAGAATGCGGCCCTTCTGCGATTTCAACAACCGCAGGATGGAGCGGCCGAGCGTCGACTTGCCACAGCCGGATTCGCCGACGATGCCGAGCGTGCGGCCTTCGGCGATATCGAAGCTGACATTGTTGACGGCGGTGAGGAAGACCGGCGGCTTGAAGAGGCCTTTTGCCGGCAGTTCGAATTGGGTCGTCAGGTTTTCGACCCTCAGCAGCGATCGCTCAGCCATGGTTCAGCAACTCCTCACGACGCGGGAACGGGTGGTAACAGGCGGCGCAGTGGCGCGGCGCCAGCGTCTCGAGCGGCGGCGGATGGTCGATGCAATCGTTCTGGACCTGCGAACAGCGCGGCGAGAAATTGCAGCCCTTCGGCAGGTGCTGCAGGTTCGGCGGGCGGCCGGGAATGACGACGAGGTCGTCGACATCCTGGTCCGGCCGCGGGATGGAGGCATGCAACGCCGCCGTATAGGGATGGGCCGGATTGTCGAAGAGTTCGTCGACGGGGGCCTCCTCGACGATGCGGCCGGCATACATGACGGCGACGCGGTCGGCGAGGCCTGCGACCACTCCGAGATCGTGGGTGATCATCACCAGCGCCGTGTTCATCTCCGCCGTCAGGTCGTTGAACAGGTCGAGGATCTGCGCCTGAATCGTGACGTCGAGCGCCGTTGTCGGTTCGTCGGCGATCAGAAGCTTCGGCTTGGTCAGCAGCGCCATGGCAATGACGATGCGCTGGCGCATGCCGCCGGAGAGCTCGTGCGGGTAGAGGTGGAACCGCCGGGTCGGATCCGGAATGCCGACGCGTTTCAGCATATCGAGGGCAGCGTCCGATGCCGCGCGGGCCGTCAGGCCGCGATGAACCTCGAGCTGTTCGGTCAGCTGCCGGGAAATCTTGAGCGACGGGTTCAAGGCGGTCATCGGATCCTGGAAGACCATGGCCATGTCCTTGCCGCGAATCTGATCGAGCTCGCGCGGTTTCAGCGACAGCACGTCCTTGCCTTCGAGCAGCGCCTGGCCCGTCGTGGCGCCGTTCTTGGCCAGCAGGCCCATGATGCCGAGGAAGGTCTGGCTCTTGCCGGAGCCGGATTCGCCGACGATGGCGACGCGCTCGCCGCGCCGGACGGTGAGGTTCATATTCGAGACCGCCTTCACCTCGCCGTCAGGCGTCGCGAAGGTGATCGAGTAGTCGTTGAGTTCGAGCAGGACGTCTTTTTGCGTTTCTTGGGGCATTCTTAGCGATCCTTCGGGTCGAACGCGTCGCGCAGGCCGTCGCCGATGAACAGCAGGCTGAGCAGCAGGGCGACGAGGAAGCCGGCCGGGAAGATCAGCAGCCAGGGCATGCTTTCCATGGCGTCGGTTCCCTCGGCGATCAGCGTGCCGAGCGAGGTCAGCGGTTCCTGCACGCCGAAGCCGAGATAGGACAGGAAGCTTTCGGTGGCGATGATTTCAGGCACGGTCAGCGCTGCGAAAATGACCACAGGGCCGACGAGGTTCGGAATGATGTGCTTGACGATGATCTTGAACGGCCGCTGCCCGGAGGCGCGCGCCGCCTCGATGAACTCGCGATGCTTGATCGACAGCGTCTGGCCGCGCACGATGCGGGCCATTGTCAGCCATTCCAGCGCACCGATTGCGGCAAAGAGCAGATAGACGTTGCGGCCGAAGATCACCATCAGCAGGATGACGAAGAGGATGTAGGGAAGCGCATACATGATATCGACGAAGCGCATCATGATGGCATCCAGCCTGCCGCCGATATAGCCCGAGATCGCGCCGTAAAGCACGCCGATGACGACCGACACGACGGTTGCCGTCAGTGCGACCGCAAGCGAGACGCGGGTGCCGTAGAGGACGCGGGCAAGAAGGTCGCGGCCGTTCGGGTCGGTGCCGAAATAGTGGCCGGTCTCGATCGACGGCGGAATGCGGAAGGCCGCCCAGTCCGGATCCTCATAGTTGAACGGAATGAACCAGGGACCGAGGAAGGCTGCGACGATCAGCAGCGCCAGGACGGCGATCGACAGGACGGCCGCCTTGTTGCGTCCGAGCCGGCGCAGGGCGTCCCTGGTGAGCGAGCGGCCTTCGGGCGCCAGGCCTTCCGCTTCGAGAAGCTCCTGAGCGAGCAGCTCGCGTTTCGCGGGGTTGAGGATCATCGGTTTCTCACTTTCGGATCGAGCCAGGCATAGGCGATGTCGACGAGAAGGTTCAGGAACACGATCAGCACCATGTAGAAGATGACCGTGCCGAGAACCATGCCGTAGTCGCGGTTGAGGGCTGCGTTGACGAAATAGCGGCCGATGCCGGGCAATCCGAAGATGCTTTCGACGACCAGCGAGCCGGTGAGAAGGTAGCTTGCCGCCGGACCCAGATAGGAAACGACGGGCATCATGGCGGGTTTCAGCGCATGGCGCATCACCGTCAGGCGCGGGCCGATGCCCTTGGCCTTGGCGGTGCGGATGAAGTTCTGGTTCATCACCTCGATCATCGAGCCGCGGGTGATGCGCGAGATGCGGCCTGCATGCGGCAAAGCCAGAACGACGATCGGCAGGATCAGATATTTGATCGAGCCGTCACCCCAGCCGCCGACCGGAAACCAGGCGAGGTGAATGCCGAAGATCAATTGCAGGATCGGCGCGATCAGGAAGTTGGGCAATACGACGCCAACCAGGATCAGCGCGCCGAGAATGTAATCCGGCGCCTTGTTCTGGTAGAGCGCCCCAAGACAGCCGACGGCCACGCCGACGATGATGGCGATCAGAAAGGCAGCCGTGCCGATGGTGAAGGTATAGGGCAGACCGATCATGATCTGCTGGGCGACGGTGAAATCCTCGCTGGCGAAGGAGGGGCCGAGATCGCCTCGCAGCAGGTCGCCGACATAGATCAGGTATTGCTGGATCAGCGGCTTATCGAGGTTGTAGTGAATGGCAAGGTTCTTCAGGATCACCGGCGGCAATGGCCTTTCGCCATCGAAGGGGCCGCCGGGAGCAAGGCGCAAAACAAAAAAGCAGGCTGTGACGGCGATCCACAGGACGGGGATCGTCGATAGCAGGCGACGGAGGGCGTATTTGATCATGGTCGTGGGCCGGTCCTTCCCGCGCGGGGCGGGAAGGACCGTTTTCCCTTACTCTTTCATCGACAGCCAGCGCGTGCGGTGGATGTCCTGGATGTTGTCGACGAAGCCTTCGATCTTCGGCGAAACGACATTCTTCGAGACATAATAGTAGATCGGCAGGGCGGCGGATTCATCAAGCGCCAGCTGCTCGGCCTTCTTGAAGATTTCGGCGCGCTTCTTCAGATCGGTCTCCGCGTTGCCCTCTTTGATCATCTTGTCGTAATCGGGATTGGACCAGCGGCCGTAATTCATCTGCACGCCCGTCACCAAGAGGTTCAGGAAGTTGTCCGGATCGTTGTAATCGGCGAGCCAGCCGGCACGGCCGATTTCGACCTGGCCACGCTGCATCTGGTCGTAATGCACCTTGGTTTCGGCATTGACGAGCTCGACATTGACGCCGAGCGGCTTCCACATGGAGGCGATCGCCACCGCGATGCGCTTGTGGTTGTCGTTGGTGTTGTAGCTGAGGACGGCATGGAGCGGCTTGTCCGGACCGAAGCCGGCCTCAGTGAGCAGCTTCTTGGCTTCGGCGACCTTGTCCTTATAAGGCAGGTCCTTCCAGCTGACATAGGCCGGCTCGCCGTAATTGGCGGTGCCCGGCGGAACCCAGGAATAGGCCGGCAATTCGCCGGTGCCGAGGATCTGCGGACCGATCACTTCACGGTTGATCGCCATCGACAGCGCCTGGCGGACGCGCTTGTCGCTGAAGGGCGGCTTCTGCGAGTTGACGACATAATAATAGAGGCCGGAGAAGGGGGCGACGTGTGCCTGGCCCGGCAGGTTTTTCTTCATCCATTCATACTGGTCGGTCGGGAAGTCGGTCATAATGTCGAATTCGCCGGCACGGTAACGTTTCAGTGCGGCTTCCTGGTCCTCCAGCACGAAGAACTTGGCGCCGTCGATCTTCAGGTCCTTGGTGCCGTACCACTGATCGTTCTTAACAGTCGTCACATGCGAGCCCGGAACCCATTCGGTCGGCTTATAGGGACCGTTGGTGACGATGTTGCCGATCTTGACCCAGTCCTGACCCTTGGCCTCGACGACATGCTTGGGCAGCGGATAGGCCGTGTAGTGCATCAGGGCGTTGAGGAAATAAGGCGTCGAGTTTTCGAGCGTGATTTCAAGCGTCTTGTCGTCGATCGCCTTGACGCCGAGCTGGTTGAGATCGGTGATTTCGCCCTTGTTGATCTTTTCGGCGTTCTTGATGGTGAACTGCAGATAGGCATACTCGGCAGCGTTCTTCGGGTCGACGAGGCGCTGGAAGGCGAAGACGAAGTCTCCTGCCGTTACCGGCTGGCCATCGGACCACTTGATGCCGTCGCGAAGCTTGAAGGTGTAGACCTTGCCGTCCGGCGAAATGGTCCAGCTTTCGGCCTGGGCGGGAATCGGATTGTCCTTGGCGTCCTCCGTGACGAGGCCTTCGAAAATGTCGCCGGCAATACGGTTCTCCCAGTCGCCGGAAAGCTTCTGCGGGTCGAGCGACTGCGGATCGCCACCATTGTGGATGTTGAGCGTGGCCGCATGCGCCGAAAACGCCAGCAATGTGCCAAGCATTGCGGAGGCGAGAAATTTTTTCGTGAACTGGTTCATCGTGGGTCCACCTTTCTAGGCTTTGCGCCTTTATTAGACATCTGTTCCCGGTATTTGACCTCTTACGTGCAGGTCAGTGCGCACCTTATCGCAAAGGAATCGCGTTGCAACCCCAAATGCGGAGGCTGGAAACGGGTTGTGGACAAGCCTATATACGTCTCCCCCTTGTCGGATCACGACGACGTCACGCGGGGTGTCCGGCACTTTCACAACGACCTCATCCAGTTGTCTTTTGTTTCGTCCGCTTTAGTGTGGCGAGCGCAAACGAAGCAGGAGATGTAGCCGATGGCATTGCAGGCAGGCGGGAATGCGGATTGGTGGCGCGGCGCGGTAATCTATCAGGTCTATCCGCGCTCGTTTCAAGACACCAACAGCGATGGCCTCGGCGACCTCAAGGGGATCACCCGCCGGCTGCCGCATATTGCCAGCCTCGGCGTCGATGCGATCTGGCTCTCGCCCTTCTTCAAGTCGCCGATGGCCGACATGGGCTATGACGTCTCCGACTATTGCGATGTCGACCCGATCTTCGGCACGCTCGCCGATTTCGACGAGATGATGGCCGAGGCGCACAGGCTCGGCATCAAGGTGGTCATCGACCAGGTGATCTCGCACACATCGGACCGGCATCCCTGGTTCGTCGAGAGCCGGGCGAGCCGGAGCAATTCCAAGGCGGACTGGTATGTCTGGGCCGATCCGAAGCCGGATGGGACGGCGCCGAACAACTGGCTATCGATCTTCGGCGGGCCGGGCTGGGAGTGGGACGGCGTGCGCAGGCAATATTACCAGCATAACTTCCTGACCTCGCAGCCGGACCTCAATTTCCATTGCGAAGAAGTGCAGGATGCGGTGCTGGAGACGGTGAAGTTCTGGCTCGACCGCGGCGTCGACGGCTTCCGGCTGGATACGGTGAACTATTATTTCTGCGACAAGCAGCTGAGAAGCAATCCGCCGCATGAGCCCGACGAGGATGACGCCGGCCTCGATGCGCCAGACAGCAATCCGTACGGCATGCAGAACCACCTCTACGACAAGACGCAGCCGGAAAATGTCGGTTTCCTCAAGCGCTTCCGGGCGCTGCTCGATCAGTACGAGGATCGCACGACTGTCGGCGAGGTCGGCGATGGGGCGCGTTCGCTAAAGACGGTTGGCGCCTATACGAGCGGCGGCGACAAGCTGCACATGTGCTACACATTCGACCTGCTCGGACCGGAGTTCACCGCCGAGCATATTCGCGGTTGCGTCGAGGATTTCCAGAAGGTGGTGACCGACGGCTGGGTCTGCTGGGCTTTTTCAAACCACGATGTCATGCGTCATGTCAGCCGTTTTGCGCTGACGGCGGATGAGCGCCCTGTCATCGCCAAGCTGGCGATCTCGGTGCTTGCGGCGCTGCGCGGTTCGATCTGCCTCTACCAGGGTGAGGAGCTCGGCCTGCCGGAGGCGGAGCTTGCTTTCGAGGATCTGCGCGACCCCTACGGCATCCGCTTCTGGCCGGCGTTCAAGGGCCGCGACGGATGCCGCACGCCGATGCCCTGGGAAGCCGGCAAGGCACATGCCGGCTTCACCTCCGCCGAAAAGAGCTGGCTGCCGGTGCCTTACGAGCAGGCGGCCCTTTCGGTGGATACGCAGGAGGACAGCGACTACTCGGTGCTGCACCACTACCGCAGGACGCTCGCCTTCCGGAAGAGCCACCCGGCGCTGATCGACGGCGAAATGACCTTTGTCGACACCAATCAGGACCTGCTCGCCTTCACCCGCGAAAAGGGCGGGGAAAAACTGCTGTTCGTTTTCAACCTGACGCGCAAGCCGGCGGATTTCCGCCTGCCTGACGGTATCGTGCTCAGGGAGCCGTTGGCCATGCCGGGCTACGAGGCTGTGAACGATGGTGGAACGGTGAAACTTGCGGCGCTGGATGGGTTTTGTGCGCGGGTTTGAGGGGTTACTTTAGAAGCTTGTCGTAATCGGCATGAGAGCCGATCCAAAACCAGATGACGTTGTCGCTATCCCTGACGGCTAAAGCTCTCCAGGATGTGCCAACACGTGCCGACCAGAAGCGCCCGACGCGCTTGAAATGCAGGGATGGATGTCTGGGGTCTTGTTTGAGCAGATCGAAATTTTCGTCGGCCAGCTTCCGTATCTGCTCAGGCAAGCCGTCATAGGCCTCCCAGAAGGAGGGAGTTGCATGGTGTTTCAAAGTGGCCTTGTCTTTCCGGCACGAAAATCGGCCAAGGCCTTCTCCGCGAAATGATCGAGCTTGCCGCTCGCGGCGTCTGTTTCCATCTGCCGATCCCAGCGTTCGGCCTGAAGGGCTTCAAACCAAGCGGAAAAGGCTTCGAACTCATGCTTGTCGAGTTCGGTCACGGATTTTTCAATCTGTTCCAGCTTGGTCATGATTTGCTCCAGCGATATCGCAAAATAGGCGCTGCCGTGGAATTTGCCAACAATACTCTCACCCGATCAGCGCGAACTTGTCCACGTCGACCATGCCGCGGTCGGATATTTTCAGGTGCGGAATGACCGGCAGCGGCAGGAAGGCGAGCTGGAGGAAGGGTTCTTCCAGCGTCGCGCCGAGCGCGAAGGCGGCCTTGCGCAGATGGTGCAGCGTATCGCGGACCTTTTCGTAGGGCTCGAGGCTCATCAGGCCGGCAATGGGTAGGGCGATTTCGCCGGTGACCTTGCCATCCTCCACGACGACAAAGCCGCCCTGGATCTCGCCGAGGCGGTTTGCGGCGCGCGCCATGTCATCCTCGCTGACGCCGACGACGCAGATATTGTGGCTGTCATGGCCGACGGTGGAGGCGATTGCGCCCTTTTTCAGGCCGAAGCCCTGGACGAAGCCGTTGGCGTGGTTGCCGTTCTTGCCGTGGCGCTCGATGACGGCGACCTTGATGATGTCGTTGGCAAGGTCGACTGCCGTCTCGTTGCCTTTGACGGGCAGCCGGTAGCGGCGATGTTCGGTGATGATCTTGCCCGGCATGACGCCGATGACCGATGTCTCGCCCTCCCTGGCCGGCACGCCGAAATGGGCGGCGTTGATCGCTCGGGCCTTGACGCTGTCGAGGCCGATCGGAGCGACCGGCTTGCGCGTGGAAAAGAGCGCATCGGTGACGCGCCGGCCGGCGGAGAAGACCATTTCGGCGCGGCAGTTTTCCAGACTGTCGAGAACCACGAGATCAGCCCGCCAGCCCGGCGCCACGAGACCGCGATCGCTGAGGCCGAAGGCGCGGGCCGCCGAGATCGAGGCGGCGCGGTAGATCGCCAAGGGCTCGACGCCGCTGGCGATCGCGGTGCGGATCATGTGATCGAGATGGCCCTGTTCGGCGATGTCGAGCGGATTGCGGTCGTCGGTGCAGAGCGCGAGATATGGTGAAAGCCGCTCGGTAATGATGGGGATCAGTGCGGCGAGATCCTTCGACACGGAGCCCTCGCGCACGAGGATATGCATGCCTTTGCGGATCTTCTCCAGCGCCTCAGTGGCGGTCGTGCATTCGTGCTCGGTGCGGATGCCGGCTGCGAGATAACCGTTGAGGTCGTTGCCTGATAAAAGCGGCGCATGACCGTCGATATGGCCGCCCTGGAAGGCGTCGAGCTTGGCCATGCAGACGGGATCCTTGTGGATCACGCCGGGGAAATTCATGAACTCGGCGAGGCCGATGACCTTCGGGTGATGGCGGAAGGGCAGGAGACGTTCGATCGGCAGGTCGGCGCCTGCGGTTTCGAGATGGGTCGCCGGCACGCAGGAGGAAAGCTGGACGCGAATGTCCATGATCGTTTCCAGCGCCGATTCCAGAAAGAATTCGATGCCAGCGGTGCCGAGCACATTGGCGATCTCGTGCGGATCGCAGATCGCGGTGGTAACGCCATAGGGCAGGACGCAGCGGTCGAATTCATGCGGCGTGACGAGCGAGGATTCGATGTGCAGATGCGTGTCGATGAATCCCGGAACGACTATTCTGCTCGATATATCGATTTCGGTCTCGCCCTCATAGCTGCCCGAAATGCCGACGATGCGATCGGCGCCGATGGCGATGTCTGATTGGACGAGCTCGCCGGTGACGAGATCGAAGAAGCTGCCGCCCTTCAGCACGATATCGGCCGGCACGCGGCCGACACCCTGGTCGATAAGACGTTCGAGTTTGGTGGTCATGGATTGCTACCTCTTCGACCGTTGTCTGCCGATGATCCGGAGCGTTATCGAAATCCGGAGGTTGTGCCATCCGGTGACTTTCGCTGCGACATTTGCAGTGCTAGTGACGCAAGAATACAGATGTCGGTTTTCAACTCAAGGTCATGATATGAAAGCAATTATTTCGGCAGCCTGCATGGCTGTCCTACTGTTAAGCGGCTGTGTGAACAACTCAGCTGTACTCACGACCGATAAACATGGAAAGGTCAGTCGGATCATTCTCGCGAAGTCGACTGGAAGCGTCGCTTCCGATGAAGACCTTAAGCGCGTCGTGGTCGCCAGTTTCTACGCACGGATTTCAAATCCAAAACCTAGCTGGACTTATCGTCAACCGATGGTGCTTAACAAACACCCGACAGTGGAAAGCTATCTGCGTGACGGGAAGCGGGATTGACAGGCAGCCCATCTCTTAAAATACCGATCGGACGCCGCGGGCGCCCGATCCTGTTTTCCGCAGACCTCGTCGATCACTCAGCAGCGACGATCTTGCCGCCTTCCCACTTGTAGAGCGAGAAGCTCTGCGAGGTCAGGTCGCCGGCTTCGCCGTAGGTGACCTTGCCGATGGCGGTCGGGATCTCCTTGCCGTCTTTCAGGGCGGCGGCGACGGCTTCGGCATCCTCGGCGCTGCCGGCCTTCTCGATTCCGGCCTTCAGCACTTCGACGGCGGCATAGGCATTCAGCGTGAAGGCCTCGGCCGGAATGTTCTTGGCGGCGAGCGCGTCGGCGGCCGTCTTGGAGTCCGGGCTCTTGGTGGCGTCGGAGGCGTTGGTGAACAGCGTGCCTCCCGCCGCATCCGTGCCGATCGCCCAGAATTCGGTGTTGGAGAGGCCATCGCCGCCGATGATCATTGCGTTGGCGGAGAGATCATGCAACTGGCGGGCGAGCAGGCCGCCTTCCGGGTGATAGCCGCCGAAATAGACGATATCGACCTTCTCGGACTTGATGCGGGTGGTGAGCGCGCTGAAATCCTTGTCGCCGGGCGTGATCGCGTCATTGACGACCTCGGTAACGCCGCCGGCGTTCAACGTCGCCTTGAAGGCATCGGCGAGGCCTTTGCCATAGGCGCCTTTGTCGTTGACGATGGCGATGCGCTTGTCCTTGAAGTTCTGCAGCACGTATTTGGCGGCGACTTCCGCCTGCTGGTCGTCGCGACCGCAAGTGCGCAGCACATTGGTGAGGCCGCGCTTGGTCAGGTCGGGGGCGGTCGCCGTCGGGGTGACCATCAGCACGCCGTTTTCAGCCAGCACGTCCGAAACGGGGATCGCGACACCCGATGTCACCGGGCCGACGACGAAGCGGATGCCGTCGCCGACGACCTTGTTGGCGGCGGAAACGCCCTGCTTCGGTTCGCCGGCATCGTCGGCCAGTTCGAGGACGACCTTTTCGCCGAGAATTCCGCCCTTCTTGTTGATCTCGTCGACGGCGGTCTGAGCACCGTTCTTCACCTGATCGCCATAGGCGGCGACCGGGCCGGTCAGCGGCGCGATCAGGCCGATCGTGATATCGGCATGGGCAAGCGGTGCAAAGGCGAGTGACGCGACGAGGGTCGCCGTCAATGTCTTGAGGGTCATTGTCTGTCTCCTTGGATGGGGTCTTCGACCCGCGATGAGGTGCCGCGCCGGCCTTCCCCGATCATTCAACAGCCTTTTCGGGGCCGTGCCAAGGACGATCGGTATCGGCGCGATCAGCGAGCCCGCCGGCCATGTTTGACTCGAGGAAGCTCATGCGAGATTTCTAGGAATTTTGATGAGATTGCGCAAGTTCATAACAAAATGGACGGAAAATACGGTCGATCCGACCGAAAATGCGCTTGAGCGGATCATTTTCTACGTTTTTCAGGGATTTTTCAGGGGGCGAGGTCGCCAAAGGCCAGGGCCGCCGCCGGACGAAACCACCTCCATACGGTTGTCTTTATCTTTCCCATTAACCGTTAGTTTGGCCAATGACACTACGATCCCACCATACCCAAATACGGCAGCATTGAAAAAGAGACGACATAAAGAATTACGTAAACATATCGGGAAACAGAGATCTGGATGCTCAAGCGTATCGATGCCGGTCAGGTGCGGATCGGAATGTTTGTGGAGGCTGTCGAGGGCCTGTGGCAGGATCCGCTTTTGTCCAAGCGCAGATTTTCCCTGCGGCGCGAGGTCGATGCGGCAAAAATTCGTAAATCCGGCACCGCCAGCGTCGTCATCAATACCAGCAAGGGGCTCGACATCAACGGCCTGCCGGGCCGTGACATCGAGGTCGACATCCAGGCGGCGCGCGAAACCGTCCAGAAATCCGTGCAGTTGCTGGAGGAGGCTTTCGGGCGGCTGCGCAATGGCGACGGAATCAGCGTCGATCACCTGACGCCAGTCATTTCTTCCGTCTCCAAATCGATGGATGAGAACCCGTCGGTTTTCCTCAGCGTCACACGCCTGAAATCAAAAGACGAAGTGACCTTCCTGCATTCCATTTCGGTGAGCGCGCTGATGATCCTTTTCAGCCGCCATCTTGCACTCGATGAGCATACGATCCAGATGCTCGGCACCGCGGGTCTGCTGCACGACGTCGGCAAGCTTGAAATTCCGCTTGAAGTCCTCAACAAGGCAGGGCCCCTGGAAAGGGATGAGATCAGCTTGCTCCGGGGCCATCCGGAGAAGGGGCATGCGATCCTCTCGCGGCAGGAGGGCATGTCGGAGATCGTCCTCGACGTTTGCCTCAATCATCACGAGCGCATTGACGGCAAAGGCTATCCGCGCAGCTTGTCCGGCAGCGAGGTGAGCCTTCACTCGCGGATTGCGACGATCTGCGATGTTTACGACGCTATCACTTCAGTGCGGCCGTATAAGGCGCCGTGGAGCGCCAGCGAGGCACTGAAATGGATGCTCGGCGCTGAAGGGCATTTCGATCGCCAGCTCTTGAAAAAATTCGCCCTCTGCCTTTCCGTCGCTTCTGTGAGCTGAGTTTCTTGTATCTTCAGACGGAAAGACCCGCGACAGCATTGTCCATCGCGGGTCTTGAGGATCTTCGATCGCCTCTCAGATGTTGTTCTGAAGGATGGTCCTGAGCTTGCCGAAAAGTTCGTCGATATGGTGCTTCTCGATGATCAGCGGCGGGGAGAGCGCGATGATGTCGCCGGTGGTGCGGATCAGAAGTCCGCTCTCATAGGCCTTCAGGAAAGCCGTGAAGGCGCGCTTGGTGGGTTCGCCGGCGATCGGGTCGAGTTCAATTGCGCCGATCAGGCCGGTGTTCCTGATATCGATGACGTTGGGGCAGTCCTTGAGCGAATGCAGCGCGTCGGCCCAATAGTCGGAAAGTTCGGCAGCGCGGGTGAGCAGGCCCTCTTCCTTGTAGGTGTCGAGCGTGGCGAGGGCTGCAGCGGACGCGATCGGGTTGCCGGAATAGGTGTAGCCGTGGAAGAACTCGATCATGTGCTCGGGGCCGTTCATGAAGGCGTCATGAATCTCGGAGGTGACGAACACGGCGCCCATCGGGATGACGCCGTTGGTCAGTCCCTTGGCGGTGGTGATCATGTCGGGCTTGACGTCGTAATATTGCGCGGCGAACGGGGCGCCGAGGCGGCCGAAACCGGTGATGACTTCGTCGAAGATCAGCAGGATGCCGTGCTTGGTGCAGATTTCGCGCAGCTTCTGCAGGTAACCCTTCGGCGGGATGAGGACGCCGGTCGAACCGGCGACTGGCTCGACGATGACAGCGGCGATGGTGGACGCGTCATGCAGCGTGACGATGCGCTCGAGTTCGCCGGCGATGTCGCCGCCATGCTCAGGCTCGCCGCGGGTGAAGTTATTCTTGCCGGGCTGGTGGGTGTGCGGCATGTGATCGACACCGGTGAGCAGCGTGCCGAACATCTTGCGGTTGGCGACGATGCCGCCGACGGAAATGCCGCCGAAATTGACGCCGTGGTAACCGCGCTCGCGGCCGATCAGGCGGAAGCGTGAACCATTGCCCTTCACGCGGTGATAGGCAAGCGCCACCTTGAGCGCGGTCTCGACGGATTCGGAGCCGGAATTGGTGTAGAGGACGTGGTTCATGCCTTCCGGGGCGATGTCGACCAGACGGTTCGCCAGTTCGAAGGCCTTGGGGTGGCCGAGCTGGAAGGCCGGGGCGTAATCGAGCTCGCCCGCCTGCTCGCGGATCGCCTCGGTGATCTTCGGACGGCAGTGGCCGGCGTTGACGCACCAGAGGCCGGCCGTGCCGTCCAATACCTGACGGCCGTCATGGGTGGTATAGTACATGTCCTTGGCGCCGACGAACAACCGCGGCTCCTTCTTGAACTGGCGATTTGCCGTAAACGGCATCCAGAAGGCGCGAAGATCGTTCGGCGTATTGAGGCGGTTGGACATGCTGTTCTCCTGGCCGTCGACGGCCCGTTCCCGAGGGCTTGTCGCCCGAATTTTTACTGCCCGGTCAAATTATCAGGGCCTCTCAACGCGTCAACGAGAAAAGTCCCGACATGCTTCCGCCCGGAAGAACGCGCCAAAAGACACGACCGGCAAATCGCCAGATTTGCCGGTCGTGCCGTTAAGGTTCACGTGCTGAAATATCGTTGCCGAGGCTTCCGGGAGGATTCCCGAGCGCCACCGGCACGGCTGACGGTCATGTCAGCGCTATCATCAGGCTGCAGATCTGCTTCTGCTCGGAACGAGGTAGATGTCTTCGAGCGTTGCCAGGATCTTCATGACCGGCTCGGACGTGCTTGAGTAATAGATGGTTTGGGCGTCGCGGCGGGTCTTGACCAGCTTCTGCGCGCGCAATTTCGACAGGTGCTGCGAAAGAGCCGACTGGCTGAGGCCGACTTGCGTGGCAAGGACGCCGACGGCGACTTCGCCCTTCACCAGGCTGCACAGGATCAGCAATCTTTTGGGGTTGGCCATGGCTGACAATAGTGCTGCCGCCACATTCGTGTGGTCAGCCAAATCAGGGGTTTCCATATTGTTATCTTCCTAATGCGAAACGTACATCATCTGTATGGGGCAGGCCGTACCGGAGCGGCGGCCAAAACTAGCAACTCGGCTCGAAGATTGTATATACCTAAATTTAAGGTATCGAGTATGCTATTTTAGATATGTTTGAACAAATGTGATCGGAATCGGCAGCGAGAGTTTCGAATTCGTATCGCACCAAAAAGTCCCCGGAAATGATCTCAAAACCCGCCGGATCGACGCCGCAGATGCGCCAAGAAGGTGATTCCGGGGCATTTAAGCGCACCGCAAGGGTTGCCGCCACGTCGGGATGGCGCTCTACTAAATCTCGCACTGTTTCGGCCGCTTTGGCGGCGATCGCCTCGTTTGCCGGCGATTGGATGACGAGGTCACTTCCGTCGAGATGGTAAGCGCGGCCGAAGCCGCCGTTGAGGCTCGCCCGCTCCGGCTTGAGACGGAAGAAGAGGAAGTCGGGAAAATCGATATAAAGTTTTGCCTTGGGATGGCGATCGAGAAAACGCGTGCGGATGCGCTCGTGGAAGCGATGACCAAGCTCGACCGGCTCCGCCACACATTGGGTCGTCAGCCGGCCATGGGCGAGGGGATCGCCCTTGCCCGGCTCGCTGGTGAGCAGTGACGCGCGTGGATCCCTTGCCAGTGCCTTGGTGTGAGCCGAAAGCCTCGAAACGAGGATGACGGGCGTGCCGTCGATATCGGTGGCGAGAAGAACGCGGCTGGCGAAAGGAAAACCGGTCTCGGGATCGAGAACGGCGATCGCCGCGTGCCGAGCGGAGCGCAGCAGCACGCGGGCGAGTTTGCGGGCCTCATCATCGGTTTCGCGTATAGGCGATGGCTGATCTTTCATAACCGCTTTGTGACAAAGCGGCTTGAAAACATCAAGCGTCCTCCTTGCGGCGATGGCGTGTAAGGCCGGCGACGATATCCTGGGCCGTGATGGTGCCGATGACCGTGCCGTTTTCCACGATGCCGATGCTGCCCGGCTGGCGGGCGAGCACGTCGAGGATATCGACAAGCGGGGTGGCGGCGCGGGCCGTGGCGCTGACGCTCATGCCGGCGGCCGTCTGGCCGAGGCCGGGCTGCATGACATCGGCGGCGGTCAGCATGTTGATCGGATTGAGGTTCTGCACGAAATCGGCGACATACTGATCGGCAGGGTTCTTGACGATATCATGCGGGGTTCCGCACTGAATAATGCGGCCGCCCTCCATGATGGCGATGCGGTTGCCGATGCGGAAGGCCTCGTCGAGATCGTGGCTGACGAAAAGTATGGTTTTCTTCAGCCGCCGCTGGAACTCCAGGAGTTCATCCTGCAGGCGGGTGCGGATCAGCGGGTCGAGCGCCGAGAACGGCTCGTCCATCAGCAGGATCGGCGCGCCGGTGGCAAAGGCGCGGGCAAGGCCGACACGCTGCTGCATGCCGCCGGAAAGCTCGTTGACCTTGCGGTCGGCCCATTTCGTCAGGTTGACGAGTTCGAGCTGCTCGCCGACGCGCTGCTTGCGTTCGGCCTCCGGCATGCCGGCAAGTTCGAGACCGAAGCCGACATTTTCCGCCACTGTGCGCCAGGGCAGAAGCGCGAACTGCTGGAAGACCATGGAGACGGTGTGGGTGCGCAGGCCGCGCAGCGCCTTGGCATTGCATCGGTAAGGGTTGACGGGGCCGGTGGAGGTCGAGACCGAAACGTCGCCGCGCACCACGGGGGCAAGCCCGTTGACGGCGCGCAGCAGCGTCGACTTGCCGGAGCCGGAAAGGCCCATCAGCACGAGGATCTCGCCTTCCTCGATGGTCAGCGAGGCATTGGCGACGCCGAGCACGAGGCCGGTTGCGGCGCCGATTTCGTCACGCGTTTTGCCCTGATCGACCATGGCAAGCGCCGTTTCCGGCCGGTCGCCGAAGATGATGCTGACATTCTTAAAGTCTATCGCTGTCATGCGCCGTCTCCTTCGTCCCCTGCGCGGAATATGCGGTCGAGAATGATCGCCAGGATGACGATGCAGAAACCGGCGTCGAAGCCTTTCGCGATATTGACGGTGTTCAGCGCGCGTACGACAGGCACGCCAAGTCCGGGAGCGCCGACAAGCGCGGCAATAACCACCATCGACAGCGACAGCATGATGGTCTGGGTGAGACCCGCCATGATCTGCGGCGCGGCGAAGGGCAGCTCGACCTTGCGCAGCACCTGCATCGGCCGCGCGCCGAAGGCGACAGCGGCTTCAACGAGGGACGGCGGCGTCGAGATGATGCCGAGGCGCGTCAGCCGGATGGGGGCGGGAATTGCGAAAATGACGGTTGCGATCAGGCCCGGCACCATGCCGAGGCCGAACAGGATCAGCGCCGGGATCAGATAGACGAATGTCGGGATCGTCTGCATGAGATCGAGCACCGGGCGCATCGCGGCATAGACCCAGGGGCGGCGGGCGGCGGCAATGCCGAGCGGAATGCCGATCACCATACAGACGAAGGTGGCGGCGAGCACGAGAGCGAGCGTCTCCGTCGTCTCCTTCCAATAGTCCTGGTTCACGATGAGCAGCAGCCCAAGACAGGTGAAGAGGGCGACCGCGATCGACCGGCGCAGCCAGAAGGCGATGCCGGTGATGGCCGCGATGACGATCAGTGGATGAGGCTTCTGCAGCACGAAGAGCAGGCCGTCTATGGCGCTCGACAGCAGGAATGCCAGCTGGTTGAAGAACCACTCTCCATTCGAGGTCAGCCAGTCCACGAAGGATTTGGCCCCGGGGCCGATGGGAATCTTAAAGTCGGTGATCCAATTCAAGGTGCGCGCCTATCCAAAAAAAATCAACAATCGGACAAAAATGAAACGGGGCGGCAAGCCGCCCCATTCATACCATCAAAGGCCGAGGCCGGTCTTGGCGGCTGCGAGCGCTTCGCCTTGGCCGTCGCGGGTCTTGACGCCGGCGAGCCAGGGCTCGAGGGCCGAGGGGTTGGCCTTCAGCCATGCGGAAGCGGCTGCTTCAGGCTCTTCGCCGTCGTTGAGGATCTTGCTCATGATCTGGTTCTCCATGTCGAGGGAGAACTTCAGGTTCTTCAGCATGGTGCCGACATTGGGGCATTCTTCGAGATAGCCGGCGCGAACGTTGGTGAAGACCTTGGCGCCGCCGAAGTCGGGACCGAAGACGGCATCGCCGCCGCTCAGATAGGTCAGCTTGAAGTTGGTGTTCATCGGATGGGGTTCCCAGCCGAGAAAGACCACCGGCTTGCCTGCCTTGTCGGCGCGGGCGACCTGGGCGAGCATACCCTGTTCGGAGGATTCGACCACCTCCATACCCTTCATGCCGAAGGTGTCCTTTTCGATCATGTCCATGATCAGGCGGTTGCCGTCATTGCCGGGCTCGATGCCGTAGATCTTGCCGTCGAGATCGTCCTTATGGGCCGCGATGTCCTTGAAGTCCTTGATGCCGAGTTCCGCCCCCTTGGCGTTGGTGGCGAGCGTGTACTTGGCGCCGACGAGGTTCGGGCCGAAGGATTCGACCGACTTGTCGTCGAGATAGGGACGGACGTCCTTTTCCTGGGTTTCCATCCAGTTGCCGAGGAAGACGTCGATGTCCTTGTTCTTCAGCGAGGTATAGGTAACCGGCACCGAGAGAACCTTGACGTCCGTCTGATAGCCGATGCTCTTCAGAACGACGGATGCGGTGGCGGTGGTGGCGGTGATGTCGGTCCAGCCGACGTCCGAGAAGCGCACGGTGGAGCAGCTTTCAGGGTCTGCGGCGAAGGCGGCGGTCGCAACGGAGAGGGCGGCGACGGCGGTTGCGGTGACAAGTTTGAATGTGCTTGTTGTTTTCATTTTAGACTCCCAGTCTTTAGGTCCCCAAGCCAATCACCAATAGCCCAGTTTGACAAGCGACCTCAGTGCGTTTGCGTCGTATCGACGGGTGCGATTGCGACGTCGCCGATTTTTTCGCAATGTCTCGTTTTCGCGGCTTTCGCCGGTCTTTAGGTGCTGATTCTTGTGATTATCGCGGGCGCGGGGCTTTTCTTTGCGGTTGTGAGCTTTCAATAAGCCGAGCAAGGAGACATCGGATGGCAAAACTCTATTTCAACTATTCGACGATGAACGCCGGCAAGTCGACGCTGCTGCTGCAGGCCTCCTACAATTATCAGGAGCGCGGCATGCGTACGGTGCAGCTGATCGCCGCCTTCGACGAGCGCGCCGGCCGGGGCGTCATCGGCTCGAGGATCGGGCTGGAAGCGAGCGCCATCCCCTTCGAGCCGCACGAGGATCTGTTCCAGCTCATCGCCGGGCTGCGCGGCGAGGGGGCACCGATTTCCTGCGTCTTCGTCGACGAGGCGCATTTCATGACGGCCGTCCATGTCTGGCAGCTTGCCCGTGTCGTCGATCGGCTCGGCATCCCTGTCATGGTCTATGGGCTCCGGACCGACTTCCAGGGCAAACTGTTTCCGGCCTCGCAGGAGTTGTTGGCGATTGCCGACGAGATGCGCGAAGTGCGCACGATCTGCCATTGCGGCCGCAAGGCGACGATGGTGGTGCGGCTCGACGCCGAAGGCAAGGTGCTGCACGAGGGCGCGCAGATCGATGTCGGCGGCAACGAAAAATATGTCTCGCTCTGCCGCAGGCACTGGGACGACGAAATGAACGGGGCCTGGATCGCAGAGCCGGTCTGAAGGAGGAGCCCTGTTTTCTTTGGCGCCATAAGCGACTAGCCTGCGGGCAGGAGATTCCCTGGAGAAATCAGGTGCGCAAAGCCCCGCCATTCGACAGCCGTTATGAAGCCGCCGGGGGCTTCGCCGAAAAGATCGCGGCCGATGGAGTCTACTGCGCAGCCTGCATCCGTGCCTTTGACAGCGACGAAAAACATTCGGCCGATGAGGTCTTCCTCGAACAGAATGTGCGCTTTCAAGACCATATCGCAGATGGCGCCGCGCTGGACGCGCTGCTCGCCGAGCTCGTCCTCTCCCTCGACCGGCTGACGGCGGAAGTGTCGGCAGACCTCGACAGTTTCCGGGGATTGACGATGCGCGAGAAAATGGCCGGCTGGACGTCGCGCCAGCGGATGTGGCGGATGTATACCGAGCGTGTGCGCGAGGCGCCCGTTGTCGAGCGGTTGCTCGACCTCTTGGTGAAATCGGACGCGCTTGCGGGGCTGATCACCACACAGCGCGCTGCGCTCATCGAACGCCACAAGGCGGCGGAACACAATCTCGTCAGCATTGTCGAGCACCGCCGCCGGCTGGTCGATTCCATCGATATCGCCCGTCTCAGGATGAAGGAGCTCAACGCCAAGGCGCTGACGACGCAGGGTCGCATCGGCGTCTACGGCAACAGGGCGCATTGGGAGCAGATGGAGGCGGAGCGGCGGGCGCTGAAGGCGGAGGCCGAGCGCATCTCCGCCGAGGAGCACGAGATGCGCGACGACAGCCAGCGGCGCGAGCGCTTCATCAGCCTGTTTCAGGCCTTCGTCGATGCGATGAACGGCCAGATCGCCGCCTGCAACGTGCTTTTGTACAAGCTGATGATCGATGTCGAGGAGCGGCTGATCATCTATCAGGCCCAGGTCGATACCGACAGGCCAGGCATGAAGGTCAGGATCAAGCCGGAGTTCTTTCCCAATATCGCCGCGCCGATCAGTTTGTTCGAGAAGGGCATGCTGGTCGCCCAGGATCTGGAGCGGCGCAAGGGCCGCGCCGATCTCGAAGTCGCGAGACGGCTTCCTGCCTATGCCGAACCATCGCCCGAAGCACCGGGAGCGCCGCTCATCGATACGGCCCGCAGGCCTTTCCGCTTCAGCCTGCCTTTTCTGCGTTCCTGAGCCCGAGGCGCGGCCGCGCTGCTTTCATTCGTAAAAATCGAGAGGCTCGTGTTGTGCTCGGCCCATCGAGCGCATATGTGGATGCAACGGGGGCGCGATGTCCGCCGCATAATTCCTTAAGTCGGAATCGATTTAAGGAATTATGCAGCAACTCAAAGTGCTACAGCGTCCTTAGCGCGTCTGAAAAGACGCGCGGCGCTGTAGTGTTCGCCTCGCCTGACAGGAGACGACGATGCTTGACCGGATAGCCGGTTTCTTCAGGCTGATCGGCCAGACGATCGGCCGCTGGGCCCGCCTGTTTTTCGCCTGGGCCTTCTGGCCCTTTCTCGCCGCGCATGGGTGGTATCAGCGCCGGAGCTGGATGGTCCGCTTGCCGGTCATCGCATTCGTAGCGCTCTTCGTCGTGCTCTACGGCTATTTCTTCTGGCAGACGCAGGTCTGGACGAATTTCAACACCGCTTTCGTCGACCAATACCGGCTTTCCGAACGCAAGGTTCCCGCTGGGCAGGAACTGCCTGTCGCCGAGGCGAGCGGCGCTGCCGCCGCCAAGACCTGCCAGCGCTCGGCCATCGTCGACGTCACGGCCGACCTGACCGATTTCAACGTCAACCAGAACGCATGGATATCCTCCATGCTGCTCTACAAGATGGGCTTCTTCGGTATCGACTGGGATCACACGCCCTTCCTCGATAACAAGGCATCGTTCCAGCGCGGCATCAACCAGGCGGTTCGTCGGACTTCGGCGGAGCTCGTCGATTCGCTCGGGCGCGTGCGCGGCACATCGGGCGTCAACAACGACCTGCAGCGCGCACGCGGCCAGCTACAGTTCGACGAGTACAGCTGGTATTTCGGGCTTCATCCCTTCGGACCGAAGACGCCGACGCCTTCCTTCTACCGCACGGCGATCAGCGACCTGCGCAAGTTCAACACCGATCTTGCTGCCTGCAACGCGATTTTCGACGGTCGCGCCGACAACCTCATGCAATTCATCGACCGCATCGCCAACGATCTCGGCAGCACCTCCGACATCCTGGCCGAGCGGTCGGAACACCACAATCGCGGCTGGTTCGACACCCGTGCCGACGACCGGTTCTGGTTCGCCTATGGCCAGCTCTATGCCTATTACGCCATCCTGACTGCAGCGCAGGCGGATTTCTCGCAGGTCGTGCAGGAACGCAATCTCGGCGCCATCTGGGGCGGCACGACGCGGCAGTTCCAGGCGGCACTGCGCATTCAGCCGGCGATCATCTCGAACGGCCGCGAGGACGGCTGGATCATGCCGAGCCATCTCGCCACCATGGGCTTCTACATTTTGAGGGTGCGCTCGAACCTTGTGGAAATCCGTTCGGTGCTCGACCGGTAGAGCGTGGTGACGATTTAACGTCTTGGATTCCCAAGAGCAAGCAAATCAGATTTCAGCGCATTCACACCCGCTGTGCTGAAGATGTCGGTACCCTATCGGCGGCGGGACTGGTACCGCGTCAATGTCAATCTCACCCGGCCGTCTTCGCGTTGGGGACAGGCTGCTATGGACAGGTCTCATCACTGGCGGCAATGTGGCTCAGGATTCGATGCAGGGAACCGGCATGGAGAATCTCGAACTTTTCGAACGTTTCGGGCTGGCGATCGCCATCGGCGCCATCGTCGGCGTGGAACGCCACTGGCGTGAACGCGATGAGGAGGAAGGAAAGCGCACCGCTGGGCTGCGCACTTTCACGCTTGTCGGTATGTTGGGTGGGCTTGCCGGCTTTATCGAGCAGGCCGTTTCCGCCCCATCAACGCCCGACGGGCTCGTCGTTACCGGCATCCTGATTATCTTTTCGGCCGTCTTCGCGCTCTATCAGTACCGGGAATCGGAGGCATCCGGCAGCTATAGCGTTACGTCTGTCATCGCCGGGATGGCCACTTTTTCGCTCGGGGCATTGGCTGTGCTCGGGAACCTGACCCTTGCAGCCGCGGGCGGTGTAGCGTTGGTGGCGATATTGGCCAGCCGCGAGGTGCTGCACGGCTTCATGAAAACGCTGACTTGGAATGAACTGCGTTCGGCGATTATATTTCTCGCCATGGCCTTCATCGTATTGCCGGCCCTTCCCACAACGCCTATCGGTCCCTTCGGCGGCGTCTCGCCAGCTGAAACCTGGATGCTGGTCATTCTGCTCGCCGGCATTTCCTTCATCGGCTATGTGGCGGTGAAGGTGCTCGGACAAACGCGCGGCGAATTGCTGGCCGGAGCCGTCAGCGGCCTGGTCTCCTCCACAGCTACCGCCATCAACAACGCCCAGCTCAGTGCGGCCGGTCATCCGCCACAGGTGTTGGTCGCCGGAGCGCTTGCTGCCAATGCTGTCTCCTGCCTCAAGGTCGCGCTATTTTCGGCCCTCATCGCCGCGCCGATCGCGTGGCGGATCGGCCCGGCGCTTGTCACCGCCGCCCTCGTCATGGGCGGCATTTCCCTTTTGATCGCCCGCCGCAGTACGGGGGAACAGATATCCCGCAGTTCGCGAAATCCCTTCGAACTTCGGGCAGTGTTGAAAATGGCGCTCCTGCTCGTCGCCGTGGCCTTTCTGGCGCGGGCATCGGCGGCTTGGTTTGGCGAAGCAGGCCTGCTGACCGTTTCGATGCTCTCGGGTATCGCCGATGTCGACGCCATTGCCGTCACCGTTGCCGGCATGCTTGACAGCATCGGCACTGAGCTTGCAGCGGCCGCTCTCGGCGTTGCAGTGATCTCCAACACCGTAGCGAAAAGCGGCTATGCTATGGCATTCGGCACGAGCGCCTTCAGCATACGCTTCCTCTTGGCCAATGCCGGAGCGCTCGCTGCAGGATTCTTCGTTTATCATGCCCTGCCTGCGCTGGTGCAAGCAGCGGGCATAATTCCTTAAGTCGGAATCGATTCAAGGAGAAAATTATGCAGCAATTCAAGATGTTGCAGCGTTCTTAGAGCGGTTCGGCTTTTCATGGAAACGCAGAACCGCTCTATCCTTTTGTTTTTACGCAATTCCCGGCAAAAGCGCTTCGCGCTTTGCCTGGAATTGCTCTAGCGTGTCTGAAAAGACGCGCGGCGCTGTAGGGGCTATGCGCTGAGGGCGGTCAGCCAGATATCGTGCCGTCCTCGACGCAGACGACACGCAGTTTCTCGACGAATTCGTAGGTGACGCCGACGATGCCACCGCGGCTTTCATCGTCACGGAAGCGGCCGACGCCGCGCACCAGTTTGTAGCCACCAAGCCGGTTGTCGACGCGGTAGACGAAATGGAAGCCGCCGCCGTGACGGCTCGCCTCTTTGAAGGTCTGGGCGATCAGGCTGCGATCCTCCTCATGGATGCGCGACATCAGTTCGGTTAGATTGACGGGGCCGTCGCTGTAGGGGAGGGCGAAGATTGCGTGCACATCCTCGCTTGCAAAGAAATGTCCGGTCTCGATGTCGATACGCCAGAAGCCGAAAAGGCGATAGGCAGCGAGCATCTGGACGATTTCGGCATCGGTGATGCCGATGTGGGTGCGGGATTGCTCTGTCTTGTCAATGACGGGCTGTTCAAAGCGAAGAGACACGTTTCCCCCAATTTACGGGATGACGTTCTGACTCTCGTCTGATTGCTCAGTTGATCAGCTTCAATCGAATTGCTTTTGCTACTAATTGGGTGCGGTTGACGCAATCGAGTTTTTTGATCGCGTTCGTCATGTAGGCATTCACTGTATGGTCCGACAGCGTCAGGATCTGGCCGATTTCGATCGAGGTCTTGCCCTGTGCGGTCCAGCGCACGACTTCGAGTTCGCGCGCCGACAGCGCATTGTGGACGCTTTCCTCGTTACGTCTGACGGTATTATATGCGTCGAGGGCGTGGAGGATGATGATCGCCAGCTCGTTGACCTCGCTCTGGCCGAGCGCGGCACGTTCGCCGCAAAACCAGAAGACCAGGCGGCGGCCGTCGACTGCAATGGTCGGCATGGCGACCCCCGCCGGTATCGCATGGTGCAGCATCAGGGCGCGCAGTTCGGCTGGAAAGGCCTGACCATTGACGGCATCGTTGAGGTGCCACGCTAGCGGCACGGCCGACTCCCTCAACCGCAGGCCGAAAGGACAACCACGCATCATGTTGGCGCGGTCGAAGTCGCGGACATAGGCGGCGGGAAGCGAGCTTTCGATCAACAGCGGCTTCAGCAGGATGTCTTCCGGGGAAGGGGCGTGCATCAGCGTCGCATGAGACAATCCGAAGGCCGCGGATACTCTGCCGAGAGCCTGCGCAAACAGGCCGCGCGTTCCTGCGACTGCAAGCTCCGCCGAAAGCAACGACTGTCTTTCAGAGGTGGTCATGTAAGACATTTGTACGCCTCCGGCAGCCCCGATGTTAACGCTATCAAATACAGAAACAGCGGCGGATGCTAGTCCCAATTGCCTTATCTCGCGCCGATTATTCCGAATCGTGAAGAAATAGTCACAGTCGCGCGCGTCTCGGTTGAGTTGTCGCCGGTGCAAGTAGCGTTGTGGTATCTTTGACTTCTCCTGCGGCGGGGCAGCTGTGGATTTCGCCCAAGCCGGGCAGGAAGAGAATCATGCCGGAAGAGGCGGGGGCGGCGCGAGGTGCCGAAATCCGGCTTGCTGCCGCCCGATGCAATTGCTAAGCGTATTCGCATGTATAACTGAGGCGATTTAATCGTGCGCTTTGCAAGCAAATTGCATCTGAAGTATCTGCTTTTTCCGGTATTACTTGTTTTTCTTCTTTTGAGCTTGCCGTTCGGTGCTGCGACCTCGCAGGCTGCCGGACAGAAGCAGCCGGCAGGGCAGCCGCCGATGCGCTTCATCCTCGTTCACCATCCCCTCTGCGTGGAAAACTGTCCGGGATGGATATCGGCAGAGGGACGCATAACCTCCGATACGCCAGCCCAATTTCGAAAAATTCTGAAAAAGATCGGCGGTCGGAAATTGCCGATCGTCTTCCGGTCCGAGGGCGGTGATGTCGAAGCCGCTTATGCGATCGGCCGGATGATCCGCAAAGCCGGTCTGGAAACGGCGGTAGGCGGCACGCGGCTGAAGGATTGCCCGGCTGACGATCTGCGTTGCAATGCCGCCATCGCAAAGGATGGGACCGCGCTTGGCAACACCTATTCGGCCGGTGCTTATTGTTTTTCCGCCTGTCCGCTGGCATTCGCCGGCGGTACGGAGCGGGTCGCCTCGCAATGGGCGTTGATCGGCGTCCACCAGATCACGACAATCTATAACAAGGTGCGGGTCTCCTACCGCATCGAATACAAGATCGTGAACGGCAAGAAGAAGGAAATCTCCCGCAAGGAAGTTGGACGCAAGTCAGCAGGGCAGAGCAGTTCCACCAAGCTCGGCAAGAAGGCCGCCGCGGCCCTGACGGGTTACCTGAAGGAAATGGGCGTCAGCGCCGATTTGATCGGCCTGATGATGAGCGCCACGCCTGACAGCATCAAGATCGTACCGACCGCAGATTCACTCCGTATGGGCCTCATGACCGATATGCTGGCCTACAAAGAATGGCCCGGCATGCCTGCCTGCGGGCCGGATGCGGCGGCCGGGGCTGTCTGCCATGGCCATCCCCCGGTCGAAACGCCCGTAGCCAAGATGCCTGTGCAGGATGCGGCCGCAACCACGGGCGAGAGCCTGCCGAAAACCCGGCCGATGGACTTTCTCCTGATGTACAGTGGCAATTGTCAGGAAGAGTGCATGCAGTGGATTTCTGCGGATGGAGACATCACGCCGGATACGCCGGCTCGGCTGGAAGCGATCCTGAAGACGCTCGGCGGAAGAAAGCTGCCGGTGGTCCTTCAGTCCAATGGCGGGGACATGGGTGGGGCTTTCGCGATGGGGCGGATGATCCGTGCTGCAGGTCTGGAGACCTCCATTGGCAGAACGCAGTTGCCGAATTGTCCAGAGCTGGATCCGCGTTGCAACGCCAGTATCGCCAAAAACGGACCGACCAAAGGCGAGGTCTTTGCCGCCCGTGCCTATTGCCTTTCGACCTGTACTCTTGTCCTGATGAGCGGAACGCCGCGGATTGTCGGCTATTCGTCTATCGGCCTCGTTAGACCCACGACGGCTGAATATACGAAATTCCGCGCCTATTTCGACGAGATGGGCGTCAGTGCCGAGACATACGAGACGGTAATGCCTGCCATATCAACTGAGCGAGGAAGGATCATACTTCCTTCTCAGGCCCTCGAGCTTGGCATCATCGATGGTATCATTCCCTATGATGAAGAGCCTGGATTGCATGTCTGCGGGCCGGAGGCGAAGGAAAGTCTCCGGTGCCCCAGAAAGCCGGAGGCAGAAGCAGGCCCTGTCACAGCCACGGTAAATTGACATCGGGGTGTGAAGGCACGCTGTAGCGGCAATCGTGATGCGCCAGATAAACACCGAGCGTGGCAGCCGCAAGGCGCGGCGCTATTCACACCCTGCCGATATTTCGCTATCCCGATGAAGAGGAAATGTCGGCTCCGCTGCCGCGGAGCTCGGGAGGGGAGCGTCTATGCCGTCAATCAAATCCGACATCGAAATCGCGCGCGCGGCGGCCAAGAAACCGATCTTCGAGATCGGAGCGAAACTCGGCATACCGGCCGATCAGCTCGCTCCTTACGGCCACGACAAGGCCAAGGTCAGCGCCGAGTTCATCGCAGCGCAGGCGGGCAAGAAAGATGGCAAGCTGATCCTCGTCACGGCGATCAACCCGACGCCGGCGGGCGAGGGCAAGACGACCACGACCGTCGGGCTCGGCGACGGGCTGAACCGGATCGGCAAGAAGGCCATCATCTGCATACGCGAGGCTTCTCTCGGTCCCTGCTTCGGCGTCAAGGGCGGAGCGGCAGGCGGCGGTTATGCGCAGGTCGTGCCGATGGAAGACATCAATCTGCATTTCACCGGCGATTTCCATGCGATCACCTCGGCGCATAATCTGCTGGCGGCGATGATCGACAACCACATCTATTGGGGCAACGAAGAGAATATCGACATCCGCCGCATCGCCTGGCGGCGGGTCATGGACATGAACGACAGGGCGCTCAGGAGCATGGTCTCCTCGCTCGGCGGCGTCGCCAACGGCTTCCCGCGCCAAGGCGGGTTCGACATCACCGTCGCCTCCGAGGTGATGGCGATCCTCTGTCTCGCCACCGACCTGAAAGATCTGGAGCGGCGGCTCGGCGATATCATCATCGGCTATCGCTTCGACAGGACGCCGGTGCATGCGCGCGACCTGAAGGCCGACGGCGCAATGGCGGTGCTGCTCAAGGATGCGATGCAGCCGAACCTCGTGCAGACGCTGGAGAACAATCCCGCCTTCGTGCATGGCGGTCCCTTCGCCAACATTGCTCATGGCTGCAATTCGGTGACGGCGACGAAGACGGCGCTGAAGCTTGGCGACTACGTGGTGACGGAAGCAGGTTTCGGGGCGGATCTCGGCGCCGAGAAATTCTTCGACATCAAATGCCGCAAAGCCGGGCTGAGACCGGATGCGGCGGTCATCGTCGCGACCGTCAGGGCGCTGAAGATGAATGGCGGGGTGAAAAAAGAGGAGCTCGGCACGGAGAATGTCGCGGCGCTGAAGAAGGGCTGCGCCAATCTCGGTCGGCACGTCGCCAATGTGCGCCGTTTCGGCGTGCCGGTGGTCGTCGCGATCAACCATTTCGTCTCGGACACCGACGCCGAGATCGCGGCGCTGAAGGAATTCGTCTCGCGGCTCGGCGCCGAGGCGATCCTTTGCCAGCACTGGGCGAAGGGTTCGGCCGGCATCGAGGAACTGGCGCACAAGGTGGTGGAACTGGCCGAATCGGGCCAGGCGAAATTCCAGCCGCTCTATGGTGACGATATTTCGCTGTTCGAGAAGATCGAGATCGTCGCCTCGAAGATCTACCATGCCGGCGAGGTGACGGCCGACAAGGCGGTGCGCGATCAGCTGCAGACATGGGAGGAGCAGGGTTACGGCAAGCTGCCGGTCTGCATGGCGAAGACGCAATATTCCTTCTCCACCGATCCAAACCTGCGCGGCGCGCCGGAAGGACATATCGTTCCCGTGCGCGAGGTGCGGCTTTCGGCCGGCGCCGGTTTCGTCGTCGCCATCACCGGCGAGATCATGACGATGCCCGGCCTGCCGAAATCACCATCGGCGGAGCGGATTTTCCTGAACGACCAGGGTTATATCGAGGGGTTGTTCTGATCGGTTGACAGATTGCCGGCGTACTTCGATAGAACGGCGGTGACCTCCTCATCGGAGGCGAAGTCGCCCTGATCGGCTTCGCAAACGGCGGCTTCGATCTCTGCGAGTTGCCATTCATCCCGTTCGATGAATTCCTCGATCGCCAAGGTCGCTGTCTCTGCTAGTGAAAGCTTTCGCTTTTCGGCAAGGCGATCCAGACGGGAAGCCATTGAATCGTTTATCTGGAAGCTCAACAACATCATGATAGGCACTCCCTGGGTCTTCAAGTGGCAATCCCCTTTGTTTGGCGTCATCCTCGGCCTTGTGCCGAGGATCTGCTGCCTATCGAACGAAGGCTGATGCTCGGGACAAGCCCGAGCATGACGAAAAGAGAGGTTGGCGAACTGCAGCGCTCTATTTCCTGGTCAACTTGATTCAAGCGAGGCTCAGCCACTCACTGATCAATGGCAGTAGCGATAGCCGCCCTTCCTTTCCATCACATCGAGATGGAAATGGGTCTCGTGGGCGGCGTCGCTTTCGGGGTCCAGCACGGTGGTGAAATAGAGGCATCCGGCGGCGCTGACGGTGCGCTGGAAGGCGCCGGTCAGCGTCGGGTCCTCGCGGCGGGAGCGGACGGCGACGTCTTCGCCTTTCTCGAAATGGAAGCTTGCAATGTCGATCGCATTGCCGCGGGCATGCTCGGAGATCTTGCCGGTTTCAGCGCCGTTGCGCAGACGGCACATATAGGACGTTGCCTGGTTGACGGTCGTGAGGCGCCCCTGTTCCGGCAGGGCAGCGGAGGCGGCCGGGATGACGCTGTCTTTCAGCCAGCGGGCGAGGGCGAGCGCCGCCGGACAGCGGATCGTCGCCTCCGGCTTGAGCGCAATGCCGGGCAGGGCTTCGGAGACGATGATCGGTTTGTCGATGCCACAGCCGTTGCCGTCGTCGATGCGCGGCGTGTCCTTGAAGACGACGCCCAAGGCTCGGAGTGCGGCGGTGCATTCTGCGTGTTCGGAGTCGCTTTCGGGTTCGATCGTCAGATGCTGCTCTTCGAGCGTCTGCTCGGCAGGCGGCTTGGTCTCTTCCGCCGGCGTCTGCGGGCCTTTTAGCCCGCCCGGCGGCAACGGCGGGCCTTGCATCGGTTCTGCCGGCTCCGGCTTTGCCTGTTCGGGCTTTGCCGGTTCGGACTTTCCTGGTTCGGTTTGGGGTGCCGCTGGCTGGTCCGGCGCCGGCGTCTCCGGCTTCACATCGAGCTTCGGCTGCGGTGCCGGCACATCCGCCGGCGCGGGTGGTTCAGTCTTGTCGGGAAGCGGAGTAGGACTGGCTGCAGCCCCGGTGTCGGGTCGAGGTTGGGGTAAAGGACCATGCAGGGGCAGGCGGGCGCCAGCAAGAAAGGCGGTAGCGGCGAGAAGGATCGCCAGTATCGAAAGTTTTCTCAACGCATCCGATTCCCTGGTGTCGATAGCGGAAGGGATAACGCATTATGGCGGGTTTCGTTGCAATTGCGCAACGTCGTGGAAGATCATTAAAACTTGAAAATAATATTCAACATAAATTGGTCGATTATGTTGACAATGTTTCTCATGTTTTTTATGCGGCAAAAAGAAGGCGGATTTCTGCTCCGTCTTATCCGCAATAGCCCAGCCAGCCCATCGAGCGTTCGACGCGCCACGACCAGCCAGCCCGGTAATCATCATGAGAGGGTAGGTTATGATCGTCCGGCATTGGCGCTCGGTTCTATTGGTCTGCACGGCAGTTGCAGCTGTTCTTCCTGTTTCGCAGTCTTTCGCGCAGAGCGCTCCGGCCACCACGCCGGAAGCGGCGGCGGATGACAGCACCGTGCTGCAGAAGATCGTCGTCAAAGGCAAACGCGTGGCGCCGGGCAGCGTCGCCGATACGCCGCTGGCGACCGAGGTCACCCAGAAGCAGCTGGAAGAGAAGCAGGTCACCAATTACGACGATATCGGCCGCAGCGTCGATGCGGGCGTGAACTATTCGCGCGCCGATGCGGGCTTCAACCTGCGCGGCCTTTCCGGTGCCCGCATCCTGACGACGATCGACGGCATTCCGATCCCTTACATCTCGAACAGTTCACGCCAGGGCGCTTTTGCGCCTGCCAACGCCAATGGCGGCGGCGACACTTTCGATTTCGATTCGCTGTCTTCGCTCGATATCGTGCGCGGCGCGGATTCGAGCAAGGGCGGCACCGGCGTGCTCGGCGGCGCCATTGTTCTCAACACGCTGGAGCCGGAGGATCTCATTCCTGAAGGCCGTGACTGGGGTGCGATCGTCAAGTCGACCTATGACAGCGAAGACAGGAGCTTTTCCGGCTCGGCTGCCGCTGCCAAGAAGATCGGCGGCATCTCGATCCTGTTCCAGGGCGGCTACCGCAAAGGCCATGAGCGGGCGAACATGGGCAACAATGACGTTTACGGTGCTCTTCGCACCGAGGCGAACCCGGCTGATTTCGACCAAAACAACCTGCTCTTCAAACTGCGCCAGGAGCTGGAAGGCGGTCATCGCATCGGCTTGACGGCGGAACGCTTCCGCCGCGACCTGGAAACCGACCTGCGCCACCTTCAGGGCGGAACCAGCCCTCGCAACTTCATGATCGACAATTATGACGGTCGCGAACAGCGTGACCGCGATCGCGTATCGCTCGACTATGATTATGAAGCGCAGTCGTCCGACGCGTTCTTCAGCAGTGCGCGCGCCACGCTTTATTGGCAGGATTTGAAGAAGGAAGCGGGCAGCGGGGGGCGTACGACCGCCAATGTTGCCTATGGCCGCAACAACGAGGTCGAAAACGAAACCTGGGGCTTCAGCGGCACCGCGACGAAGGATTTCGAATATTCCGGTCTCAGCCACTCCGTTCGCGTCGGCCTTGACGTCGGCGTCTCCAGCTGGAGCCAATATAGCTGGGCGCTTTGCCCCACATCGACAACATGCCCGGCACTGAACAATCAGGCGGAAGTGCCTGACGTCGACAGCCAGAACCTTGGGCTAGTTGTCGAAGACAAGATCGAGATCGGCAATACCGGCTTCACGCTGACGCCCGGCTTCCGCTTCGACTGGTTCAACTACAATCCCTCGACCGGCGGCGGTTTTTCCAACAATACCGGCCTTACCCGTTTCGGCGATCTTCGCGACCGGACGGAGGCCGCCATATCGCCGAAGATCCTTGCGACCTACGACCTGACGCCTGATGTAGAGCTCTATATGCAGCTGGCGGTCGGCTTCCGCGCGCCAACCGTCGACGAACTCTACAGCCGCTTCTACAACCCCACTAGCCGCTACGCCCAGCTCGGCAATCCTGATCTGGAACCGGAAATCGGCCGCGGCATCGAAATCGGCGCCAATTTCGACACCGGCGATTTTACCGGCAGGGTCGCGGCTTTCCACACGCGCTACCAAAACTTCATCGAGACGGTGACAACCACGGACGCAACCGGCTTTACTGAGTTCAATTACACGAACGTGGCAGCGGCGACGATCTCGGGCATTGAAGCCAGCGCCGTCAAGACTTTCAACAATGGCATCAATCTGCATGCTTCGCTTGCCTATGCCTATGGCAGGAATGAAGAAACCACGCAGCGGCTGCGCTCAGTGGCGCCATTCAAGGCAATTGTCGGCGGCGGCTGGAGCAATGAGACCTTCGGCTTCGATCTTTCCTCGACGCTTTCGGCCGGTATGCTGACCGACCACCTCAATACCGTCGGTACGACCCCCGATACGACCTTTGATGCGCCCGGTTATGCCATCGTCGATTTGACCGGCTGGTGGACGCCGGAACAGCTGCCGGGCTTGCGCGTTCAAGCTGGTGTCTACAACATCTTCGACCAGGAGCACTACAACGCGCTCGCCGTGCGCGACGTCAATCTCAACTCGGCGACGGCTTCGCAGCCGCGGGAGTGGTATTCCGAGCCGGGCCGCACATTCAAGGTCTCGCTCACCAAGACCTTCTGAGCCAGGCATGCCTTCAAGGCTGGGGGAAGGGGCGGCTTTCGGGCCGCCCTTTTCATTCGTGCGATCGCCTCTTGCGCGGCGGCTGATCTCAGGCTAACAATTTTCCCATGATCAAGTCTTTGAACATCGCTGTTTGGTGGTGGGCTCGCTGAGGCGGCCTCGACCAATCGTGTCCAAAGACGACGACGAGTGAGCCGCCCGAAACTTCGAGGCGGCTTTTTTGTTTTATCGCCGCCTGTTGTCCGGGCCCCGATAACGGAGTGGAATTATGGTAACGATCCTGCGGGATGATGGTGCGGAAATCTACGAGACCAAGGGCGGGATATCGGTCACGCGGCAGCGGCGGGCGATCCCCTACAGCGACGCGGTCTCCTCCTATGTCGACAAGCTCGATGAGCGCCGCGGCGCGGTGTTCTCGTCGAACTACGAATATCCGGGCCGCTATACGCGCTGGGATACCGCCGTCGTCGATCCGCCGCTCGGCATCTCCTCCTTCGGGCGCGACGTCTGGATCGAAGCCTATAATGAACGCGGCGAGGTGCTTCTCGGCTTCGTGACCGAGCGGCTGCAGACGGTGCCCGACCTTGTGCTCGGCGCTTCCTCCGCCCGCCGCCTCGACCTTTCCGTCAAGACGCCGGACCGGGTATTCACCGAGGAAGAGCGCTCGAAGATGCCGACGGTCTTTACCGTCCTGCGCGCCGTCACCGACCTCTTCTATTCGCAGGCGGATGCGAGCCTCGGGCTCTACGGCGCTTTCGGCTACGACATCGCCTTCCAGTTCGACGCGATCGATCTGAAGCTGAAGCGGCCTTCCGACCAGCGCGACATGGTGCTCTACCTGCCGGACGAGATCCTCGTCGTCGACAATTACGCTGCCAAGGCCTGGATCGACCGCTACGATTTCGAGAAAGGCGGCGTGACGACCGAGGGCAAGGCCGAGCAGATCGCGCCGGAACCCTTCAAGCAGACGGATGCCATTCCGCCGAAGAGCGACCATCGGCCGGGCGAATATGCCGAACTCGTCACCAAGGCGAAGGAAAGTTTCCGCAAGGGTGATCTTTTCGAGGTCGTTCCTGGGCAGAAGTTCATGGAGCGCTGCGAAAGCAAGCCTTCCGATATTTCCAAGCGGCTGAAGGCGATCAATCCGTCGCCCTATTCCTTCTTCATCAATCTCGGCCATCAGGAATATCTGGTCGGCGCCTCGCCCGAGATGTTCGTGCGCGTTTCGGGACGGCGCATCGAGACCTGCCCGATTTCGGGGACGATCAAGCGTGGCGACGATCCGATCGCCGACAGCGAGCAGATCCTGAAGCTTTTGAATTCCAAGAAGGACGAGTCCGAGCTGACCATGTGCTCGGACGTCGACCGCAACGACAAAAGCCGCGTGTGCGAGCCGGGTTCCGTCAAGGTGATCGGCCGCCGGCAGATCGAGATGTATTCGCGCCTCATTCATACCGTCGATCATATCGAGGGGCGGCTGCGCGACGACATGGATGCCTTCGACGGGTTCCTCAGCCACGCCTGGGCGGTGACGGTCACCGGCGCGCCGAAGCTCTGGGCGATGCGCTTCATCGAGAGCCATGAAAAGAGCCCGCGCGCATGGTATGGTGGGGCAATCGGCATGGTCGGCTTTAACGGCGACATGAACACCGGCCTGACGCTGCGCACCGTGCGCATCAAGGACGGCATCGCCGAGGTGCGCGCCGGCGCCACGCTGCTCAACGACTCCATTCCGGAGGAAGAAGAAGCCGAAACCGAATTGAAGGCCTCTGCCATGCTTTCCGCCATCCGAGACGCCAAGACCGGCAATTCCGGCAAGATCCAGCGCGACGTCGCAAGCGTCGGCAAGGGCGTCAGCATCCTGCTCATCGACCATGAGGACAGTTTCGTCCACACGCTCGCCAACTACTTCCGCCAGACGGGTGCGACGGTTTCGACCGTGCGTACGCCGGTGCCGGAGGAGATTTTCGACCGGTTGAATCCGGATCTGGTCGTGCTGTCGCCCGGGCCTGGAACGCCGAAGGATTTCGACTGCAAGGCGACGATCAAGAAGGCGCGGGCCCGCAACCTGCCGATCTTCGGCGTCTGCCTCGGCCTGCAGGCGCTCGCCGAGGCCTATGGCGGGGAACTGCGCCATCTGGCGCTGCCGATGCACGGCAAGCCCTCGCGCATCCGTGTGCTGGAGCCGGGTATCGTCTTCTCCGGCCTCGCCAGGGAGGTGACGGTCGGCCGCTACCACTCGATCTTCGCCGATCCTTCGACGCTGCCGGCTGAGTTCATCATCACGGCAGAGAGCGAGGACGGCACGATCATGGGCATCGAACATGCCAAGGAGCCGATCGCCGCGGTGCAGTTCCATCCTGAATCGATCATGACGCTCGGCGGCGATGCCGGCATGCGGATGATCGAGAATGTCGTGGCGCATCTGGCCCGCAAGGTGAAGACCAAAGCTGCTTGACGGGCCATTCTCTCCGCCCTTCCCGCCAGTGGGAAGGGCGGGTTGACTTTATCGGACAAATCAGAACATTTCCGGAACGATCAACCGGGAATTATCACCGTGGCCCAAGCTGAGAAGTTCATCGTCCTTCCTTATCGCAAGAACCGCGGCAATCTCGTGCCCGGAGAAATGCGGCAGGCATCGAATGCCGTCAGCGCGGAAAAGATTGCCTCGGCGATGGCCGAGCGTTTCGTCGGCGTTGCGGCCTATGCCGTGATCGTCGACGAGGAGACCGGCGACATGAGCTCGCCGCGACTGCTTGCCCGATATGGTGAGATTGCCGATCTCAACGCTGCCTGAGGCGCGATTTTCCGATGGAGACGTCGCTCTACCTGCCGGTCAAAGCGTTCCTGGAAGCGGCCGGTTATGTGGTCAAGGGTGAGGTCGGCGGCTGTGATCTCGTCGGGCTGAGCGATGGTGAGCCGCCGGTCGTAATCATCTGCGAACTCAAGCTCTCCTTCAATCTCGAACTGCTGCTGCAGGCGGTCGACCGGGCGGCGATGAGCGATGAAGTCTGGATCGCGGCGCGCGTTTCGGCCAAGGGGCGCGGCCGAGAGGCCGACAAACGCTACCGCGACCTCTGCCGGCGGCTCGGGATAGGCATGCTCGGCGTCTCCGATGGCGGCGAAGTCAGCGTCATCGTCAGTTCCGTCTCGCCGATGCCGCGCACCAATCCGAAGCGGCGCACGCGCCTTGTCAGGGAGCACCAGCGCCGGCGCGGCGATCCCGCTGTCGGCGGTGGCTCGCGCGCGCCGATCATGACCGCCTATCGCCAACAGGCGCTGCTCTGCGCGGCGGCGCTCGACCAGGGTGTGGCGCGGCCGCGGGATATGAAGGCGCTTACACCCAATGCCGGCCGGATCCTGCTCGACAATGTCTACGGATGGTTCGAGCGCAAGGAGAAGGGCGTCTACGCGCTGACGCAGGCCGGGCAGGCCGCTCTCCTGCGCTGGCCGCAGCCTGTCTGCGATCCCGCTCCCTAGAGCTGAAGCCGGATTCGCGTATCCGACGGCAACAGCTGTGAAGGACGCGTCATTCTCTTTGACAAATCCTGCATCATCGCCCATATCACCCTCAACTGGACCGCCTGCGCGACATTCGCGTGGGCGGTTTTGCATTTCAATGGCTTGGACCCTGCAATTCATTCGCAACCGCAGGAGGACGATATGAGCGACCACGGCGATCTTACGGTTCGGAAGCTGGCGATGTGGGGGATTCCGCTTTCGCTCGGCGTCATGGGGCTGAAGATGGTGGCCTGGTGGGTCACCGGATCGGTCGCGCTGCTGTCGGACGGGCTTGAATCGACGGTGAATGTCGTTGCCGCCTTCATTGCCTTCTTCGTCATCCGCTACGCCCAGAAGCCAGCCGATCACGACCATCCCTTCGGCCATCACAAGGCGGAATATCTGTCCGCCGTCACCGAGGGCGCGCTGATCGTGGTCGCGGCGCTGCTGATCGTCAACGAGGCGATCGGTTATCTCGCCGAACCGCGCATGCTCGATGCGCCGGTACTTGGCCTGGCGATCAATTTCGCGGCCGGCGTCATCAATGCGATCTGGGCGCGGCTGTTGATCCGGACAGGGCGCAAACATCGCTCGGCTGCCTTGGCTGCGGACGGGCAGCATATCATGTCCGACGTGGTCACCTCGATCGGCGTGCTCATCGGCCTGTTGTTGGCGCTGGCGACAGGCTATGCGATCTTCGACCCGGTGCTTGCCATTCTCGTTGCCGTCAACATCCTCTATCAAGGCTGGAAGGTGATCTCGCAATCGATCAGCGGCCTGATGGACCAGGCGGTCGATCCGCTGGAGGAGGAAGCGATCAAGCAGGCGATCGCCACCCATGCGGCGGGCTCGATCGGCGTTCATGATCTGAAGACCAGGCGGGCGGGTACCGTCACCTTCATCGATTTTCACATGGTGGTGCCGGGCACTATGTCCGTGCGGCAGGCGCACGATATATGCGACCGCCTTGAGGATGCCATCAGGACAGTGCATGAGGGCGCCAAAATAGCCATTCATGTGGAGCCGGAGGGCGAAAAGGCCCATGGCATCCGCGTCAAAGTCGTCAAGGAGGCATGATGCCGAATACCGATGTTTCCAGCCTGTCGATGCTGGGCCAGCAGACCGAAACCGCCCATTCGCCGGAGGAGGCAGTGCTTGAAAAAGTGCCGTCCAATCATGCCGGCACCGATTACGTCGTGCGCTTCACCGCGCCTGAGTTCACCTCGCTCTGCCCGATGACCGGACAGCCGGATTTCGCCCATATCGTTATCGATTACATCCCGGGTGAATGGCTGGTGGAATCGAAGTCGCTGAAGCTGTTCCTGCATTCCTTCCGCAACCACGGCGCCTTCCACGAGGACTGCTCGATCTATATCGCCAAGCGCATCGTCGAACTGCTCGATCCCAAATGGCTCCGGATCGGCGCCTACTGGTATCCGCGCGGCGGCATCCCGATCGACGTCTTCTGGCAGACGGGCAAGCCGCCGGAAGGCGTGTGGCTGCCGGAGCAGGGCGTTGCCACCTATCGTGGACGTGGGTGAGCTGCGGTCGGGCGCAGCCCGAGCAATCGATCCAGTGAATCGATTGCAGCAGCGAACGCCCTGAGCTTAAGCGAAGGGCCGGGATACGGTGCGGCAACCGCTGCCCGTCTCCAACCGCCAAGCCTCACACATCCGTGACGTCGTTGCCCGACGAGTCATCGCTGTAATCGGCGCCATCGTCGTAATCGGCCTGCTGCAGATTGCCGTCGTCGTTATTATCGGCAGCATTGTCTGAAGCCTGGCGGGTGTCGTCATTGCCGAAATAATTGTTGATGACGGTTTCCTCGGTGGGCGCGTTGGCGTTGCCGAAAGGATTGGCGCCGAAGGGCGAGCCCCAGCCGAGCGAGGACATATGGTTGCTGAAGATGCCGCTCAGCGAATTGGCAAGCAGCATGCCGCCGGCAACGCCCGCTGCCGTGCCGAGCGCGCCGCGCAGGAAGCTGCCGCCTGCCGATGGCGCATAGGCCTGCTGGCTCCAGGGGCCGGTCGGCTGCTGCGGCATTTGGCGAGTGCTGCTGTCGTAGCCGCGGGGTTCGTCATAGGCGCGGGAGGGCTGGCCCCAGGGACCGGGATTGGCCGGACTGGACGGAACCGGAGCGGGCTGCTGCGTCTGGGTATTGCCGAAGATCGAGCTCAGGAAGCCGCCGCCCTGTTCGGCCTGGCGGTGTTCGCTCGCGCCGGCTTCCAGCTGGCGGACGTGTTCCTCGAGTTCCTTGATATGGTTGGCGGCCGCCTCCAAGCCCTTTTCCTGAACGATCACGGCCTGAGCCAGATAATAGGTGGCGGAGGGCTGTTGCCGCGTCGCCTGGTCGATCAGGGCCTCGGCCTCGCTGTCGCGCGGCGTGGCCGCGGCGGTGCGCACGCGGTCGAACAGGGCGGTCAGCAATTGGCGTTCTTCGGGTGACATGTCTTGTCTCCTGTTATTTCGTACGGCATTGCCGCGTGAGGGGTGAGGTAGGAAGCGATTCAGGCTTTTCAAAGCCTTTCACCGTTACATTTCAGTAAGGCTTGCGGAACGGCGCGCGGCTTCTTAAGGATATCTCCACCGCTTCGGTGCCTTGTGTTTTTCCCGCATTGTTTTAGGCATTGAGTCGCACTATGTGCGAGGAACCCGAATTCATCTCCGAGAGGTTCGAATGAACGACGAAGAACAGGACGACAAGACGAAGGAACTGCCGCTCGGCAAGGAAACGGAGGCGAATCTTTTCAAGTCGCGTTCGATCTTCATCTATGGACCGATCAATCAGGAACTGGCGCAGAAAGTCTGCTCGCAGCTCGTGGCGCTTGCCGCAGCCAGCGACGAGGACATCCGCATCTATGTCAATTCGCCCGGCGGCCACGTCGAATCCGGCGATTCCATCCATGATATGGTCAAGTTCATCAAGCCGAAGGTCTGGATGATCGGCACGGGATGGGTCGCCTCGGCCGGCGCGCTGATCTATGTCGCGGCTCCGAAGGAGCGGCGCATCTGCCTGCCGAACACGCGCTTCCTGCTGCACCAACCCTCGGGCGGTACGCGCGGCATGGCATCCGACATCGAGATCCAGGCACGCGAGATCATCAAGATGAACGAGCGCCTGAACAAGATCATGGCGGCGGCCACCGGCCAGCCGCTCGACAAGATCGCCAAGGATACCGATCGCGACTACTGGCTTTCTGCCGAAGAGGCGAAGGACTATGGCCTCGTTTCGCGGATCGTGACGTCACAGGCCGATATCTGAGTTTTCTCAGCCAAAGCCGTCAAAACGCCCTTGCCTGCAGCAGCAGTCGAGGGCGTTTCTATTTCGCCGGCATGAGATGCGGGTGCTGGACGGAAAGGGCCTAATCCGGGCTTGCGTATACGACGGCCATCATGCTCCATGCGCCATTCCGCAGCTCGCGAGTCCGGCATGCTCAAAGATTTTTCCGTCCAGGCCCTGTTCATGGGGCTGCTGACCGCCTTCGTCGGTTCCGCCAGCTCCTTTGCCGTCGTCCTCCACGGGCTGCGGGCGGTCGGCGCGACGGAGGCACAGGCGGCCTCCGGGCTGATGGCGTTGTCGATCTCCATGGGCGTCTGCGCGATCGTCCTCAGCGCCGTGACACGATTGCCGATCAGCATCGCCTGGTCGACGCCCGGCGCCGCATTGCTGGCAAGCACCGGGGCGATCGAGGGCGGCTTCAATGCGGCGGTCGGGGCATTCCTGATTTGCGCAGTGCTGATCGTCATCGCCGGGCTGTTCAAGCCGCTTGGCCGCGCGGTCGCCGCCATTCCGGCGCCGCTCGCCAATGCGATGCTCTCCGGCGTGCTGATCGGCCTCTGCTTTGCGCCGGTAAAGGCAATCGGCTTCAATCCGCTGTTCGGCCTGCCGATCGTTCTTGCCTGGATCGTCGTCGGCGCCTTCAAGCGGCTCTGGGCGGTGCCGGCGGCATTGGCAGCCTTCGTGCTGGTTCTGGCCTTCGGCGTCGATATTCCCGATGGTGCGCTCAGTTCGCTCGAACGCTCGCTGGTGCCGGCGGCGGAAATCGTCCGGCCGGTGTTCAACCTTGCCGGTTTCATCTCGATCGCGCTGCCGCTCTTCATCGTCACCATGGCTTCGCAGAACATTCCCGGTATCGCGGTGCTGAAGGTCAACCACTACGACCCGAAGCCCGGCCCGCTCTTCGCCGTCACCGGCTTCTTTTCGCTGCTGTCGGCGCCGTTCGGCGGTCACGCCGTCAATCTGGCGGCAATCACCGCGGCCATGTGCGCCGGGCCGGATGCCCATGCCGATCCGAAGCGGCGCTATTGGGCATCGCTGATCGCCGGCGTCGGTTACATTGTCCTCGGGCTGCTTGCCGGCGCGGTGACGGCCTTCGTCGCCTTGGCGCCTCCCGTTCTGATCGAGGCGGTGGCGGGGCTTGCGCTGGTCGGCGCCTTCTCGTCCTCGGCAATGTCGGCCTTCCAGGCGCCGGAATCGCGCGAGGCGGCAGCGATCACCTTTCTCGTCACCGCATCCGGCGTTTCCTTCGGCGGCATTTCCGGCGCCTTCTGGGGCCTGGTCGCGGGCGGACTGATGCTCGCGCTGTCACAGCTGGTTAAGGCCTGGAGAGACCGAACCCAGCCAGGATAAGGCAAGGCGTCGCATTGCCGGACAAACCAACCCAGGTTCGGGAGCGACCAAAAGCCGAGACGAGGTCTTGCCAGCTCTGCCACTCAAGGTTATAAGCACGGCCATGAAGACCTCTGGCGCCAAGATTTCCGACACCATTGCAAGCGGCCGCATCGCTTTGCGTGACGTGTCGCGCGCCCTGACCTCGCTTCTTCTCCTCGGCCTTACGCGCGGTTGCCGGGTCCTTTGAGGAGCGCCCGGCGGCCGAAAGCCCGCCCGGCATCGCTCCTCGCGACTCACTTTCAAAATTGACGTAACGACCGACGAAGGTCCGCATTTGTTTATCGCCAAGCCCGATGCGATCGGCTAAGAGGCGGGACAAATGCCGGGACGAGGAGACAAGATAATGGACAACACCACCAGCCGATCCTCCGCAGGCGCCAAGGGCATGCCCGATGCCGCAGCGAAGTACCGGCCCTATCCACAGGTAAGCATCCCCGATCGCACCTGGCCAACCAAGACGATCACCAAGGCGCCTGTCTGGTGCTCGGTCGACCTGCGCGACGGCAACCAGGCGCTCGTCGATCCGATGGGCCACGACCGCAAGGCGCGCATGTTCCATCTGCTGCTGGAGATGGGCTTCAAGGAAATCGAGATCGGTTTCCCCTCGGCTTCGCAGACCGATTTCGACTTCGCCCGCTGGTGCGTCGAAGAGGGCAATGTTCCCGCCGACGTCTCGCTGCAGGTGCTGGTGCAGTGCCGGCCCGAGCTCATCACCCGCACCTTTGAAGCGCTGGAAGGGGCAAACCGGCCGATCGTGCATTTCTACAACTCGACCAGCGAGCTGCAGCGCCGCGTCGTCTTCGCCAAGGACGTCCAGGGCATCAAGCAGATTGCCGTCGATGCCGCCAAGATGATCACCGATATGGCTACCAAGGCCGGCGGCGGGTATCGTTTCGAATATTCTCCGGAGAGCTTTACGGGCACCGAGCTCGAGGTGGCGCTGGAGATCTGCAACGCCGTCATCGAGGTGGTGAAGCCGACGCCCGACAACAAGCTCATCATCAACCTGCCGTCAACCGTCGAGATGGCGACGCCGAACGTCTATGCCGACCAGATCGAATGGATGTGCCGCAACCTCGACAACCGCGAGAACCTGATCGTCTCGCTGCATCCGCACAACGACCGTGGCACTGGCATTGCCGCGGCCGAACTGGCCTTGCTGGCGGGCGCCGACCGCGTCGAAGGTACGCTCTTCGGCAATGGCGAGCGCACCGGCAATGTCGATGTCGTGACCATGGCGCTGAACATGTTCACGCAGGGCGTCGATCCCGGCATCGACTGCTCGAACATCGAGCACATCAAGGAGGTGTTCGAATATTCGAACCAGATGGCGATCAGCGAGCGTCACCCCTATGTCGGCGAGCTGGTCTATACGGCCTTTTCCGGTTCGCATCAGGATGCGATCAACAAGGGCATGAAGGCGGCGCAGGTCGCCAACCATCCGGTCTGGGAAGTGCCTTACCTGCCGATCGATCCGCGCGATGTCGGCCGCTCCTACGAGGCGATCATCCGGATTAACTCGCAGTCCGGCAAGGGCGGCATCGCCTATATCCTGCAGCAGGATTATGGGCTCAACCTGCCGCGTAATCTGCAGGTCGAGTTCCGCGAGGACATTCAGCGCATCACCGACGTCGAGGGCAAGGAGCTTCCGTCGAAGCGCATCTACGACCGCTTCATCGAGCGATACGTGACGCAGCCCGAAGCGCGTCTCAAATTCGTCGATCACCACACCTATCCCGATACGGAGCGCAGGGGTCAGCGGATCGTGGCGGCCGAGATATCAGACAATGGCGAGATCAAGCGCATCGAAGGGCGCGGCAACGGTCCGATCGACGGCTTCATCAACGCGCTGTCGCATTATCTCGGCATCGAGATGTCGGTCGAGGATTATTCCGAGCATTCTCTGCAGCACGGCTCGAACGCGGCGGCGATCTCCTACGTCGAGACCTCCTATCCCGGCGGCAAGCTCTTCGGCGCCGGCATCAATACCAACATCGTCGCGGCATCGCTGGAAGCGATCGTCTCGGCGGCCAACCGCGTGCTCGATCTGAAGGCCGGCAAGGCTTGATCAGATAGGCTTCAGGCCGCGATCGCATCGGTGCGGCGCGGCCTAATGAGGAGCTCGGCTACGTTGAGTCTTCGCTGGGCGCTGGCGAGACGCAATGAAAGGCGTGCCGGGCGGCCCGCTCATCCGCCCTGCGGGCACCTTCTCCCCGAGGGGAGAAGAGGAGAGCAAGCTTGTTGCCCTGACTTCCCACTGTAGAGGCTTCAGGAGCGAGACATTGCCGCATGTCTCTTCTCCCCTCGGGGAGAAGGTGCCGGCAGGCGGATGAGGGGGCTGCCAGTGCCGATGGCCACTTTCCATCCTGCCGCTGCCTTTCCGTCGGCGCATCACCGTCGGTAAAAGCGCGTCAATCTTATGTGTCAGATCGCCGTGGCGATCTCCATGGCGAGCTGGCCGAGTGTCGCTTCGGAGGAGGGGCCGGCAAGCACGTAGGAGGTGCCGGCATTGTGCCAGGTGACGAGGCCGATCTCGTCCCTGATCGTCTCCTTGAAGTCGTCGGTTTCCGGCGGTTGCGCGTCCTTGCGGAAGCAGATGGAGATGATGTCGCCGTCGGTGTTGGAATAGACGAGCTGGCCGACAGGGCGGTTGTCGCCGAGAATGACGCGGGCGCCCTGGAAGGTCCAGGCCTTGGCGCTCAGATCCGGCACGCGGAAGGGCACGCCGATCGCGGTCGTCAGCCAGCTGGAGATTTCCTCGGCCTGTGAGGCCGGCACTTCGACGAGGTGACGGGGCTGACGGATCAGCAGGCGCTGATAGGCGGTGACATCGCCCAGCCAGTCGCTCGTATTGGCCGGCGCCGTCGACGAGCTCGTGGTGGCGACCTCGTCGGCATCCGGTCCGATGCCGACGAAATAGCCGAGGCCGCAGCCGAGCACGAAGAGGATGAGGGCGGCAGCCAGCGCCTGCGGGCCGCTCGGCGCCAGCTTCACCTGCGGGCGCGTGGTGCGCTGGGCAATCGGCGTCTTCGGCGGCTGCGTGCTCTTGATCGAGCGGACGAGGGCGAGCGGCACCGGCTCCTTCAGGACGTCGTCGAGGCGGCGGCGTCCGAAATCGGCGCCGTGGCGCAATTTTTCATGCAGCCGGCGCGCATTCTCATCACTTGCCAGGCGCTGCTCCAATTCGTGACGCTGTTCAGGCGAGACTTCGCCATCGAGGAGGGCGGTGAGCTGGGCTTCGAGCGACAATTTCCTGAGATCGAGCAATTCAGTACCTGTGGATCGGGTGGGTGTCGGCAAGCTCGGCGAAATGCAGCCTTGCGGTGGCGAGCTGCGAGGCGACGCTCGCCGCCGGAATGCCCATGATGTCGGCCGCCTGCTGGTAGCTGTGGCCTTCGACGTCGACGAGCAGGAAGGTCGAGGAAACGCCGTCCGGCATATCGGCGATCATGCGATGGATGGCGTCGGGATCGACCGCGGCCGAGCGTTCGCGCGCGGCCTCACGAATATCGGTGACATTGCCGCGGGCCGACGCCTTCGGCTTGCGCTTGCGGCTGTCGTCGGCCCATTGCTGACGGGCAAGCGTATACATCCAGCTTTCCAGCCGGCCTTCGCCGCTCCACTGATGACCCCTGGAGATCGCCCGCTGACAGACGGCCTGGACCAGCTCGTCGGCCGCAGTCGTCTCACCCGCGAGCGTGATCGCGAAGCGACGAAGGCGAGGCAGTAGGCCGACGAGATCACGGCGGAGGTCGATGGTCGTTGCGGGCTGACGCATTGTCTATCCAGAAGCACTCACAGTGGTTTCGCGGACGGAGCTTCCGCCATCGGACGCGAATCCGGCCTTATTGTCGTCGGTGATGCATGCGCTTTATGGAACAACTCTCCTCCACTTCGCAAGCATCCGGTCGTTTCCAGTCCCCTTTCCCAGGGAATTTTCATAATCTAGCCCGCAAAGCTTGCGTCAATATGTTCTGTGGCCGTTCAAGCTTTGCAGCAGAGCGCGGTAGGCCCAGGTGCCTTCGCCGCCGCGATCACGGATTTCGACGAGCTGGACGCGGGCGCCCTGGATATCTCCCTGCTCGACCAGCGCCATGCCCATATAGGAGCGGGCGAGAATGTAGTTCTCATCGGCCTGCAGCGCCTTGCGGTAATAGGACATGCCGAGCTCCATGCGGCCGGCTTTCCGGTTGGCATGGCCGAGATAGTTCAGGATGCGAGGGTCGTTTTGATTGCGGGCGAGATTGAGCACGGTGATGGCGTTCTCATATTGGCCGGCATAGGCAAATTCGCGGGCGAAATTGTAGAGGTCGTCGTCGTTGAAGCTGCTCTTCTTCGGGGTGACGCATTCCTTCCTGGTCTTGTCCCAGACCTTGCCGCCGGTGCAGGTCTTGGTCGTCTCGGTCTTCGGCGGCGGGTTGGTGTCGTCGTTGCCGCCGCCGACCGCGAAAGCGGCCGTGGCGATGCCGAAGGCAAAGCCTGCGGCAAGCGAGATTCTGCCAAGGCGATGGAAGGAGAAGGTCATGGGCGGGCTCCGTTCTGAGGCGATGCAGTTGCGCGGATTGTACGCTTACCGCCGAAAATACCAAGAGGGTACGAAACCTCTATGGCAAATGTTGCGACGATGATCCGATGGCTTCGCAAATCGATTCAAGTGCTGGATGAAAGGAGTCCGGATACGTCGCTAAGGCGCGAAAATATCAACGCTTTCCTGAATCACCGCGTCGCCGGCCCGGTTCAGGCTGAAGCGCTCGCCACTCAGTTCCCAGGCACCGGGAGAGCCGTCGATGGAGAAGAGGTTGTAGGCTGCGGCCGGCTTGATGCTGCCCGGTCCCTGCGAGGCCGATGCGATGCCGACGACAGGCACCGGTTGCACCTGGCCGCGCAGCCAGTGCAGGGTATTCAGGTGCGTATGGCCGTGCAATACGAGTTCGGCGCCGCCGGTGGAAATTACGGCGGCGAAGCGGCGGATGCCGATCATCCGCTTGTAAAAGGTCGTGGCACCGCGGATCGGCGGATGATGGATCATGACGACACGAAAGAGACCGGCTTCGCCGGCCGCGCGCAGCATGTTCACCGTGTCGCGGGCCTGACGGGCGCCGAAGAAACCGGAGGCCGCGAAGGGAGGGGTGGCGACCGCCGTCGAGCAGCCGACGATCGCGACCTTGTCGCGGACGCGCAGATAGGGAAAGATGTGGCGGTCTTCCTGCCATTGCGGCGGGGCGAGATCGCCACGGACGTAGTCGTACCAGGCGCGCATCGATTTCTCATAGGCGCCCGGCACATAGGCGTCGTGATTGCCGGGAACGACCGATGTATCGGCGGGATCGCCGAGCGCGCGCAGCCAGGCGGCGGCGGCGCGGATCTCGATGCCGCTCGCCAGATTGACAAGATCGCCGGTGACGGCCAGATGATCGGCCTGATGGGCGCGGATGTCATCGAGCAGCAGATCGAGCGTGCTGCCGAAAAGGTGCTTGCGCCGATTTCGATGCCAGTTCACAAAGCCCGTTATGCGTTTTGAAAACAGCTCCTGGATGGAAAGACGGGGCAACGGCCCGAGATGGACGTCGGAGATATGCGCGAGCTTGAACATGCTACGAGACATAGACCAGCTTATTGACAAATCAAACACATCCGGCGCGATGAAGAGCTGAAACGGAGCGATGGTGGATAAAGAAAACCGGCCCCTTCATATCAGGGCGGCCCTGCGCCTTCTGCATGTCTATTTCTCTTTCGCCCGGAGCATGACGATGGGTGTCAGAGCCGCCTGCTTTGATGCGGAGGGGCGGATTTTTCTCGTGCGTCACAGCTATGTCGGCGGCTGGCATATGCCGGGCGGCGGGCTGGAACGCAACGAGACGGTCGAGGAAGCGCTGGCCAAGGAGTTGCGCGAGGAGGGCAACCTCAGGATCATCGGCAAGCCGCAGCTGGTCCAGGTCTATTTCAACACCTCGACCACACGGCGCGACCATGTCGTGTTCTATCGCGTAACCGTCGAGCAGACGGCACCACGTCCGCCAGACTGGGAGATTTCCGACAGCGGCTTCTTTTCGCTCGACAGCCTGCCCGCCGGCACGACCGAGGCGACGCATCGCCGTCTTGCCGAACTTCGCGGCGAACAACAACCCGACCATCGCTGGTGAGGGCAGCGCGGTTTTTTAGGCCGCGGCAAGCAATTTGAAGGCCTATAGCGTTCTCGCGTCTGAAAAGACACGCGGCGCTGTCGCACGTCCATGCGGGCTGTCGAGATCGAGCGCCGGGCCGACGGGAACGATGCCGGTCGGATTGATCGTCTTGTGGCTGCGGTAATAGTGCTGCTTGATGTGCGTGAGGTTCACCGTCTCGGCAATGCCTGGCGTCTGGTAGAGATCTCTTAGGTAACCGGAAAGGTTGCGGTAATCGGCGATGCGGCGGATGTTGCACTTGAAATGGCCGACATAGACGGGGTCGAAACGCACCAGCGTGGTGAACAGGCGCCAATCCGCTTCGGTCAGCCGGTCTCCGAAAAGGTAGCGGCCCTTGCCCAGGCGTTCGTCGAGCATGTCGAGCGTTTCGAACAGCTTGCCGACATTCTCGTCATAGGCTGCCTGGGCGGTGGCAAAGCCTGCCTTGTAGACGCCGTTGTTGACGGTGTCGTAGACGGTGGCATTCAGAGCATCGATTTCGACGCGCAGATCCTCCGGATAGAAATCTGCCTTCGACCCGGTTAGCCCGTCAAAGGCGCTGTTGAACATGCGGATGATCTCGGCGGATTCGTTGTTGACGATTGCGCCTGACTTCTTGTCCCAGAGGACGGGCACGGTCACGCGGCCGGAATAGTGTGGATCCGCCTTGACGTAGATCTGCCAGAGTGTCGCCGCGCCGAAGAGGTGATCGCCGGTGGCGCCGTCGCCGATCTTGAACTCCCAGCCGTTCTCGACCATCAGCGGATCGACGACGGAAACCGAAATCAATTCCTCCAGCTTCTTCAGCTTGCGGAAGATCAGCGTGCGGTGCGCCCAGGGACAGGCAAGCGAGACGTAGAGATGGTAACGGCCGGGTTCGGCCTTAAAGCCGCCGCTGCCGGTGGGGCCGGCTGCGCCGTCTGCCGTCACCCAATTGCGGAACTGCGAGGGCTGCCGCTTGAATTCGCCCTTGCTCTCCTTCATGTCGTACCAGACATCATTCCAGACGCCGTCCACCAGCATTCCCATGATCTTCATTCCCTGATTGCATGTCCGAGCCGAAGTTAGCTGAGATAGCGGGGCTTTGCAGGTGGTAAAGGTTGAACAGTGCGTCACGCCGTTCAGGCGCTGCATCATTCAGAGTGCTGCAGCGTCCTTTGCGCGTTCGAAAGGACGTGCGGCGCTGTGGTGTGCATTTTGCGTTGGACGGCGGAAATTTTTCCTGCTATCGGCCTTTTCACGATTTTAGGATCCCTGCGTGATGTTCATTTCCAGAAACCCGCGACGACGCTGATGCTCCCGAACGCCGAAGGCGTGTTCGAGACCCATCAATCTGTCCATCCGGTTTCTGTCATCATGTACAAGCACGATCTCGTCTACCTCACCGAAGACGCGTCCCACGACGCCGCCATCGAACACATCAACGAAGAAGCCTTCGGTCCCGGCCGCTTCACGCGGGCGGCCGCACGCATTCGCGAGCAGGGACCGCATGATCTTTCGCTTTCCTTCATCTGCGCCGACGACGGCGAGACGATCGCCTCGGTACGCATGACGCCGGTGCTGGCCGGCACGGTGAAGGGCCATCTGCTCGGCCCTCTCGCGGTTCGCCCCTCGCACAAAAATATAGGCATCGGCCGGGAGCTGGTGCGGATCGCGGTGGAGGCGGCGCGGCGCAAGGGCTCGGAAGCCGTCATCCTGGTCGGCGATCCGCCCTATTACGGCCCGCTCGGTTTCGAGAAGGTTGCCTATAACGCGCTTACCTTCCCGGGACCGGTCGACCCCGGCCGTGTGCTCGTCGTTCCGATCGCCGAGAATGTGCATGAACGGCTGAAGGGCATAATTGCCTGGCACGGATGACTTATAGTTTTTTCCGGAGGAAGCTGCGCGTGCGGCCTTGCGGAAAATCCTCCAGTTCGCCGAAGACCTCATAACCCAGGCGCAGAATTACCTGCCCTCGCGCCACCACATGGCGCCGAAGGCGAGCAGCAATATGCCGACGCCGGCAAAACCGGCAAAGAGCGGCAGCGTATTGATGCCCTTCAAAACCGTCTCGCTGGTCATGCGGATCATCATGCGGTCATTGTCGGAGACACGGACCTGGCCGCGCACCGGCAGGATCGGCGGCACGGTGATCGCGCCCTTTTCACTGGCGACGCGGGTCACGAGACCTTTGCTCCTGTCGACGACAGGTTTCAGCACATTTGTCGTCGAGATCATCGCCTTGAATTCCGGCGCGTCGACAGCGCCGATATGGACAAGGGTCGACAGTTTGCCGTTGCGGACTTCGAAGAGGCCGATCTCGTCCATCCGCTTCTCCGCCTTGTAGAGGCCGGGTTCGGATTGGGTGAGCGGCAAGGTTTCGGTCTTGCCGGAGGGGTAGCGCACGGTGGCGTTGCCCGGATTGTCGCCGATCGTCTGGCGCGTGATTTCAAGGGTCCGGCCGGAGGCGCGCGCCGTCAGCGCTTCTTCCTCGAGCGCCGGCTCCTTCATCAGCCAATGGGCGATGCGGCGATAGAGCGAAACGTTCGGACCGCCGCCTTCGAAGCCGCGGGCCCAGAGCCAGCCCTGGTCGGAGAGCAGCATGGCGACGCGGCCCTGGCCGGCGCGGTTCAGCACCAGCAGCGGGTGGTTGTCGGCGCCGAGCATGATCGTCTCGCCCTGCGGCCGCTCGACGTCGACGCTGCGGAACCAGCGCCCCCAATGCGGCGGGTCCTCGCTCGAGCCGTCCAGGCCGCGCGTAACGGGATGCTTGCGGCCCTCCTCGGAGAGGCGGGGGTAGAAGGCCTTCTCGATCATCCGGCCGGTCGGCTCTGCCGGCAGCACGGAGGCGAGCGGCGTCATCGCAATCGATTCCGGGCTTGCATGTTCCGGACCGGCGGCGATCAGCAGCGCTCCGCCGTTCTCCACATATTGGGCGATGTTGTCGTAATAGAGCATCGGCAGCACATTCGCCCGGTCCTGATAGCGGTCGAAGATGATCAGGTCGAAATCCTTGATCTTGTCGATGAACAGCTCACGTGTCGGGAAAGCGATCAGCGACAGCTCGTTGATCGGCGTGCCATCCTGCTTTTCCGGCGGGCGCAGAATGGTGAAGTGGACGAGATCGACCGAGGCGTCGGATTTCAAGAGGTTCCGCCAGGCGCGTTCGCCGGCATGCGGCTCGCCGGAGACAAGCAGCACGCGCAGATTCTGGCGGATGCCGTCGATGACGTGGACGGCGCGGTTATTGGCCGTGGTGACTTCGCCGGGAAGTGCCGCGACCGAGAATTCGAGCACGTTGCTGCCGCCCCCCGGCACCTTGAAGGAGAAAGGCGTATCCCGGCCGGGTGTCGCCTGCAGGGTGGCGATTTCATCACCGTTGATCTTCACCGTGACGTCGGCTGTGCCGCCGGGACTCGGGCCGTCGTCGAAGACGCGCAGGACGACCTGCTGCTCCTCGTTGACGATGCCGAAGCGCGGCCCCTTGACGACTTCGATGCGGCGATCGAATTCGTTGGCCTTGCCGGTGATGAGGCCATGGATCGGCGCATCGAACCCGAGCGCCTGATTGGCGGCCGGAACATCATGGACTTCGCCGTCGGTCAGCATGATGGCGCCGCCGATGCGCGACGGCGGGACATCGGCGATGTTGGCCGCCATCGCGTCGAACAGGCGCGTCGACGGCACGTCGGAATTGACGTCGCCTTCGACATCGATGAAGCGCGGCTCTATCTGCGGAAAACGGGCGAGCTGGCCCTTCAGGGCCGCCAGCGCATCGTCGGTCATCTTGACCCGGTCGGGCGTCTGCTGGCTCTGGCTCCGGTCGACGAGAACGGGGACGATCGTCGACAGCTGATCCCGGTCCTCCTGCAGCAGCACGGGATTGGCGAGCGCGGTCAGCAGGGCGAGTGCCGCCAGCGTCCTGATCCAGGCGCCGCGGATGCCGCGCCAGATCGCGAAGGCGGCGATGACCGCTCCGATGGCGGCCAGCGCGGCCAGAACCGGCCAAGGCAGAAAAGGTGAAAAGTCAAAGGTCATCTCATTGTCCTAACCGTTCAAGGAGGTCGGGAACATGAACCTGGTCGGTCTTGTAGTTGCCGGTCAGCATATACATCATGATGTTGACGCCGGAACGATAGGCATATTCGCGCTGACCTTCGTCGGAGGGCACGGTCGGCAGAATCGGCACCCCGTTGTCGTCGACCGCCCAGGCGCCGGCGAAATCATTGCCGGTGATCAGGATCGGCGAAACGCCGTCGGCCGTCGCCGCCGATTTTTCCGCCGTTTCACGGCCGCCGCCCTGCCGGGCCTCGATCCAGAGCGGGCTGCCGGCATAACGGCCGGGAAAGCTCGACAGAAGGTAGAAGGATTTCGTCAGCACGTGATCGGATGGCACCGGCTCGAGCGGCGGAATGTCGAGATTGGCGAGGATCGCCTGCAGCCTCTGGCCGTTGGCGCTGACATTGCCGCCATTGTCCAAAGCGCTGATCTGGTCGCGCGTATCGAACAGCACGGTGCCGCCGTTGCGCATATAGGCGTCGATGCGGCTGATCGCCGCCGTCGACGGCATCGGCGCGGTTGCCGAAACCGGCCAGTAGATGATCGGATAGAAGGCGAGTTCGTCCTTGGTCAGGTCGAGGCCGACAGGCGGCGCCGGCTCCAGCGTCGTGCGGAAGGTCAGGAACTGGGTGAGGCCCTCGAGACCGCGCTCGGATATATTGTCCACCTCCTGTTCGCCGGTGACGACATAGGCGAGGTGGGTGTTGTCGAGCCGCTGCAAGACGAGGTCGTCGCCGGGCTGAGAGTCGTTGGCGTGCAGCGTGCCGGGTTGCAGCAGGAAGCCGGCGCCGAGCGCTATCGCGATCACACTGATGGTGCGGACAGCGGGGCGCAAGCGCGAGAAGGCGCCGTTCATGAAGAGGACGACCAGGCTGTCGGCCAATAGCAGCAGAAAGGCAGCGAGAAAGAGCGCCGGTTTTGCCGACCAGCTTTCGCCGCCGATCAAGCCTTCGCGCGCAGCTGTCGTCCCTGCCGTGTCGATCGGCTTCAGTTCGGCGTCCTCCGGCAGCACGTTCAAAGCGTTGAAACCATCTTCCGAACCATAAAGCCCAGGCGGATTGTCGAAATTCGCGGTCGGCTCGGTTCCGGCCTTTGAAGTGAGCGGCCGCGCCGAACCGGTCTCGGAGACGAGAGTGCCCTTGGCCGTCAGCATGCGGAATGGCGGCAGGGTCTCGGCCACACGCGTATTGCCGCGAACCTCCGACGTCACGCCGCCCGAGCGCGATATCTGGAGGAGATGGCGCAGCATGTCGACGAAGGTGCCCGAAATCGGCAGATCCGACCATGTCGCTTCGGCGGTGACGTGGAACAGCACGATCTGGCCGGATGAGAGCGGCTTCATCGTCACGAGCGGCGTGCCGTCGGCGAGGCTCGCCCAGGTGCGTTCGGCAAGATCGGGGGTGGGTTCGGCAAGCACCTGCCGCTTGACGACGACGTCGGCAGGGCGTGCTATGCCCGAGAAAGGCCCGAAATTCGGAAATTCGGCCAGCGACTGCGGTTCGCTCCAGGACAATGTACCGCCCAGCGCCCGTTCTCCCTGCCGCAGGATGACGGGGATGAGAGGGTCGTCTGCCGGCGCTGCCGCCATGCGCGGGCCGGCGAAGCGCAAGAGCATACCGCCATTCGATATCCAGCGCGTCAGAGGTTCGTAGGTGTCCTCCGGCAGCCGGCCGATATCGGCCATGATGATGATCGAGGGATTGCTGGCGAGAAGTTTCGGTATGGCGACCGAAAGATCGGAATCGCCGGGCTGGATCAGATCCGCATAGGGCTGCAGCGCCCGCTGGATATAATAGAGCGGCGACAGCAGCGGCTGGAACTCATCCCCGCCGGCACCCGACAGCAGCACCACACGACGGCGCTTGAACGCGTCGTCGAGAAGATGGACCGCGCCTGCTGTCGCGCCGTTGTCGACGCTGATGCGGGCGAAATCGTTGCGCATCTCGAAAGGAGCGGTGATCGAACTCGTCGCGACGCTTTGCCCGGGGCGGAAGTCCGCCCTGCCGTTGGCGATCGAGCGGCCCTGGCTATCGACGGCGTTCAGCGCCACGGATGCGGCATGCGAAGCGTTGAGGCGCGTGACCTTGACGGTCATGGCATCAGCCGCGTTGTTGGCCGCGGTGATCGCAATCGTCCGTGCGGCGTCACCCTCGATCAGGCGCAGATCAGCGGGCTGGAGTTCGGCCAGCTGACGTACCGTGGCGTCGTCGGCCTTGGCGGCGGCGCCGTCGGTCAGAAAGGCAAGGGTGCCGGGCTTGATGCCGTTCAGGGCGGAGCGCAGCGCCTGGAAGGCGCGCTCTCGGTCCGGCACCAGCGGCCGCGGTTCGACGGCGCGCAGTTTGTCGCGGGCGGCCGCGGCGGTGCCGGGCACGGCGTCGTTGGTCGGCTCGGCGGTAAAGGCGATCGACACGGGCATGCCGGCGGATTCGGCATCGTCTATCAGCGCGTCGGCGGTCTGGATGCGGCGCTCCCAGTCGGGTGCGGCAGCCCAGCTGTTGTCGACGAAGAGGACGAGCGGGCCGCCCGATGCGAGCGAACTGGTGCGCGGATTGAAGACCGGATCGGCGATCGCGAAGATGATGGTGGCAGCGAGCAGCATGCGCAGCAGCGTCAGCCACCAGGGGCTCTGGGCCGGCGTCTCTTCGCGCTTCAGCACCGATGCGAGGATCTTCAGCGGCGGAAAGATCTCGCTCTTCGGGCGTGGCGGCATCAGTCGCAGCAGCCACCAGATCACCGGCAGGGCGATGAGGGCGCCGAGAATGGCGGGATAGGCGAAAGCGAAGGGAAGGGCGTTCACAGCTGCCCTCCATGCGTCGCCTTGGCCGGCATGCCGGACAGATACATGTGCACCGCGACCAGCGCTTCGGAGGCGAGATGATCGGTGCGGTGGGTCGTGAAGGTCCAGCCGAGATGGCGCAGCGACTGGCCGAGGCTCTCCCTGCGGGCGAGGTAGGCGTTGCGATAGACCTCGCGGATATGTTCGGCGCGACCGGAGATCAGCTTGGCCCCGGTCTCGGGATCGGTGAATTCGGTGCGGCCGCTATAAGGGAAGATTTCCTCGGCGGGGTCCGATATCTCGACCACGTGGCCGCGCAGGCCGCGGCGGGCAAGCGGGCCGAGCCGCTCCATGATCGCCGGCGCGTCGTCGAGGAAATCGCCGATGAGGACGAGGTCGCTCCAGCCGCGGATCATCCCCGTTTCCGGCAGGCCGCCGGTCAGCGGCGCGTGCATGAGCGCGGAGGCGAGGCGTTCTGCGGCAGTGCGGGTGGAGGCGGGTTCCATGATGCCGGGGCAGCCGATGCGTTCGCCGGAGCGGGAGAGGATTTCGGCCAGCGCCAGCATGACGACCAGCGCCCGGCTTTCCTTGGAGGCGCTGCCATAGCTCGACTTGTACATCATCGAAGGCGACATGTCGCACCAGAGCCAGATCGTATGCGCTGCCTCCCATTCGCGCTCGCGCACATAGGTATGGTCGTCGCGCGCGGAACGGCGCCAATCGATGCGCGACAGGCTCTCACCCTCGGCATAGGGACGAAACTGCCAGAAATTCTCGCCGATGCCGCGCTTGCGGCGGCCATGCCAGCCGGCGATGACAGTGTTGGCGATGCGCTTGGCTTCCACCAGGCAGTCCGGCATCAGGGCGGCCCGCTGCCTGGCGCGGGAAAGGGCATCGCTGCCTGACGTCGGGTTGACGATCTGTCCGATAGATGCCACGCGTCCGGCTTCCTTATCCCTTTGCCTGCTTCACCAGTCCGGCGATGACGTCGCGCACGGACATGCCTTCGGCGCGGGCGGCGAACGTCAGCGCCATGCGGTGCTGGAGAATGGGTTCGGCAAGCGCGTAGACATCGTCGAGAGATGGGGCGAGACGGCCTTGGTAGAGCGCGCGGGCGCGCGCGCAGAGCATCATCGCCTGCCCGGCGCGAGGGCCTGGGCCCCAGGCGACGTTCTTGTCGGTCGAAGCATTGCCCTGTCCGGGGCGGGCGGAGCGTACCAGCGCAAGGATGGCGTCGACGACCGTCTCGCTCACCGGCATCTGGCGCACCAGGGTCTGGATTTCGATCAGCCGCTGCGCATCGATGATCGCCTCCGGCCGGGTTTCGCCGAGGCCCGTCGTCTCGAGCAGGATCTGGCGCTCGGCGGCGAGTTCGGGATAGTTGACGTCGACCTGCAGCAGGAAACGGTCGAGCTGGGCTTCGGGCAGGGGATAGGTGCCTTCTTGCTCCAGCGGGTTCTGGGTGGCGAGCACATGGAAGGGCGCCGGCAGGTCATAGCGCTGGCCGGCAATCGTGATATGATATTCCTGCATCGCTTGCAGGAGCGCCGACTGGGTACGCGGCGAGGCGCGGTTGATCTCGTCGGCCATCAAGAGCTGGGCGAAGACCGGGCCCTTGACGAAACGGAAGGAGCGGCGGCCGCTGTCGTCCTGGTCCATGACTTCGGAGCCGAGAATATCGGAAGGCATCAGGTCGGGGGTGAACTGGATGCGGTTGGCGGCAAGGCCGAGCACTTCGCCGAGCGTCGTCACCAGCCTGGTCTTGGCAAGGCCGGGAACGCCGACGAGCAGGGCATGACCGCCGGAGAGCACGGCGAGAATGGTGTTCTCGACGACGCTTTCCTGACCGAAGATCACCTTCGAGACTTCTATGCGGATGGCGGCGATATCGGAGAGCGCCTTCTCGGCGGCGGCGACGATCGCCTTTTCATCGAGGCTGGCTTCGGTCTTCATCATACCCATGGGCATCTCCAACGGCTGAAATCATTCGGCAGCGAATCGGCGGACTTATACATCTGCCTCATACTCGATAGAGTTATGGAGATGCGACGGGCTGACAAGTTCGTTGCGAATGACTATCTCGTGACTTCACTTTGTTAAGGACAAACCGGGACGGAAGAATGGCAACCGAGGAAATCAGCGGACAGGCGGATGCGGCGGGACTTGCCGCGCTGATTTCGCGCGCGTCCGAGGAAAGCAGCGGTAAAAAACGTGGACTTCCGCCAGTCGAGCGGTGGAATCCGCCTTTCTGCGGCGATATCGACATGGAGATCAGGGCCGACGGCACCTGGTTCTACATGGGCACGCCGATCGGCCGGCCAGCTCTGGTGCGGCTGTTTTCGACGGTTTTGCGCAAGGATGAGGATGAGAAGACCTATCTCGTAACTCCTGTGGAAAAGGTCGGGATCAGGGTCGCGGACGCTCCGTTCATCGCCGTGGAGGTGAGCGTGACGGGCGGCCAAGGTCAACAGGTGCTAACATTTCGCACCAATGTCGGCGATGTCGTGGAGGCGGGAGGAGAGCATCGGCTGCGCTTTGCCATTGCGGGCGGCAATGCCGAACTGAAACCCTATCTGCATGTGCGCGGGCGGCTGGAGGCGCTGGTGTCGCGTGCGGTGATGTATGAACTGGCCGCACTCGGCGAGATCCTCGATGTGGAGGGGCGGGCGATGTTTGCGATCCGCTCCGCCGGCGAGGTCTTCCCGGTCATGCCGGCCGACGAACTGGATGCGCTTTCCCGATGAATGATGCGATCACCCAACGTTATCCGCTGTTCTCAGCAGCTGAATTCCGCCGCCGTGCGCTCAATCAGAATGGTGGTCCGGTCGACCATGCCTGGCGCGATCACGGCGACCATGTCCTCAACCCCGATATCGTCGCCGAGGTCGAGACCTTCAAGCTGCGCGATGCCGCCGTGCTCGTGCCCGTCGTCGACGGCGGCGAGGAGGCGCAGGTGATCTTCACCAAGCGCACGGCGACGCTGCGCAAACATTCCGGACAGATCGCCTTTCCCGGCGGCTCGATCGATCCCGCCGATATCTCGCCCGAAATGGCGGCGGTGCGCGAGACGGAAGAGGAGATCGGCCTTGCCGGCTCCTTCGTGGAGACCGTCGGGCGACTGCCGAACTATTTCGCCTCGACGGGCTTCCGCATCACGCCGGTGCTCGGCGTCGTGACGCCGGGCTTCGATTTAACGCTGAACCCGGCGGAGGTAGACGATGTGTTCGAAGTGCCGCTTTCCTTCCTGATGAACCCGGCCAATCACAGCCGCGACAAGCGGGTCATCGACGGCATCGACCGGCATTTCTACCGCATGCCCTATGAAACCAGGATGATCTGGGGCATTACCGCGGGCATCGTCCGCACCCTTTACGAAAGGCTTTATGCATGACCGGCATTGCCGACCAAGCATGGTTTCGCGACCCGGCGCTCGGCCGGATCCTCGCACTTCTGAATGCCGATCATGGGGGCAATGGTGGGGCCGAGGGCGGGGAAGCGCGGGTGGTCGGCGGCGCTGTGCGCAACAGCCTGATGGGCCTGCCGGTCAGCGATATCGACATTGCCACGACGCTGAGACCGGAGACGGTGATGGAGCGGGCGGCGGCGGCCGGCATCAAGGCGGTGCCGACGGGCCTGCAACATGGCACGGTGACGCTCGTCATCGACGGCAAGCCATTCGAGGTGACGACGCTGCGCACCGACGTCGAGACCGATGGGCGCCGCGCCAAGGTCGCCTTCAGCACCGACTGGAAGGCAGATGCCGAGCGGCGGGACCTGACGATCAATGCGCTCTATGCGGATGCGGAGGGCGAGGTGGTCGATCTCGTCGGCGGGCTGGCAGACATCGAGACGCGCAACATCCGCTTCATCGGCGACGCGGCAACGCGTATTGCCGAGGACCATCTGCGGATCCTGCGGTTCTTCCGTTTCTTTGCCTATTACGGTTCGGGGCGCCCGGATGCCGAAGGGCTGAAGGCCTGTGCGGCGGCGCGTTCGAAGCTGAAGACGCTGTCGGCCGAACGCGTCTGGTCGGAGCTCAGAAAACTGCTTGGCGCCGACGATCCCGGCCGGGCGCTGCTCTGGATGCGGCAGGTGGCGGTGCTGACGGAGATCCTGCCGGAATCGGAACGATGGGGGATCGATGCGATCCCTTCGCTGGTCGCCACCGAAAAGGCGCTCGGCTGGGCGCCCGACCCACTGCTGCGGCTTGCGGCGATCGTGCCGCCCGATGCGGCGCGGCTGGAAGCACTTGCGGCTCGGCTGAAGCTCTCGAATGCGGAAGCTGCGACTCTCAAGGCCTGGGCGATAACGGCACCGGTCAACGACGAATTGACGTCAGCCGCCTTCGAAAGGCTGCTTTACCGCAATGGCGCGGACGGCATCACGACGCGCCTGAAGCTGGCGCTCGGCGTCGCACGGGGGAAGGCCGAGAGCGATCTCGACGAAATGGCGCGCTCGGCGCGGCTCGGCAAGCTCCTGGATCAGGCCATGACGTGGAAGAAGCCGCAGTTTCCCGTGAATGGCGCAGACGTGATCGCAGCCGGCACCCCATCCGGCCCGCGTGTCGGCGAACTGCTTGCGGTGCTGGAAAACCAGTGGGTGGAGGAGAACTTCGCTTCCGACAGAGCAGCGTTGCTCGCCCGGCTGCAGCAACTTGTGCAATAGGTATACCGCGTCGCGTCCGGGGGACGCGGCGCAACTATCGTGGTTGGTACCAGGACTTGGCCACCGGCCCGTCAGGCGGCGGTGGCCTCGTCGCGGATGCGGGCCTTGATGTTGTCAACCATGTTTTCGCGTATGGTGGTTTCGCCGTGAGCGGTCTTCAGGTGCTCGACGGCGCGACGGACCACTTCCGCGTCATTATCCGCCCGGGTATGCCAGGCGCAGCCGGGAACAAGCGTGCCGCATTCGAAAAGTCGCATGATCTTCTCCTCTGTCTGAAACACAACGGCCATCGCGTTTGCACGCGATTGATGAAATGTGCGTGGGAAGGGAAGGTTCCGGCCGGCATAGGGTGACGACCGGAGAAGGTCTTTCAGTCGGGCATGGCCCAGGCTTTGTAGGTATCCGAGAGATGGCTGGGCGTGTTGCTGTTGGCGGCGTCGTTCTGCAGCTCTTCCGGCGACTTTCCGCCGGCCAGCTGTAGCTTGACCTGCTCGATGAAGCAGGACAACGGCAGATCCGAGCCGCTCTTGGCCCGCAGTTTCTCGGCGATGCGTATCAGGAACTCGGGCGTGTCGACTGCACGGAATGTTTCCTGGACATCCGTGGACGCAGGCGAGCCGCTTTGTGTCGTCATGACAATCCTCCTCCGATTGTTACGCACGTACATATAAAGTTAGGACTCACTGTATTTTTATGAAGGACCCTCGGCTCGAATTTATCGATGAGATCTCACAGTCTCACGGCCAGCGTACGACGGGCGGCAGCGAGGAGAGAATGGATTCGACGTTGCCGCCGGTTTTCAGGCCGAAGATCGTGCCGCGATCATACAGCAGATTGAATTCCACGTATCGGCCGCGGCGGATCAATTGTTCGTCACGATCTGCTTCCGTCCACAGCTTGTTGAAGTTGGAACGGACGATCTTCGGATAGACCATGGCGAAGGCCCGGCCGACATCGCGGGTGAAGGCGAAATCGGCGTCCCAGCCGCCGGACTCCTCGCTCGAATGCAGCCAGTCGTAGAAGATGCCGCCGATGCCGCGCGGCTCGTTGCGATGCTTCAGAAAGAAATAGTCGTCGCACCAGGCCTTGTAGGCATCGTAGTCGGCAACGGCATGATTGCGGCAGGCGATCTCCATGGCCTTGTGGAACAGCTGGCTGTCCTCGTCTTCCTGGGTGCGGCGGCGCGACAGCACCGGCGTCAGATCGGCGCCGCCGCCGAACCAGCGGCTGGTGGTGACCACCATGCGGGTGTTCATATGCACCGCCGGAACGTTGGGATTGACGGGATGGGCGATCAGCGAGATGCCGGAGGCCCAGAAGCGCGGATCGTCCTTGGCGCCGGGTATCTGTGCCCGGAATTCCGGCGAGAATTCGCCGTAGACCGTGGAGGTATGCACGCCGACCTTCTCGAAGACGCGGCCTTCCATCATCGACATCCGGCCACCGCCGCCGGCGCCGTTTTCGCGCGACCAATCCTTGGCGACGAAGCGGCCGGGCTCCTGGTCGGAGAGCGGGCCTTCCAACGCGTCTTCAAGCGCCTCGAAGGAGGCACAGATGGTATCGCGCAGCCCTTCGAACCACTTGCGGGCGGCCTCCTTCTTCTCCTCGATATCGTCAGGCAAGCCGATCGGCAGTTCGGGTCTTTCCATTTACGCCTCCAGCGGTCGGCCTCCGCTAGGGAAACGACTCGCTCATTCTTGATTGCGCCTCCGGTTTAGCAGGTGGCGCCGCATCTCGCCAAGCCGGCCGGCGCGGAGATGGGCGGCCAAGATTCGACTCGCAAATCAAGTATTTCGATACTACCTTTTCCGAAGAGGTAGGTTTGATGGCAAAAATTCCAGGACCTCCGTCCTTCGACGGTCTGAAGCGCAGAATGGCGAAACACCGGGCGGAAAATCCGACCGCCAAGAGAGACCATTTCGTGCGTCAGACATATTGCCTCGGCTTGATCGACGCACGCGCCAAGGCGCGCGAATGGTTCGACGAATATCCGAAAGCGGCCTATTGGACCGAGGTGGAGAGCTGGCGCCAGCTCGACGGCGACCGGATCGAATTCACCATGCGCCGCCTGCCTTCGGCCGATTGACCCTCACTCCGCCGCCGGCCGCACGCGGCTTTCGATCAGCAATCCGCTTTCATCCATGATCGGATGCGCCACCGAGACGATATGGGCGTTGATGCGCTTCAGATCGCGCAGCATGTCGAGATGCAGCGAGCTCGTCTGCAGACTGTCGGCGCGGCCGTCGCGCAGGCGTTCGAGATGATGTTCGGCCGACTGTTTCTCCATCCGGCGCACCTCGACCTTCGTCTCCATCATCCGACGCGCGAGATTGAAGTCGCGGGTGACGAAGATGGTCTGGGCGACACGCAGATTGTCGATCGTCAGGTCGAACAGCTTCCTTAATTCCTGATGGCCGTCCTCGGAAAATTTCAGGCCGAGCGAAATCTTCTTCGCCACCTGTTCCGCCAGGCCCTTCTCGATGATGTCGCCCATATGTTCGAGATTGATCGCATAATCGATGACGACGATCGAGCGCCGGGCATTTTCGTCGCTGAGGCCTTCGCGGCCGAGCTTGGAGAGATAAACCTTTACCGCCTGCTGAAGCCGGTCGACGCGCTCCTCGAGGGCGTCGATTTCGGCGAGCTTTGAGGCATCGGTGTGCTCCAGGGCTTCCGACACTCGGATGAGCATGCGCTCGATCAGGTCGCCGATCCCCAACACCTCACGGGTGGCGCTGGCAAGGGCGATGATGGGCGTGGAAAGTTCCTGCGCGTCCAGATATTTCGGGGCGCCATCGGGTTCCGACTGATCCGGCACCAGCCGGGCCATCAGGGTGGCGAGCGGCCGGGAGAAGGGCCAGGCCAGCACGGCCAGCAGAAGATTGAAGGCCAGATGTGCGTCGACCGGCAGCTTGGCCGGGCCGAAGGGCAACATCTGGATGAGGTCGGCGCCATAGCCGGCCAGTGGCAAGGCGATGAGGCAGCCGAGTGTCCGGACGGTCAGATTGCCAATTGTCACACGCCGCGCTGAAGCCGGGCCGCCCAATGTCGCTACGACAGGCGGGATTGCGCCGCCGAGATTGGCGCCGAGCACCAGCACGATGACGAGTTCGGCAGAGATAAGCCCGGCCGAGGCGAGCGACAGGATGAGTACCACGACGGCCAGGCTTGACGAGGAAAGGAAGGCAAGGGCCGCCGAAAACAGCAGCGCTACGGGCAGGGCGCCGTTCAGCAGGCCGATGAATGCGGCAAGGGCGGGTGAGGTCCGCATCGGTTCCGTTGCAAGGCCGAGGAGATGCAGGGACAGCAGCATCAGCCCAATGCCAATCAGCGCTGCGCCACCGCCCTGACGGGCGCTGGAGCGGCCGCGGTAGAGCGCAATGCCGGTCAGGATTAGAAGCGGGGAGAGCCATTCAATCCCCGTGGCGACGATCCAGGCAGTGATGGCGGTGCCGACATTGGCGCCGAGCAGGACGATCTGCGCCATGCGCGGCCTGATCAGATCACGCTCGACGAAGGAGGCGGTCATCAACGCCGTTGCCGTGGAGCTCTGCAGAGCGACGGTCGCAACCAGGCCTGACACGAAGGACCGAAAGCCGCCGCGCGTGCCGGTCGCAAGTCCCGTTCTGAGCCGGGCGCCGAAGGCCCTGGATACGCCGTCCTTGACCTGCGCGAGGCCGAACAGCAGCAATGCGACGGCGCCGAACAGGTTGATCATGATGACCGTGGAATCCATTTTCTTGTTTTTATTCTTCCTTCATCTGTTGGCGAGACCCAGGCCCGAGTGATGCCTCTCCAAGCTATTGAAATCGCAGCCGTCATGCGACATTTTTGATTGCCCGGCTAATAAATATAGGCCAATCTGGCGGATTGGCAATGTCAATTTCCGACACATTCCGGGGCTTCGGCCATTCCGCGAAGGCCGCTGTCGCTCAAGCCCAGACGGTCTGGCGCATCGCTTCGCCGACGATCATCGCGGCCGAGACGGCGACGTTGATCGAGCGCTGGCCTTCGACCATCGGGATCAGGATACGGGCATCGGCCCTTTCATGCACATGGTCCGGGACGCCGGCGCTTTCCCGGCCGAGAAGCAGAATATCGTCTGAACGGAAGGTGAAGTCGGTGTAGCGATCCGCCGCCTTGGTTGAAGCGAGGATCAGGCGGCGGCCGGTCGTGGCGCGCCACGCTTCGAACCGATCCCAACTGACATGGCGGGTCAGCGCGGCGGCGGCGATATAATCCATTCCCGATCTTTTCAGGTTGCGATCGGAAACGTCGAAGCCGGCGGGTTCTATCAGATCGACCGCGAAGCCGAGGCAGGCGGCAAGACGCAGGATCGTGCCGGTATTGCCGGGAATATCCGGCTGGTAGAGTGCCAGTCTGAGGTCGGTCATCATGCGCCGTTTGTTTCGTCGGGATGCGAGACACCTAAAGCAACCGGCATTTTGCCGCAACAGGGCGCATTTTGGCCCGGAAACGTTCAATTTACGCCATTATGGGGCTGGAAATTTCGCGATTTTCGCGTTATCCATGCACCGTCTTCAATCGCCAGCAGGGAGGGCCGACATGAATATTTTGCTCATTATGCGCTTTCCCGCCGTGATGCCGATCAAGGCGACATGGCGCCGTTAGCGCGCATTTCTTCCTGAAATCCCCCTTTTGATCCATTGTGCGGCTGTTTCAGCCTCGCCCCTTGAACGTTCGGTTCCCATATGTGCTTGCAGTGCGCTCAGGTGGCGCGAAGCCGGGAGCCGAGACGCTGATGTTTCGGAGCAATTTCATGTTTGGCTGGTTCGAACAGCGACTCAATCCCTTTCCGAGCGAGGAGCCTGTCGCTCCGCCCAAAGGTCTTTTCGCCTTTTGCTGGCATTACAGCAAACCGGCAGCACCCTGGCTCGGCCTGATGGCGTTGCTGACGGCGTCGATCGCCGTCGGCGAAGTGGCGCTCTTCCAGTTTCTCGGCGACATCGTCGACTGGCTGACCAATGCCGACCGCGCCACCTTCCTGCAGACGGAGGGCCACAGGCTGTTCTGGATGGCGGTGCTGGTGCTGGTCGGCTTGCCGCTAGCGGCCGGCCTCGATTCCCTCATCATGCACCAGATGCTGCTCGGCAATTATCCGATGAGCGCCCGCTGGCAGATGCACCGCTTCCTGCTGCGCCACAGCATGACGTTCTTCGCCAACGAGTTTGCCGGGCGTGTCGCGACAAAGGTGATGCAGACCTCGCTTGCCGTGCGCGAAACGGTGATGAAGATCCTCGACGTCTTCGTCTACGTCGTCAGCTATTTCCTGACGATGATCATCGTGATTGCGGCCGCCGACTGGCGGCTGATGATCCCGATCCTCGTCTGGCTCGCCGTCTATGTCAGCATCGTCTCTTATTTCGTGCCGCAGCTTCGCAAGATAGCGGCGCAACAGGCGGATGCACGCTCGATGATGACGGGACGCGTGGTCGACAGCTACACGAACATCGCCACCGTCAAGCTGTTTTCGCATGCGGGCCGCGAGGAGGTCTATGCCAAGGAGGGCATGGACGAGTTCCTGCAGACCGTGCACAGGCAGATGCGCAAGGTGACGCTGTTCCACATCAGCGTCTACCTGAACAACTGCGTCGCGCTCTTCGTCGTCTCCAGCCTGTCGATCTGGTTCTGGCTGAACGGGGCGATCTCGGTCGGCGCGATCGCCATCGCCATCGGTCTTGCCATGCGTGTCAACGGCATGTCGCAATGGATCATGTGGGAAGTCTCGGCGCTGTTCGAGAATATCGGCACGGTCTATGACGGCATGGAGATGATGAGCAAACAGCACGACATCGTCGACAAGCCGGGCGCGCCTTCGATGACGGCGAAGAAGGGTGCGATCCACTACGAGCGCATCCGCTTCCATTACGGCAAGAGCAAGGGCGTCATCGACAACCTGTCGCTCGACATCAAGGCGGGCGAGAAGGTCGGTCTCGTCGGGCGCTCCGGCGCCGGCAAGACGACGCTGATGAACCTGCTGCTGCGCTTCTACGATCTGGAGGGCGGTCGCATCACTATCGACGGCCAGGATATATCAGGCGTCTCGCAGGAAAGCCTGCGCTCGCTGATCGGGGTGGTGACGCAGGATACCTCGCTGCTGCATCGCTCGATCCGCGACAACATCGCCTATGGCCGGCCGGAGGCGACGGACTCCGAAGTGATAGAGGCTGCCAAACGCGCCAATGCCTGGGAGTTCATCGAAGGGCTTGTCGACATGCAGGGGCGCCAGGGGCTCGACGCGCAGGTCGGCGAACGCGGTGTCAAATTGTCCGGCGGCCAGCGGCAGCGCATCGCGATCGCCCGTGTCTTCCTGAAGGACGCGCCGATCCTGGTGCTCGATGAGGCGACCTCGGCGCTCGATTCAGAAGTCGAGGCGGCGATCCAGGAAAACCTCTTCGCTCTGATGGAGGGCAAGACGGTGATCGCGATCGCCCACCGGCTGTCGACGCTGACGGAAATGGACCGGCTGATCGTGCTCGACAAGGGCCGGATCATCGAGGCCGGCTCGCACGGCGAACTGATCGAGAGCGGCGGCGTCTACGCCGACCTCTGGAACCGCCAGTCCGGCGGCTTCCTCTCCGATCACACCGAGGAAGCGGAAGAGGCGGCGGAATAACGATCGGCCCTTCCCGCAAAAGCGGGGAGGGCTTCGTAACAGTTGAGAACAGTTAAGAACCTATGGTACATTTCCTGATCTCAGCTGGGAATTTTGTTTATGGCGACCGTGACGATCTCATTGCCTGACAGCCTCAAGGCTTTTGTCGAAAGCCAGATGGCCAGCAAGGGCTATGGCAATGTCAGTGAATATTTCCGGGGCCTCGTTCGGGATGCGCAGGAGCGCGAAAACGAGGCGCGCCTCGAGGCTTTGCTGCTTGAGGGCCTGGCATCGGGTGATGCGGTTGAAGCAACGCCCGCATTCTGGAGTGACCTGAGAAAAGAAGCCGCACAGTTGTTGGCAGCGCGGAGCAAGAAGAAGTCGCCATGAAGCTTGCCGTCAAACCGGCAGCTCGAGACGACATGCTGTTGCAGCTCTCCTATCTTGCGGAGCATGGCGGAGAGGAACTCGGTCTGCGGTTTCTGCAGGCCGCCGAGCAGTCTTTCGTGCGTCTTCTCGAATATCCGAATTCCGGCACGCCCAAGGCATTCGGCAATTCAAGACTGGCAGGCATAAGATCGTGGCCCGTCCCGGGTTTCGAGGATATTCGCGCTTATTATACTGTAGAAAATGAATTGGTTACGATCTTGCGCGTTCTGCACGGCCGGCGAGATATTGTCGCTATTCTCGGCGAGAATTGATGCCCACTGGCGACGATACCGCGCATGCCCTCCGTTTCAAAGGCTGTCGGCCCAGTCGATCACCCGGTCGTGTTCGACGACGACGATGGTGTTGGCGGCCGCGAGCGTGCGCAGCGTGGCGATGCGGCGGCGTTCCTCGCTGTCGAGCCATGTGGTGATGGCTTCGGCGACGATCACGTCGCGCGGCAGCGCCAGGTCGGCGGCCAGGGCATCCAACCTTGCTGCGAGCGGAAGCGGAATATGCGCATCGAGCATTTTCGTTTCCATGGCCTTCCCTCCGTTGAAGCGCGATCCTATCGTCAGATTGTGACCGATCGGCGGGCAATCAATGGCGATGCCGCCGATGTTACCGATCATTACAAAAATATAAGATTGCGTCCGCTTTTCATTCCCTTTGCCGCTCCCCACAATCCGCCTATATCGCTTCCATGTTCTTGCGACCCATCTTCCGCCTGTTCGAGACCTGGATCGATCCGTTCCGCCCGCGCGCCAACCTTCAGCCGCCGCAGACAACGCTCGGCTTCATCTGGTTCTATATCGGCCAGACGAGGATGCCGTTCGTCGCCATGCTCATACTCGGCGGCGCATCGGCGGCAATCGAAGCCGCACTTTTCTGGTTCGTCGGACGCCTCGTCGATATTCTCGCCAGCATTACGCCCGGCGCCGGCTGGAGCGGTCTTCTTGCGGCCCATGGCGGCGAGCTGTTCGGCATGCTCGCTCTCATCGGGCTCGTGCGCTTCGTCGTCGCCTTTCTGATTGCCCTCGTCGATCAGCAGGTGATCACGCCGGGCTTCTACAATCTAGCACGTTGGCAATCTTATCTCCACGTCTCAAGACAATCATTGTCCTTCTTCCAGAGCGATTTCTCCGGACGCATCGTCACCAAGGTCTGGTCAGCCGGCCAGGCAACCGGGGATCTCGTGACCTCGCTGATGGAAAGCGTCTGGTTCGTCGGAATTTACGCCGTGACGACGCTTGTACTCGTCGCCCGGCTGGATTTTTCGCTCGCCGCCGTCGTGCTGTTCTGGCTCGGCGCCTTCAGCCTGCTTGCCCGTCACTTCGTCCCGCGGATCCGCCATCATTCCCGCGAGACGGCGGAAGCCGGATCGATGCTGAACGGCCGGATGGTCGACTCCTATAGCAATATGCAGACGCTGAAGCTGTTTGCCCGCGACGAAGAGAGCGACCGCTACATGCGCCAGGGTTTCGATATCTATCAGGATACGGTGCTGCGCTTCACGCGATTCATCACCGGCGTCAGGGCCTCGATGGCGTTGCTTTCCGGCCTGATGATCGTGACGATGGCCGGCTTGAGCGTCGATCTCTGGCTGCGCGGCCTGGTCAGCGCCGGCGCGGTGGCATTCTCGCTGGCGCTGGTGCTCCGGCTGAATTTCCTGCTCGGGCGGCTGATGACGCAGTTCAACGGCATCATGCGCAATCTCGGCACCATCCAGAATGCCGCCGAGCTGATCTCCCAGCCGCTCGGGCTTGTCGATCGCGCCGATGCGCAGAGCCTGGTGATCCGCCGGCCCGGCATTCGTTTCGACAATGTTTCCTTCCGCTACGGCAAGGGGCAGGAGCCGGCCGTCGACAATTTCTCGCTGACCATCCGCCCCGGCGAGAAGGTCGGGATCGTCGGCCGTTCGGGCGCTGGAAAATCGACGCTGATGAACCTGCTGCTGCGCCTCTACGACCTCCAAGAGGGTCGCATCCTCATCGACGGCCAGGATATATCGGCCGTGACGCAGGAATCGCTCCGGACGCAGATCGGCGTCGTCAGCCAGGATACGTCGCTGCTGCATCGTTCGGTGCGCGACAATATCCTGTTCGGCCGGCCGGATGCCGGCGAGGAGCGGCTGGTCGAGGCGGCCCGGCGCGCTGAAGCCATCGACTTCATCGTCCGCCTGCAGGATCAGCAGGGCCGCAGAGGCTTCGACGCGCATGTCGGCGAGCGCGGCGTCAAATTGTCGGGCGGCCAGCGGCAGCGCATTGCCATTGCCCGGGTGATGCTGAAGGACGCTCCGATTCTGGTTCTCGACGAAGCGACGTCGGCGCTCGATTCGGAAGTGGAGGAAGCGATCCAGTCCAATCTCCATCGGATCATGGAGGGCAAGACCGTGCTTGCGATCGCCCACCGGCTGTCGACGATCGCTGCGCTCGACCGGCTGATCGTCGTCGATCGCGGCCGGATCATTGAGGAGGGCAGCCACGATGAACTGCTTCGCCAAGGCGGGCTCTATGCCGAACTCTGGGCGCGCCAGTCCGGCGGCTTCCTCGCGGCGGACGAGGATCTCGGCTCAGGGGGCGATGGCGAATTCCGCCATGAGGCCAAAATGATTTGATCCGTAGCTGTCGGCGATGCGGCGGACCGATTTCAGCCGCAGGGGCGCCCTCGCAAAGACGTGGTCGATCGGAATGCCGAAGGCGCCGGCGGCGATCGGCCAGGTTGCGGGTTCCAGCGACACGGTGGCGAAGCCTTCTCTGCGCAAAAGGTCCTGAACGCCCGGCGTCAGGATAGAGGAGTTGAAATCGCCGGCCAGCACCAGCGGTCCCGGCAGGGTGGGGGCGATCGCGGCGAGATCCTCGAGCTCCAGACCGTAGAACTCGTCATAATAGGGTTTGGTCAGATGCGCGGTCAGGAAATTGACTTTGCGACCGTCGAAATCAACCGTCGAGATCGTCAGCCGGTTGCGCCACAGCAGGCCGAGACTGCGGATGCGCGGCTCGATGAGCGGGCGCTTCGACAGGACCAGCGTATCGCATTCCTGCATGCCGATGCCGCAGCCGACATAATAGGGATAGGTTTTCAGAAGCCGCGGCAGTTCCGACAGAACCGGCTCGGCCTCGAGGATGTTGACGACATCGGCGCCTGAGGCAATCGCCATGTCGGCGATCGCGGCACCGTTTGCGAAATTATCGTTTTCGATATTGAAGGACATCAGCCGGAAAAGAACCGGGCGGTTTCCATCGACGGCGGGCTGGACAAATTCACGGGTCATCACGATGCCATGGACGGCAAGAGCCAGTGATATGCCGAGCGTCAGCAGGCCGTACCAATGGCGCTTGACAAGCAGGGCCGCGAGGGAGGCGAGCGCCGCGGCCGCTGCCAGATGGAGCTGGAAGCTGAAAAAGAAGGAAAGCAGATAAAAATCGGTGACATACCGCAATGAGACGATGGCCAGCACCAGGGTCGTGAGGACGCTGAATACGCAAAAAATCGTGTCTCTCATCCGCTTCGGTCCGGCTCGCTGGCGTGATTGCGACTGCGCCTATCACGGCGGCTTTTTTGTTGCAATGCAGCATGCCGGCAAGCTCGTATTTGACTTAAAAAATTCATCCGAAATTTCCCGCGACATTGTGCCCTCATCCCCTTGTCAAGGCTGGACATAATTTGCGATCAAGCTTAGAACGCGCCGGATTGCCGGGGAATCTATGGCCGAATTGTGTCCAGAGGGATTCGTTGGTAGAGGGGGCAGGGCGGAATTCCGCGATAATTGCGCAGAGGATGGTTAAGCCGTGAGCGAACACGAAACGACAAGCGGGGCTTCGACAGAGCCCACTCGCCGTGATTTCCTTTATCTCACCACCGGTATGGCTGGCGCTGTCGGCGCCGCTGCGGTTGCGTGGCCGTTCATCGATCAGATGCGCCCGGACGCCTCGACGCTGGCGCTGGCTTCCATCGAAGTCGATGTCGCAAGCCTCGAGCCCGGCATGTCTTTGACGGTGAAATGGCGCGGCAAGCCGATCTTCATCCGCAACCGCACGCCGGAAGAAGTAAAAGCCGCAGCCGATGTTCCGCTCGGCGATCTCAAGGATCCGGTGGCCCGCAACGCAAACCTTCCTGCCGACGCTCAGGCAACAGGCGTCGACCGCTCTGGCGGCGAAGGCAAGGAAAACTGGATCGTCATGGTCGGTACCTGCACCCATCTCGGTTGCGTTCCGCTCGGCCAGGCCGGCGAATACAATGGTTGGTTCTGTCCCTGCCATGGCTCGGTCTACGATACGGCCGGCCGCATCCGGAAGGGTCCTGCGCCCGAGAACCTGGCGATTCCGACCTTTTCATTTGTGTCCGATACCAAAATCAAGATCGGTTGAGGGGAGACTGATTCATGAGTGGCCATTCCAGCTACGAACCATCAACCGGCTTCGAAAAATGGGTCGATGCGCGCCTGCCGCTGCCGCGCATGGTCTATGACAGCTTCGTGGCATATCCGGTTCCGAGAAACCTGAACTATGCCTATACGTTCGGCGCCATGCTCTCCGTCATGCTGGTCGTGCAGATCCTGACGGGCATCGTGCTCGCCATGCATTACACCGCCGACACCGCGATCGCCTTCAATTCCGTTGAAAAGATCATGCGCGACGTCAACCACGGCTGGCTGCTGCGCTACCTGCATGCCAACGGCGCATCCTTCTTCTTCGTCGCCGTCTACCTGCATATCGCCCGCGGCCTCTATTACGGTTCCTACAAGGCGCCGCGCGAAATCCTCTGGATCCTCGGCGTGGTCATCTACCTGCTGATGATGGCGACCGGCTTCATGGGCTACGTCCTGCCCTGGGGCCAGATGTCCTTCTGGGGCGCGACCGTCATCACCGGCTTCTTCTCGGCCTTCCCGATGATCGGTGAATCGCTCCAGCAGTTCCTGCTCGGCGGCTTTGCCGTCGAACAGCCGACGCTGAACCGCTTCTTCTCGCTGCACTACCTGCTGCCCTTCATGATCGCCGGCGTCGTCGTCCTGCACATCTGGGCGCTGCACGTCACCGGCCAGACGAACCCGACGGGTGTCGAGGTCAAAACCAAGACCGATACCGTGCGCTTCACGCCCTATGCGACGATGAAGGATGCGCTCGGCGTTTCGGTCTTCCTGCTGGTCTATGCCTATTTCGTCTTCTACATGCCGAACTTCCTCGGCCATGCCGACAACTACATCCCGGCCGACCCGTTGAAGACGCCGGCGCACATCGTTCCGGAATGGTACTTCCTGCCGTTCTACGCGATGCTGCGTTCGATCACCTTCAACATCGGCCCGATCGACTCCAAGCTCGGCGGCGTGCTGGTGATGTTCGGCGCGATCATCGTGCTGTTCTTCCTGCCCTGGCTCGATACGTCGAAGGTTCGCTCGGCGGTCTACCGTCCCTGGTACAAGCTGTTCTTCTGGCTGTTTGTGATCAACGCGATCGTCCTCGGCTGGCTCGGCTCACAGCCGGCGGAAGGCAGCTTCGTGATCGTTTCGCAGATCTGCACGCTCCTCTACTTCGCCTTCTTCCTGGTTGCCATGCCGGTGCTCGGCCTCGTCGAGACGCCGCGCCGCATACCGAACTCGATCACCGAAGCGGTGCTCGAGAAGCGCAACAAGACAGCTGCCGCCAGTGCAGCGGCCAATGCGTAAGCGCGCGACGGAAGGGAACAGAAACATGAAAACGCTTGTTGCAAGCATTCTCTCGCTCGCTGTCGTTGCCGGTCTCAGCGGCGCGGCTCTGGCCGAGGAGGCGCCCGCCAACGGTGCGGCTCCGGCCCATCACGCGGAAGGTGAGACGCCGCATTATCCGCTGAAGCATCCGAAGGAGGAGGAATGGTCTTTCGCCGGTCCCTTCGGCCATTACGACAAGGGCCAGCTCCAGCGTGGCCTCAAGGTCTACACGGAAGTCTGTGCTGCCTGTCATTCGATGACGCTCGTGCCTTTCCGCACGCTCGGCGAACTCGGCTATTCCGAAGCACAGGTGAAGGCTTTCGCTGCGAATTATGAGGTTCAGGACGGTCCTGACGCGAGCGGCGAGATGTTTACCCGCAAGGCCGTGCCTTCCGATTACTTCCCGTCGCCTTTCCCGAATGCTGAAGCCGCGGCCGCTTCCAACAATGGCGCGGCTCCGCCCGATTTCTCGCTGATCGCCAAGGCCCGCGCCGTCACCCGCGGCTTTCCGCAGTTCGTTGTCGACATCTTCACGCAGTATCAGGAAAGCGGCCCCGACTATATCTATTCGTTGCTGACCGGCTATGAAGAGCCGCCGGCGGGTTTCCAGGTGCCGCAGGGTGGACATTACAACCCTTACTTCAATGCTGCCGCCGTCCTCGCCATGCCGAAGCCGCTCTCCGATGGCCAGGTCACCTATGACGACGGCGCACCGGCGACCGTCGACCAGTATGCCAAGGACGTCACCGCTTTCCTGATGTGGGCCGCCGAGCCGCATCTGGAGGAGCGCAAGCGCACCGGCTTCATGGTGATGATCTTCCTGGCGATCTTCAGCGTGCTGATCTACCTCACGAAGCGCTCGGTCTACGCCAACAAGGAGCATTGAGCCTTCCTTGTCCGAATTCGAAAGGCGGCTCACGGGCCGCCTTTTTTGTTGCCGGCGATTCCATTGGCTCGCTGACGCATCATCTCCGAAAGCCGCTTGTGCGCCCAGCCTCATGCGTCTCAGCGACGCCACGTCCTTTCTGACGCGCAAAGGGCGCGTAGCGCCTTGAACTGCCGGATAATTTTATCCCTAAATCGATTTCGATTTGAGGAATTATGCAGTAGGGTGCGGCCGTTTCATGCCCTCGCAGATATGGACTTTCCATGGACAATACGACGTCGGAGCTCGCAGCCAGCATCCGCTCCATCCCCGACTATCCGAAGCCCGGAATCATTTTCCGTGACATCACCACGCTGCTCGGCAATCCCCGCGCCTTCCGCAGGGCGGTCGATGAGCTCGTGCAGCCCTATGCGGGAACGAAGATCGACAAGATCGCCGGCATGGAGGCGCGCGGTTTCATTCTCGGCGGCGCTGTGGCGCATCAGCTTTCCTCGGGCTTCGTGCCGATCCGGAAGAAGGGCAAGCTGCCGCATGACACCGTTCGTATCGCCTACAGCCTGGAATATGGCGTGGACGAGATGGAGATGCATCGCGATGCGATCGAGCCCGGCGAAAAGGTGATCCTGGTCGACGATCTGATCGCCACCGGCGGCACGGCTGTCGGGGCTACGAAGCTGCTGCGTCAGATCGGCGCGGAGGTGGTCGGCGCCTGCTTCGTCATTGATCTGCCCGATCTCGGCGGCCGCCGGAAACTGGAGGAACTCGGCGTCAGCGTGCACACGCTGGTCGAATTTTCCGGACACTGAGCCCGCCCTCGCTGCTGGCGGCCTCAGTCGTACTCGAGGACGCCGCTTTCGAAGCGCATGACGGGATCGCCGTTCTGATTGACGCCTTCGCAGAGGATGGTGTTGAGGTGCCAGCCCGGCCGCGACGCGAGCGGCCGGCTGGAGAGGAGGGCGACGGAGTAGGTCACGACGTCGCCTGGGAAGATCGGCCGCAGCCACTGCAGTTTCTGGAAACCCGGCGAAGGGCCGAGGTTCGGTGCCGCCAGCCCTCTCTGCGCGAGGGCGACGCTCTGACGTTTCCAGAAGGCGAGGAAGGTGCGCATCCAGGCGGCGGTGGTGTGCCAGCCCGAAGCGCACAGTCCACCGAACAGGGTTTCTTTGGCGGCTTCCTTGTCGACGTGAAAACGCTGCGGATCGTAGCGCGTCGCGAAGTGGATGATGTTTTCCTCGGTGAAGATGTAGCTGCCGATCTCGGCCTTTTCGCCGACGGCGTAAAGTTCGGACATTCTCATGCTGTACTCTCCGGACTCATGCTGATGCCTGGGGCAGGGCGCATGCGGATCATGACCGAGTTCTCCGAGAGACAAACGAGTTCGCCGCGCTGATTTTCCACTTCGTGGCGGAACTTGGCAATGCCGATGCCGGGGCGCGAGCGCATCGGCCGGGCTTCAAGCACGGTCGAGTGACCCTGCAGCGTGTCGCCTGAAAGCACCGGCTTTCGCCATTCCATCAGATCGATGCCGGGCGCACCCTCGCAGAGCGCGTTCAGGATGTAGCTGTCGGCCATCATGCGCATCAGCATCGCGGACGTATGCCAGCCGGAGGCGGCAAGACCGCCGAGAATGCTGGCGCGGCCGGCAGCCTCGTCGAGATGCATCGGCTGCGGATCGAATTCGCTGGCGAATTCGACGATTTCCCCGGCGCTCACCAGCTTCGGGCCGAGGGGAAAGCGGCGACCGGGCTCAAAATCCTCGAAGGAAAGCTTTTCTGCCGACATTCGCTCCTCCGTCATATGCAGCGCCTAGAACAGGATGATTTTAGGTCGAATCGGCCTAAAAATCTGAATCCTGTTCTACATTAAAGAGTTAGAGCATGATGTCGCCCGAAAACCGTTCACACTTTTCGGCATCATGCTCTAGTGCTTACAATAGCATCCGCGCGGGCTCAATGATTCCGGGGAGATAAACCGGCATGACGGAACTGAAGTCGATACTCGACGAGGCGGCGCGCCAGGGGCTGATTTCGCCGGAGGCGGGCGGGCGGCTTCTGCCTTTCCTGACTGAGCGCGGCGTGGCGGTTGTCGAGCCGCAGCCGACAGCCGCCGACGGACCGGCTTGGTCGGACACGGAGACGCCGCGTTTCGTGCGCGGGTTTCACGACGTGCTGATCACCATCGGCGTCGTCGTGGCGCTCGGCGGCCTCTGGGGGCTTTCTGCACTTTATGCCGTGCTGCCCGCGATCATCGTCCTTTCGGAAATCCTGGTGCGCCGCCAGCGGCTCGCTCTGCCGGCCGTCAGCCTGGCGATCGCGCTGTTCTGCTGGACCTGCCTGCTGATGTCGCGATTCTTCCCGCCGTGGACACCGACCGCTACATCCTTCGGAGCGGAGGCGACGCAGTTCGTCGCCGGTTTCCCGATCATTCTCGGCGCCTATTATGCCCGCTACCGCGTACCGCTTTCGCTGGCGCTCTCTATCATGTCGGTGCTTGCCTTCGTCCTCACCCTGCTTTTGCGCGTGATACAGTGGGCAAGCGGCAATCCGGCATTTTTCCTCGATCATCCCATCGTGCTGGCGCAGGTTGCCCTCGTCTGCGCGCTCGGACTGTTTGCGATGGCGCTTTATTTCGATCTCGGCGACCGGCTGCGTCGGACGACGCGTTCGGATATTGCCTTCTGGCTGCACCTCGGCGCCGCGCCGGCACTGCTCTACAGCACCGTTTCCCTGCTGTCTTTCGGGGCAGACGTCCGCATCTTCGATGTCGCGAATATGTCGTCGCGGACACCTGTCGTCGTCGCGACGGTTGCGGCGCTGATGTTGATCGGTCTCATCATCGACCGGCGCGCCTTCGTGACTTCAGGGCTGCTGTCGCTCGGCGTCGCGATCTTCAGCGTCTTCCGGCAGGGGAGCGCCACGGTCGACACCTATATCTTCACGACGCTGATTATTGTCGGAGCGATCGTATTGATCATCGGCACCGGCTGGATGCCGCTTCGGCGGCTGGTGCTCAAGGCGCTGCCGCCGGCCATCGCAAACAGGCTGCCGCCGGGTTAAGGCGGCAGCGCTCTTTTATTTAGGTGTTGAAGCGGAAGTGGATGACGTCGCCGTCCTGGACGACGTATTCCTTGCCTTCGTCGCGCGCCTTGCCGGCATCCTTGGCACCGACTTCGCCGTTGAATTTGATGTAGTCGTCATAGGCGATGGTGTTGGCGCGAATGAAGCCGCGCTCGAAATCCGAATGGATGACGCCGGCGGCCTGCGGCGCCTTGGTGCCGCGCTCGATCGTCCAGGCGCGCGTTTCCTTCGGGCCGACGGTGAAATAGGTGATGAGGTGGAGCAGCTTGTAGCCGGCGCGGATCAGCCGGTCGAGGCCGGCCTCGTCAAGGTCGAGGGCGGAAAGGAATTCCTTGGCCTCATCCTCGGGAAGCTGGGCGACCTCAGCCTCTATCGCCGCCGAGATGACGACGGTTTCGGCACCCTGTTCCCGGGCCATGGCGGCGACGGCCTCGGTGAATTCATTGCCGGTCGAAGCCTCGGCCTCGGCGACGTTGCAGACATAGAGCACCGGCTGCGACGTCAGGAGGTTGAGGCCCTTGAGGATGGCGATCTCCTCGGCATCGAGCGTCGACAGCAGCGTGCGCACCGGCTTGCCCTCGTTGAGCAGCTTCAGCGACGCTTCCATGATCGGCAGCATCGCCATCGACTCCTTGTCCTTGCCGGTGGCGCGCTTGCGCGTCTGCTCGGTGCGGCGTTCCAGGCTTTCGAGGTCGGCGAGCATCAGCTCGGTCTCGATCGTCTCGGCATCGGCGACGGGATTGATGCGGCCTTCCACGTGGGTAATGTCGCTGTCTTCGAAGCAGCGCAGCACATGCACGATCGCGTCGACTTCGCGGATATTGGCGAGGAACTGGTTGCCGAGGCCTTCACCTTTCGAGGCGCCGCGCACCAGGCCGGCGATATCGACGAAGGAGATGCGGGTCGGGATCAATTCCTTGGACTTGGCGATGTCGGCAAGCTTGCGCATGCGCGGATCAGGTACGGCGACTTCGCCGGTATTCGGCTCGATGGTGCAGAAGGGATAATTCGCCGCCTGTGCCGCCGCCGTCTTGGTGAGCGCGTTAAAGAGGGTCGATTTGCCGACGTTCGGCAGACCGACGATGCCGCATTTGAAGCCCATGGCTTGATCCATATCTATTGGTAACTTTGCCCTGCCTATGCGGGAATGGTCGGCTCGGGTCAAGGGTTCGCGGTATGAATTGAAAAAGCAATGGCGCCCGGCTTGAAGGTAAGGCGATTTAGCCTTACCTTCAGAAAAAAGGACATATCGAACATGGCGACCCTGACAGTGACGGCAAAGGGGCAAGTCACCCTGAAAAAGGAGGTGCTTCAGCACCTCGGGATCAGGCCCGGCGACAAGATCGATGTCGATCTCCTGCCTGGTGGCAAAGTCGAGGTCGCTGCGGTAAAAACGCCGCCGGTCGCCGGCTCGATCGAAAGCTTCTTCGGAAGCCTCAGGAACAACGAGAATATCCATGCGACGCTCGAGGAGATCGACGAGGCCATAAGAGCAGGCTGGGCAGGCGAGGTCGGCAGCGGCGATGATCGTTGATACGAATGTGCTTGTGCGGGCGGCCGTGGACGACAACCCGAAGCAAACGGAACGTGCAAGGATATTGATGCGCGAGGCCGAAAGGCTGTTCGTTTCCAGCCTGACATTTTGCGAGTTCGCCTGGGTCGTCGGCCGGATTTATCGCAAGAGCGCCTCCGAGATATCAGCGACCATCCGGCTGCTGATATCGGACAGGAAGGTCGTCTACGACAGAGCAGCTATCGAGGCTGGGTTGTCCTTCCTCGATGCCGGCGGGGATTTCGCCGATGGCGTCATCGTCTTCGAAGGCCGCAGGCTTGGCGGCGAAATATTCGCGACCTTCGACAGAAAGGCCGCCGCGATCGTCGAAAGTGCCGGGCGGGCTTGCTTGCTGCTATCGGCGGAGTGATATCCGTCATTGAACTGCCGTACCGGGGGTGCAATATATTACCGCGGATATTTTTCTGCTTTCTCATGTCATCAACCGGTAGAATTTCCGATGAGTGACAACGACGTTGCCCTGAAACCGAAGACCAAGGTGAAGCCGAAGCTGGACAAGCCGAAGCTCTACAAGGTCATCCTCGTCAACGACGATTATACGCCGCGCGAATTCGTCATCGTGATCCTGAAGGTTGTCTTCCGCATGAGCGAGGAGACCGGCTATCGGGTGATGATGACGGCGCACAAGCTCGGTTCCTGCGTGGTCGTGGTCTGCGCCAAAGACATTGCCGAGACCAAGGCCAAGGAGGGCATCGATCTTGCCAAGGAGATGGGCTTTCCGTTGATGTTCACGACCGAGCCCGAGGAATAGCCGGGCTCAGGCTCGGCGGATCTGATAGCCGGTCTTGTCCTGGATGAAGCCGCAATTCTCGTAGAAGCGAAGCGTCGCAGGATTTTTGGAGCCGGTCAGCAGCATCACCTTGTAACAGCCGGCCTTCCAGGCTTGCTCCACCGCATGGCCGATGACGGCGCCGGCATAACCCTGACGACGGTGGTCGGCGTGGGTGACGACGTTTTCGATGAGCGCATAGGAGGCGCCGCCCCGCGTCAGGTTCGGCACGACGATCTGCGTGGCGGTGGCGGCGGCGACATCGCCGGCAAAGGCAATGAAGACGGTCATGCCGGGATGGGCGAGGATGGCGGAGAAGCGCTCTTCTGCCATGGCCGTGTCAAGAACGGGATCCGTCGGGTTCAAATGGCGGTAGAGGACGGCCAGTCCCGGAAGATCGCCGGCAGTTGCGGGGCGGATGGCGAAATCATGGTCCGGCACCGGCCTCATTCCCCCTTATTGCCGAACATCTTCTTCAGCATCTCGGCCATCGGCCCGGTGGCGGGGAGTTTCGGCTGATTGTTGCTGCGGGCCTGGCGGATATGCGACTGGCCGGCCGGCTTCTTTTCGCCATCCTTGCTTTCTCGGCGCGGTTTTTCCTCCTCGGCCTGGCCGCCGAGCGCCAGCGCGATCTTGTTCATCAGCTGCGAATCCTCGTTCCGCACCAGCATCTCGGCATTGTCGGCGAGCGTGTCGAGCAGCGGTTCCAGCCAGTCCCTGTCGGCCTTGGCGAAATCGCCGAGCACATGGTTCTGCACCATTTCCTTGACGCCGGGATGGCCGATGCCGAGGCGCAGGCGCCGGTATTCCTTGCCGCAATGGGCGTCCAGCGACCTGATGCCGTTGTGGCCGCCATGGCCGCCGCCGGTCTTCAGCCGCGCCTTGCCAGCGGGAAGGTCGAGCTCGTCATAGATTGCGACAAGGTCGGCGGGCTGGAGCTTGTAAAAGCGCATCGCCTCGCCGACGGCCTCGCCGGAGAGGTTCATATAGGTCTGGGGCTTGATCAGCAGCACCTTCTCGCCGGCGAGTTCGCCTTCGGCGATCTCGCCCCTGAACTTTTTCGACCAGGGCGAAAAGCTGTGGCGCCGATGGATGGCGTCAACGGCCATGAAGCCGATATTGTGACGGTTGCCGGCGTATTTGGCGCCGGGATTGCCGAGACCCGCGATGATCAGCATGGCCTGTCTTCCTCGCTTAAGCTTTCCCGCTGTTCACCACCCGGAAAACCGCGCAATGTCAAGCGGAAAGGGCAGCATCAGTCCGACAGGTTCATGCCGTATTTCAGGAAGATCTTTTGCTGGTCGCCATCGGCGATCAGCTTGTCGAGGGCGGCCTGCATCTTGGCGCGCAGATCGTCCGGAAAGCTCTTTTCGCAGGCAATGCCCATCGGCTGGGCCGAGAGAACGGTCACCATCTCCACCGGCTGATCGGCCTTCAGCTTGTCGTAATAGAGTTCGGAGATCGGCATCATGTCAATGCGGCCGCTCAGCAGCTTGCGCAGCGTCGCGTTGAAGTCGCTGGCAACATCGAGCTTGGGGAAGCCCTTCTCCTTCAGGATCGTCTCGGTGTAATCCTCCCGCTGGGTGCCGACCGTATATTTCTTCGCCTCGTCGAGATTGCCGGCGGTGACGCCCGAGCCCCTGCGGGTGATCAGGATATTGCGGTCGATCAGCAGCGGCTCGATCCATTTGAACAGCGGGTCGCGGGCGCTGTTGTGGGCGGTGGCGAAAACGCAGGTCATCGGCGCCGTGCGGGCGAGGCCGAAAGCGCGCGCCCAGGGCAAGACCTCGATCGTATAGTCGACGCCGATCGCGGCCATCACCTTTTCGACCTGCTCGACAGTCGCGCCCTTGATCTCCTTGCCTTCGCGATAGTTGAAGGGGGCGTAATCCTCGGTCGTGAAATTGATTGTCTGCGCATGGGCGGCGCAGGGCAGCGCCAGGCATGCGAGAAGCAGGAGCTTTTTCATCGGATCATCTCCTTCGTTCTTCGTTTACGAGGCGCGCGCGACGGCCGATTGCGGGGCCATCAGTTCCTCGATGAGCTTGGCTGCGTGCTGCGGGCGATGGAAGAGGTAGCCCTGGCCATAGTCCAGCCCCATCTGGTGGAGCGTGCGGCATTCCTCTTCGGTCTCGATGCCCTCGGCGATGACGGTGCAGTTCATTTTGTGGGATAGCGTGGTGATGCCTTCGATCAGCATGCGGCTCTTCTGGCGGACGTCATCGTCGCCGTCGTTGATCGCGCGGGTGAAGGACTGGTCGATCTTGATGATATCGACAGGGAAGCGGTTGAGGTAGCTGAGCGACGAATAGCCGGTGCCGAAATCGTCGAGCGCGATGCGGCAGCCGAAGCGGCGAAGCTCCGTGACGATCATGCGGATCTCAGGGTTGTCGTGCATCAGCACGGCTTCGGTGATTTCGACGACGATGCGCTCGGGGCGGATGCCGTGGCGACCGACAATGGCGGCAAGCCGGGCCGGCAGAGCCGGCTCGAACTGCAGCGGCGAGAAATTGATGGCGAGATAGGTATCCTGCATGCCGGATATGCGGGAAATCTTGGCGAGATGGGCGATCGCCCTTTCCATGATGACATTGCCGACGCGGACGATTTTTCCTGTCTCCTCGGCGACGCTGATGATCTCGGCCGGCGGCATCAAGCCCTTCTGCGGATGGTTGAGGCGCATCAGCGCTTCAAAACCGGCAATACCGCGGCCGTTCAAGTTGACGATCGGCTGCAGGAAGGCCTCGAACCAGTTCTCGGCAAGTCCGGCTTCGATATTGGCCTCGATTTCGGCGCGGCTGCGGGCGCGGTCGAGCATGGCGTTGTCGAAGAGTTGCGCGCCATTCTTGCCGTCGCGTTTCTTGGCATACATCGCCATGTCGGATTTCTGCAGCAGTTCGGATGCGGCCGCGGCATGATGCGGGTAGATGGCGATGCCGATCGAAGCGCTCAGATGCATGTCTGGGGCAAATGGCGTTTCGAAGATCGAGGCAATCTGCTCGCACATCGCCTTGGCGCGCTTTTCGGCGTCCTTCGCCGGCAGCAGGATGGCGAATTCGTCGCCGCCGAGACGAGCCGCCTCGTCGGAGGGAGCAAGATGGGTCTTCAGGCGCGCAACCAGCTCGATCAGTGCCCTGTCGCCGGCGGCATGGCCCATATTGTCGTTGATCCACTTGAAGCGGTCGAGATCGACGAAGAGGCAGGCGAGTTCCTGGCCGGCGGCGTCTGCCGCGGCGATCTTGCTGTCGAGCACGGCTTCGAAACCCTGGCGATTGAGAAGCCCGGTCAGGTGATCGGTGATTGCCTGACGATGGTTGCGATCCTCGGAGGCCTTGAGCTCGGTCACATCGGTCATGACCGACAGTGAAAGGCGATCGTGAGCGCCGGCGCCGGCTTCCGATTCCATGATAAGGACGTCCATGGTGCGGCCGTCCAGGCAGACGAACTTAACGGTAACCGCCATACCGCTTTCGGCCCGGCGGCGCTTGACGAACTTGTCGCGGGTATTTGCCGTGACGAGATCGGCGAAGTTGCGGCCGATGACGGCGGCGCGATCATAGCCGGTGGCTAGCAGCCAATAGTCGCTGACGGCAGTAATGCGGTCTTCCTCGTCGAGCGAGAAGAGCATAGCGGGGGTGAGATTGTAGATATCGGTGGCGCGGCGATGGGCGAGCTTCAGCTCCTTCTCCTCGCTTTCGAGCTTGGTCTGCATCTCGTTGAAGCTGCGGGCAAGCCGTCCCATCTCGTCGTTCGACTGCCAGTCGACGTGATGGCGGGAGCCGAGCTGGCGGGTCGCCTCGATCGCCGCCGTCAGCCGCATCAGCGGCTGGATGACGAAGAAGCGGTTGCCGATCAGCGCGGTGCCGAAAACGGTCAAAACCGCGAAGATGAAGATCGAAATGAAGACGACCTCTTCCTGCTTCAGGCCGGAAAACAGGCCGAGGGCGGGATAGTAGACGCTGATGCTGCCGAGATTCTTCGGGCCATCGATGGTGTTGTAGATGATGGCGCGCGACACCTGCACGAGCTTGCCGTCGAAGGAGCGCGGAATGGTGGACTGGCTGACGTCGAGCTGGCCTGACTGGTCGCGCACTTCGACCTTGACGATGGCGCCCTGGGAAACGACCGTCGCGCTGATCTGGGTGACGCTTTCTTCATCGAGGTCCCAGAGGGGCTTTGCCAGCGCCTGGGCATTGGCGACAAGAAGAACCGAGATATGGTCGCGTATTTCCTTGTCGGCTCGCTCCGAGGAAAGAAAAAGAAAGAGAACAAAGAGAGGAGCGACAAAAACAAGCAGCGCTCCGCAAACAATCCCAAAAAACCTGTTCTCAACGGAATTGTTCATGGTTCCGTCTACTCCCCCAGACCGGCCATATTTGCTGTCGCGCCTTCGGGCCGGCTTCTTCACAGCTGACGGGGCATGCTTTCACGAATATATTAAATTTGCAGAAACGGAGGTCTTTCCGGGCAATGAAAAGCCCGCTTTCCCAGTGAACTGGCTCCTGAAAGTTGGACGACAACCTTTCAGGGGCCACTTCACGGGAAAGCGGGCCGTATGCTTTACAACTTGGTCGAAGCGATCAGGCTTCGGCTTCGCCTTCAGCGGCGGTCTCGTCGACGCCGGCAGCCGGGGCAATGATGGTCGCGATCGTGAAGTCGCGGTCGATGACCGGGGTCACGCCCTTCGGCAGGGTGAGTTCCGAAATATGGATACTGTCGCCGATCTTCTTGCCGCTGAGGTCAACGTTGAAGAATTCCGGGATCGCGTCGGCCGGGCAATGAACTTCGACTTCGTGGCGAACGATGTTCAGAACGCCGCCGACCTTGAGCCCCTGGGACTTCTCTTCATTGATGAAGTGAACGGGGATTTCGACGCTCACCTGGGTGTTGCCGGAGACGCGCAGGAAGTCGACATGCATCGTGAAATCGCGGACCGGATCGAGCTGATAGTCCTTCGGCAGAACCTTGTACTTCTTGCCGTCGACTTCGATCGTTGCCACGGTGGTCATGAAACCACCGGCATGAATGCGCTTCGTCACCTCATTGGTGTTGAGAGCGATGGCAATGGGGGCCTGCTTGTCACCATAGATGACAGCGGGGATCAAACCGTTGCGGCGAAGTTCACGGGCGGACCCCTTACCAACCCGTTCGCGCGCCTCGGCCTTGAGCTCGTAAGTTTCCTGGCTCATGGCTATTCCTTTCGAGGTTATTTGGAGAGTTCGTCGGCGGGCAAAAGCCTTGTTCCGTCGAACCGGAGGCGGGTTTCCCCATCCTCATCCGCGTTGCCTCCAAGGGTGTCTACACGGACCGGTGGCCTATATTATAAGTCGCTCGGAAACGCAAGTTGCGGATTCAGGCTGTTTTCGAGGGTATAGACGGTCCGCCAAACCGAGGCCATGCCTTGCATCGTAGCGGTCGTCGGGCACCGAGCGGCAAGCCCTACGAGGTGTCCGAGAGCCGAACTTCGTCTTTGCGCCGAAATGAGCGGCCGGAAGCGCAACAAAATCACCGTTCCCCGTTACGGCCTAGGTTGACATCTCAGGGCTTCCCCTCTTTGGATGCCGCATTCAAAAAGCGGCTGAGGAGAAATTTGACTATGCGTCCCAAACTTGTCACGGCAACGAGCTTGCTGGCACTTTGCCTTGTCACCACCGCCCAGGGTGTCGAGATCAACCAGAACGGCGCCAATACGCTCAGAGATAATCTGACGAAGCTGCTTCCCGAGGATCTGGCAAAGAGCGGCTTGATCGCTGTCAAGCCGGCGGGCACACGCTACGAGGTCATCTACGATCTGGCGAAGCTGCTTTCCAAAGCCGATCCGTCGAAATTCGCCATCAAGGGACTGACACCGTTCTCGACATTCGTCACCCCCCTCGACAGCGGGCTCTGGAATATCGAAGGCGACAACAAGTTCGAGGTCTCAGGCCATTTCAAAGGTCCCGACCAAAAGCCGACGGATTTCTCCTACTCCATCGCTTCGCTTGTCTATACCGGCGTCTTCGATCCGGCGATCAGCTATTTGCGCTCCGGCACCTCCACGGCCAAGGACATCAAGCTCACCAGCAAGTCTGAGACCGAGGAAGTCATTGCCAGCTTCGCCAGCATGGATCAGAAGCTGAGTTCGACGGACAGCGCGGGCGGCAACGGACGCATTGACCTCGTGGGAAGCGGCTCGGCTTCGAATTTCATCGAGCGGGTTTCCGGCGCGCAAATGCCGCCTGTCGAAATCCGTGCCGATTCGATCGACGTCGAGGCCAAGGTGAATGGCCTGCCGGCCAAGCAGATCCGCGAGATAATCTTCTTCATTCTCGATCATGCCGACGAGAAGGAGTTGAGCCCCGAAAACAGCGCCAAGGTGAAGGGAATCCTCAAGGAAGCCTTTCCGCTTCTTGCCTCGTTCAGCGAGACGATCGGAGTTAGCAATCTGACCGTCAGCACCCAGGTGGGCAATGGCGGCGTCAAGCAGTTCGGCTATAACGTGGCCATGGACGGGCCGAGCGACGCCATGCGTTTCGGCTTCGGTATGAACGCGCAAGACATCAGCCTCGACACCCCGCTGATGCCGCCGAACTATTCGGCTTTCATGCCGACCAGCTTCGATCTGCAGCTCGCCGTTCCGAATCTGGACTTCGCCAGCCTTGGCGACGCCTTGATGGCGGTGGATTTCAAGGATGAAGCGCCGGAAAAGAGCGGCGAGGAAATGGCGAAGAAGCTCTTCCGTGACGGCCGGCTCGCCGTCGAATTTCCGAAGATCAGCGCCAAGTCGGGTGTCTATGACGTCGACATGACGGGCAAGATCGAAGGTCGCGTCGATACCGAGAAGGATTATTCGATGGAGGCGACGATCCTTGCCCGGGATCTCGACAAGACGATCGCCGCGGTTCAGGAACTCGCCAAGACCGATCCCGATCTCAACCAGGTTTCCTTCGGCATCATGATGGTGAAGGGTTTCGCCAAGACCGATGCGGACGGACGCTCGCGCTGGGACATCAGCATCAGCCGCGACGGCGCGATCGCCGTCAACGGACAGGTGGTCAAGGAAGCGGACGGTCTGGATCAAGATCAAGATCAGGGGCTGGAGCCAGACCAGGAGCAGGAACCGGATCAGGGCCAGGACGCGGTGCCTGCGCCGCCGCAGCAGCCTTGAGCGTTATCAATCGGGATAGGAAAGAAAAGAGGCCGGCCTTGTGCCGGCCTCAGCTTTTTGACCACAAAAAAGCCGGCACAAAGTCGGCCTCAGACTGCCGACAAAATCAGCAAACCCCTCTTTCGTCATGTTCGGGCTTGTCCCGAACATCTGCCGTCGGTCGATAGGGCAGCAGATCCTCGGCACAAGGCCGAGGAGGACGCCGAGTAGAGAACGGAATTGCGCCTTACGTGACAAGCTTCGCCAGACGATCGGAACGACGGTTTATTCTGGGCTTTCGTTTCCAGCAATTCATGCTGCTCGGTGAGCATGCGTGGTAATAGCCTGGTCCATCTGATGCAGAAATTGAAAGAGCCGGTCGAATGCCGGCTCATTTCAGTCGAACAGGCTGGAGACGGATTCTTCCTGGCTCGTACGGCTGATGGCTTCGCCGATCAGCGGAGCGGTCGTCACGACGCGGATATTATGGGCGGACTGCACGGCCGTCGTCGGCTGGATCGAGTCGGTGATAACAAGTTCGCGCAGCTTGGACGAGGTGACACGGGTGACGGCGCCGCCCGACAGCACGCCGTGGGTGATATAAGCGGTGACGCTGGAGGCGCCCTTGGCGAGCAGCGCATCGGCCGCATTGCAGAGCGTGCCGCCGGAATCGACGATATCGTCGATCAGCAGGCAGTCCTTGCCGGTGACGTCGCCGATGATGTTCATGACTTCGGATTCACCCGGCCGGTCGCGACGCTTGTCGACGATCGACAGAAGACAGTCCAGCCGCTTGGCGAGCGCGCGGGCGCGAACGACGCCGCCGACGTCAGGCGAGACGACCATGACGTTGCTGAGGTCATAGTGGCTCTTGATGTCGCGCGTCAGGACCGGCAGCGCGTAAAGATTGTCTGTCGGGATATCGAAGAAGCCCTGGATCTGACCGGCGTGGAGATCGAGCGTCATGACGCGGTCGGCGCCAGCTTCAGTGATCAGGTTCGAGACGAGCTTGGCCGAGATCGGTGTACGGCCGGAGGCGCGGCGGTCCTGGCGGGCATAGCCGAAATAGGGAAGGACGGCCGTGATGCGGCGGGCCGACGAACGACGCATGGCGTCGATCATGATCAGCAGTTCCATCAAATGGTCGTTGGCAGGATAGGACGTGGGCTGCACGAGGAAAACGTCCTCGCCGCGAACGTTTTCCTGGATTTCCACGAAGATTTCCTGATCGGCAAACCTTCGGACACTGGCTTTCCCCAAGGGAACGTTGAGATAGTTGCAGATCGCTTCGGCGAGTTGCCGGTTCGAATTGCCTGCGAAAACCTTCATGTTGGTCCGCCTGTTATGCGCTGATAGCCGCGCTTTTTAGTCAGCTTCCCCGTGAATGCAAGGGCAAAGGCGCCACAGGCTTTGATATTTGCAAAAAGTTTGTGACTAACCGCCCTGTGTCTGCCGCCAGGAGGTGAATTCCGCCATGGTTTTCGAGGCAATCTGCTGCATCACCGAAGCCGGAACGCCCGCCCAGGGATCGGCCGCGGCCGTCGGCACGCTTTCCTGCCCCTGGATGCGGTGCAGGCGGGCGCCGCCGCTGTCGAGAATGTCCCAGACATAGACCACGGTGACTTTGCCGTCGTCGCTGAAGGCGGAGAGATAGCCTTTGAGGATGTAGTCGCTGCTCGCATCGTTCGAGCTCTTGATGGAAAGGCCGTGCGCCCGCGCCTCGGCGCCGAGCTGGCGCGAAAGCGGCGTGACGGCCTGCACCGGCGCGCCGATGATCGGCAGGAAGCGCACGGTATTGCCGCGGGCGGAAGAGGCGCCGGGCGTGAGGGCGGCGGTCTGTTGCGGCTGTGCGTCGAGCGTCTGGCCGGACTGTGCCTGAGACCCGGCACCGGCGGCCGCCGGCGGCAGCGCCTGTCCCTCGATCGGGGCGGAGGCGGCGGGCGAGGTGCTGTTCCTCGACAGGGCGTCGGCCTGTTCCTGCATCGTTGTCGGCGGGGCGCCGCTGCCCGGCCGATAGGTTCCCTGCGATTGATTATAGGCCGGATGATAGCCATTCGGCTGCGAGCCTGCGGCGAAAACCGGTTGACGTGTGCCCGCCAAACCTTCGGCCTCACGCTGGGTCACCGGGCTTGACGGCGCGCCTCCGGAGGATTCGCCGATGCCGACCTGCGGCGTCAGCGCGTCGGTGGTATTGCAGGCGGTGAGCAGGGCCATGACGAACAGGAGCGTGGGCACAGTCGCAGCTCGCGTCATCCCGTGATCCGTCCTTCCCACAATCGCATCAGCCCGCCCGAATTTATGCGGGCGGGGATGGTCGTCTGTCAATTCCGGATTCTCATCCGTCAATCCCGGGCTTCAAAGGCCGATAAAATCGAGCGGATGACGAGACAGTGCGCGCGGCGCATCCGCCGTCGTCAGATAGGTCTGTCCGAGCGTCATCGCGGTTCCCGTATCGGAATCGGCAATGATCATGTGCACGAAGAGCGACATGTTCGGCTCGATCGGCTGCGGATTGCCGACATGGAACATCTGATGCTCCATCCAGGAGGGCGAGAAGCGGGCGCCGAGCGAATAACCGCAGGCATTCAGCCGGTGGCGGGCGAGGCCGCGCTCGTCGATGATCCTGGCATGCATATCGAAGACGTCGCCGAAGGTGTGGCCGGGCTTCAGCACGGTCTCGATCGCTTCGATGGTTTCGCGGCAGGCATTGTAGAGCTCGCGATGGCGTTGCAGCGGCTCGCCGATGACGATCGTGCGCATCATGGCGGCATGATAATGCGCGTAGGCGCCGGCCCATTCGAGCGTCAGCTGGTCATTGGCGTCGAGCTTGCGGCGGCCGGCCTTGTAGCGGCAGAGCAGCGCGTCGGCCGCGGAACCGATGATGAACTCGTTGGCGGGATAGTCACCGCCGCCGGAAAAAATCGCTCCCTGCATGGCGGCGAGGATGTCGGCCTCGTCGGCGCCTGGTTTCGTCAGCCGGATCGCGGCGTCGAGCGCGTCGTCGGCGAGGTCTGCAGCCCGTTCGACATAGGCGACCTCGGTCGGGCTCTTGATCAGGCGAAGACGGCTGACGAGATAGGAGGCGTCGACGATCTGGCCGAAGGTGGTCAACTGCGCGTCGAGCAGGCGGGCGACGCGGCCGGTCATACCGTGCGTATCATATTCGACGCCGATGCGGGCGCCGAGCAGATCCATCTCGACCAACAGGTTCTTCAGGTCGAGCGTCGGATCGGCATTGACCCTGTCGACCCAGATATGGATGTCCTCAAGGATCGATGTGTGCTTGGCCTGGCGAAGATCGGCCGAGCGGGTGATCAGCGCCATGGTGCCGTCGCTCTTGACGATGAGCGTCTGGAAGAAGCAGTAGCCGAAGGTGTCGTAGCCGGTCAGCCAGTACATGCTTTCCTGGGCGAAGAGCAGCAGGGCGTCGAGCTTTTCTTCCTTCATCTTCTCGGTGAGGCGCGCAAGTCGGCTTGCGAACTCGGCCTTTTCGAAGTGCAGTGCCATTCTGCTCAAGTCTCCCTGATTGATATCGCTGAAATCTGGCGGCCGTAGTCCGGCTCCTTGCGATGTGTCGTCCGGCGATAGGAAAAGAAGCGCTCGCTGTCCGGATAGGTGCAGAGGCCGAGGCCTTCGGCCCGAACGCCGGCCCGGGTCAGCCTGTCGATGGTCAGTGCCGGCAGATCGAACATAGCGTGGCCCGGCGTTGCCGAAGGCATGAAGAAGCGCTCGTAATCGGGATTTTCGGCGATGAAGCGATCGACGAATTCCGGTCCGACTTCGTAACTCTCCTGGCTGATCGAGGGGCCGAGGCAGGCCAGTATACTGCCGCGGTCGGCACCCAGGGCTTCCATGGCCGCGACAGTGTTTTCGAGCACGCCGGTCAGCGCACCCTTCCAGCCGGCATGGGCCGCGCCGATGACGCGATTTTCGGGATCGACGAAGAGGATGGGGCCGCAATCGGCGGCCAGCACGCCAAGCACAATGCCGGGGACTGCCGTCACCATCGCATCGGCATCGGGGCGAGCGCCGTCATAGTCGGCGCCGATCGTCACGACATCGGGAGAATGCACCTGATGAACGGTTGCCAGCCGCTCGATCGGCAGATCGAACCAGGCGGCGACGCGGCGGCGGTTTTCCATCACCTTGCCACGCTCGTCGCTGGAGCCGAGGCCGACATTGAGACCGCGATAGATCCCTTCGGAAACACCGCCGGCGCGGGTGAAATAACCGTGGCGGATGGCGGCGCCGGCCGCCTCGTTCAGCAGCGCGCTTTCGATCGGTGCGGGAGAGGCCGCGTCCTGCATCTGTGATTCCGGGCTTTTCGAGAGGTTTGTTATTGTCCCGAGCGCATCGCATCGGCGGCGCGCTTCAAGTTGCTGTTCGCGGGGATGTTGGCTCAGCCGCGTGCGCCCTGTCAATCCACCGGACGAAAGGGCATGAGATCGACGGCCGGGTGCGAGACGGCCATGACCTTGAAGAGTTCGCCCATCCGGCCTTCACCGGCGCCGGCAAGCCTGTCGACCGCCGTCTGGATGACCTGCTGCGTCTGTGGTTCGCGGTCGCGCCCGAGAGCGGCGGCGCGCTCGAGAATGCCGAGGCCGGTCAGAAAGTCGCCCTGGTGCAGGGCGCCGTTCAGATGCAGGCCTGATGTCAGCGCCGTTTCGGCGAGCTGCTGGAAATCGACATGGCTCGTCAGATCGGCTTCGCCGGGATGGGCAAGCGGCGGGTCGAATTCATGCATGCGCACCGCCTGCAGCGTATCGCCGAAACCGGTGACGAGATGGCCGTAGTCGATGACCAGCGCCGTGCCGCTGAAGGCGCGAAGCCGCTCGCAGATCGCCATCATCACCGCCTGGCGGGCAGGGGAAATCTCGAAGAGCGTGCCGAGTGGCAGGTTCTGCACCGGTTCGGGAAGCAGCGCGGGATCGAGGCCGGCGACACCGGCTGCGAAGGTCAGCTCGCCGTCGGCGTCGAGCCCGACCATGCGCTCGCGGAAGCCTGTCTGCGTGCGGACAAACTGGCGGATCGGGATCGCGTCGAACAATTCATTGGCGGCGATCAGGGTGAAGCCGGGCGGGACTTCGTCGAAGCCGTCGTGCCAGGCGATTCTCTCGCCATAGGCTTCGAGCGTCTGGCTCTGGACGTCGCGCAGACGCTCGCTGGTTTCGACAAGATGCACGCTCATGGTGTCGAAAAGCGGCGGGGCGATGCGAGCGATGACGCGCAGCATGTCCGCCATCATCGTACCGCGGCCGGGCCCGATCTCGACGAGGCGCACATCCGCCGGCGTGCCGTGGCGCTGCCAGGCATGGACGATGAAGACGCCGATCATTTCGCCGAAGATCTGGCTGACCTCCGGCGCGGTGACGAAGTCGCCGGAACGGCCGAAGGGCTCGCGGGTGCGGTAATAGCCATGTTCGGGATCGGCGAGGCAGAGCGAGAAATAATCGGTGACGCTGATCGGGCCGTTGGCCTGGATGATCGCCTTGATCTTTTCGCCGAGAGCGGTGTTCATGTCGTTTATCCGCCGTGTCAGAGCTGCAGCGCAGCCTGGCGACGGGCACGCAGCATCGCCCAGAGGCCGAGCAGGATCATCGGCGAGGAGAGAACCATGCCCATGGTCAGCCAGGTGGTGCCGAGGAGGTAGCCGAGCTGGGCGTCGGGCTCGCGGAAGAATTCGACGAAGATGCGCGACAGCGCATAGCCGCAGACGAAGACGCCGGTGACGAAGCCGGGGCTTTTCAGCGCGCGCATGCCGTAGACGAGGGCGGCCAGAACCAGAAGCAGGACGATGCCTTCGAGGCCGGCCTCGTAGAGCTGGCTCGGGTGACGGGCGAACGGACCGCCGGTCGGGAAGACCACGGCCCAGGGCACGTCGGTCAACCGGCCCCAGAGTTCGCCATTGATGAAATTGGCGATGCGGCCGAAGAACAGTCCGAAGGGAACGACCGTGGCGACGATGTCGAACAGGCTCCAGATCGGAATGGCGTGGCGGCGGGCAAAGAGGATCATGGCGATCGTCGTGCCGGCCAGGCCGCCATGGAACGACATGCCGCCGTTCCAGATCTGAACCGCACGCACGGGATCATGCAGGACGGCTGCGAGATCATAGAAGAAAATATAGCCGAGGCGACCGCCGAGTACGACGCCGAGGGCTGCCCAGACGATGAAATCGTCGAGCTGCACCCTTGATATCGGCGACGCGTTGCCGGGCCAGAGACTGTCGTTGGCGGCGATGCGGCGGGCATAGGCCCAGCCGAGCAGAATGCCGGCGACATAGGCGAGACCGTACCAGTGAATCGCCAGCGGACCGATCGAAAAGGCGATCGGATCGATGTCCGGGAAAGGCATGATGGCAAGGAGATCGGCGGCTATCGGCAAGGTTTTCCCATCCGTTGAAGTCGGCGGAACATGCCGCTGCGATCCCGGACGGTCAAGTCCATTGTTCGTGATCTCGCTTTCGCAGCCCGGTCCGGCGAGGACTATCCCGTGCAAAGCGCTTGCATCGCCGATGGCGAAGCCCTACCTCAATCTTCGAGGCCCGGAAGGGTCGAATTCACCGCATCCGAAGGGAGAAAAACGCCATGACGACCGGAACGAACCGCATCATGGATGAGTTCGCCAAGCTGATGACCGACGCGGCAGGTGCTGCCCAGGGAGTCCGCAAGGAGATCGAGACGGCTTTCAACGCCCAGGCCGAGCGTTGGCTGAACAGCATGGACGTCGTCAAGCGCGAGGAATTCGAGGCCGTGCGCGAGATGGCGATCAAGGCACGCGACGAAAACGAGGCGCTCGCCGCCCGCATCGCGGCGTTGGAAGCAAGGCTTGCCGGCGAAGGCCACTGAGTTCCGACAGAAAGCGAGACGCGGCATGGCCTCATTGCCCCATGCCGTGTCTGTCACAAAAAATTCAGGTGAGTTTTCCACCTGTGGACACTGCCAAAAAAGCCAATACGCAGAGTCGCTTATTCTCCCTTCTGAATTGAGTTTCGAAGTGCTTTCCACAGTGGCCGCGCCCTATTTTCCGCTCAGGGGGCTGGCAGGTGGCAAGGGTCATTATACACTGATTTTAAATGATGATTCGAAGCGACTTGGTAAGCTCCGGGCAGGTTATCTGCGTTAAGTCTGGTAGCGGTTCAACGATCATCCGGTGGTAGTTTCCGGTATTTGCGTGTGTCTTTCTTGTGTTCGTACACGAAGTTAGGTCGCATTCATTCCGGTCAAGAAGGTGCTGCATGAACCTGATGGAATTGGAAGTCGAGCGTCAGTCGAACCCGGTCGATATGATCGAGTACGTGGCCTCCAACAATGACTGGTCGTTCGAACGGTCCGGCGAGGACGAGATCGCGATGACGGTCGAGGGGCGCTGGGCGGACTATCATGTCTCCTTCTCCTGGATGGAGGAATTCGAGGCGCTGCATCTTGGCTGCGCCTTCGATATCAAGGTCCCCGACATCCGGGTCAACGAGGTGGTCAAGCTGCTCTCGGCGATCAACGGGCAGGTGTTGATGGGGCATTTCGACCTCTGGCGCCAGGAAGACGTCGTCATCTTCAGGCAGTCGCTGCTGCTTGCCGGCGGCGCCGAGCCGACCAACCGCCAGGTGGAGGTGCTGCTTTCCAGCGCGCTCGACACGTGCGAGGCCTATTTCCAGGCTTTCCAGTTCGTCGTCTGGTCCGGCATGGATGCGGCCAAGGCAATGGAAGCCGTGCTGTTCGAAACGGTCGGCGAGGCATAAGATGCCAGCCAAGGCTTTCTCCTCGAAGCATCCCGTCGTTCTGATCGGCGCCGGCAATATGGGCGGCGCGATGCTCTCCGGCTGGCTGAAGAGCGGCGTTCCGGGCTCGGCCGTCATCGTCGTCGATCCCGGCCCGTCGCCGGCGATGCTGGCGACGATCGGCGAGGCGGGAGCGACCCATGTCGCGGCGCTTCCGGCAGCGTTGAAGGCAGGAGTCTTGTTCCTTGCGGTGAAGCCGCAGGTGATGGATGCGGTGTTGCCGGCGGTGAAAAGCGCTGTCGGGCCGGAGACGGTCGTCGTCTCGGTCGCTGCCGGCAAGACGCTCGGTTTTCTCGAAAAGCATCTCGGGAAAGCCGCCATGGTACGGGCCATGCCGAACACGCCGGCCATGGTCGGCCGTGGCGTCACCGGGGCCTATGCCAATTCAGCGGTCAGCGATCAGCAGCGTGAGCGCGTCCATTCGCTTCTGCGCGTCTCCGGCCCGGTCGAATGGGTGCCTGCGGAAGCCGATATCGATGCCGTGACGGCGCTTTCCGGCAGTGGCCCGGCCTATGTCTTCTATCTCGTCGAATGTATGGCGGAGGCGGGCCGTAAGCTCGGCCTGCAGGCGGACCTCGCCATGCGTCTTGCGCGGGAAACTGTCGCGGGGGCTGGTGAACTCTTGCACCAGTCCCCCGACGATGCTTCGCGGCTGCGGCAGAACGTGACTTCTCCGGGCGGCACGACGGCGGCGGCGTTGGCGGTGCTGATGGCCGAAAACGGCATGCAGCCTTTGTTCGATAAGGCACTCGCGGCAGCGCGCAAGCGGGCCGAGGAACTGGCCGGCTGACGGAGCCCCTTATGGCCGAAGAGATCACCTACGCCGATTTCGATCGTGTCGACATCCGTGTCGGCACGGTCGTCGAGGCCAGTCCCTTTCCGGAAGCGCGCAAACCGGCGTTCAAGCTGGTCATCGATTTCGGCCCCGACATCGGCATGAAAAAATCCTCGGCGCAAATCACCGAGCATTATACGACGGAAAGGCTGATCGGCCGGCAGGTCCTTGGCGTAGTCAACTTCCCGCCACGCCAGATCGGGCCGTTCCGCTCGGAAGTGCTGACGCTGGGATTTGCGGATGAGAACGGCGCGATCGTGCTCGCCGCGGTCGAGCGGCCGGTGCCGAACGGCCAGAAGATGATGTGAGCCTTAGAGCCTTTTATCTTCCCCCGATTTGCCCGCATCCGAGCCGTCACGCGCTCTGATCTCCTGCAGAAACGGATTGCTGCGCCGTTCATCGCCGATGCGGCTGCCAGGGCCGTGGCCGCAGATGAAGCCGACCTCGTCGCCGAGCGGCAGGATTTTGTCGCGGATCGAATCCAGCAGCTGTTGATGATTGCCGCCCGGCAGGTCGGTGCGGCCGATCGAGCCGTTGAAGAGCACGTCGCCGAGATGGGCGAAGTTCTGGGCGCGATTGAAATAGATGACATGGCCGGGGGCATGGCCGGGTGCGTGATAGACCTCAAACTCGTGGGCGCCGAACGAAACCTTGTCGCCATCCTTGAGCCAACGGTCGGGCAGGACGTTGCGCAATCCTGATATGCCGTAGTTCGCCGCCTGGGTCTCGATGCGCTCTAACAGCGGCAGGTCGTCCTGGTGCGGGCCGACGATGTCGACGCCGAGGGCTTCCTTCAACTCTTTGGCGCCGCCGGCATGGTCGAGGTGGCCGTGGGTCAGCCAGATTTCCTTGATGGTCAGGCCGCTTTTCTCGATCGCCTGGAGAATGAGCGGTACGTCGCCACCCGGATCGACGACGACGCCTTCCTGGGTGTCGGGATCGAAGAAGACCGTGCAGTTCTGCTGAAAAGGTGTCACCGGAATGATGCCGGCCTGGAGCATGCCCATAAGTGCCTCGCTTGGTGTCTCGGGTGCTCAGGTATAGTTCGAAACGGCGGCAAGGACAGCCGAAATCTGCTGCTGGCGCGGGCTGTTTCACGGCAAAAAGACAAGCTGCAACACAAATTTATGGGGTTCTCCGCTATCCCCATGTAGCGGTTGAAACAGGTTTTTTCCAGATTTTTCAAATGCTTGTACGCGGCTCTCTGGGGCCGCCCATTTGTCGGGCGCAGCCGAGGGGAACATCGTGGAACGCCGCGCGTTGTCCGGCCATCGAAACCAAGGAGACGCTCACATGACCTTGAAGAGAAACATCCTACTGGCTGGAGCCGTGCTCCTGGCGACCGGCGGTCTGGCGCAGGCGGAGATGGTCGCGACCACGGTCAACGACCTCAACGTCCGCGCAGGTCCGGGTCCGCAATATCCGACAGTCGGCCTTGCTACCCGCGGCTCGACCGCAGTGCTCGATGGCTGCATCGAAGGCAGCCGCTGGTGCCGCGTCGACGTCAATGGCATGCGCGGCTGGGTCTATGCCGATTATCTGCAGATGGATTATGGCGGCAACCAGGTGATCGTCGAGCAGCACCGCGCCGAAATCGGCGTTCCCGTCGTCACTTACGAGTCGACCGCCAGCGTCGTCCCGGCTGATCCGCAGCCGGCGCCAGGCGACGAACTGCTCGGCCCGGTCGGGGCTGTCGAGACCATCGCTCCGCCGGAGACGGTGCGCACCTATATCGAAACCAATCCAACCGAGACGGTGCGGCTCGGCGGCGATGTCGTCGTCGGTGCGGAGGTGCCGGGTGATGTCACATTCCAGACCATCCCCGACTATGAATACCGCTATACCAGGATCAACGACCGTCCCGTGCTGGTCGATCCCGGCACGCGCCGGATCGTCTATGTCTATGAATGACGTGATCGGAATTTGAACGAAGGCGGCCTACGGGCCGCCTTTAGTTTGATGACACCTCGATTTCAAACGGAAGCAGATGCTCGGGACAAGCCCGAGTTGACGAAAGAAGCGTAGGCCGATTTTGTCAGCAGTCTGCAGGCCGTCGACTGATCGCTTTTGTTCGCTGTCGATCTCTCCGCCTTAATCCCGCATCGGTTGATTTTTCTCCTTTTTGTTTTTGAATATGCTAAAATACTAATATGCCGAAGGTTCGGCATATGACGGCGATCGGGGAGATCGCCAAGGAGGAAATCATGGAAGCGCTACTTCCGTTCATCGTCCAATTGATTGCCGGTGCCATCGGCGGCAACGCTGCCAGCGCCGCCTTGAAGCAGCATGCGATCAATGTCGTTGCCCGTACGATCGCCGGCGCGATCGGCGGTGTCGGCGGCGGCATGCTGCTCGGCATGGTCGGCGGGGACGTCGCAGCGACCGGGCTGATCGCCGACGGTATCGGCGGCCTGATCGGCGGCGGCATTCTCTCGACGCTCGCCGGACTGGTAATGGCGCGGGCGCATAGGTAGCCCGACCGCACCGATCACGTGAAGAGCTTATCCGGTGGCGATCGCCGCCGGATAGAATGCAGTCGGCCTGCGCCGAACCGCCCATCATCCCGCTGCCGCGCCAGGCGATCGGCCTGACACCTCCGGCGCTTCACGCGCCATGCCTGTTGATTGTTGTCCCCATTACGTTTTATCCAACAGACGCAGGGGGAAATTGCGCGTTGCGCCGGATGGGCCTTGGTTCCAAGAAAATGCCAGCAGAGAAAACTCCGTGCGGGGCTGCCGCAGAGTTCGGAAAGCCAGCAGCGACGCAAATTTAAGTCAATAAACTGACCTATCCCCGCGAAAATGTCCCGCAGTGCGGGGAAAAGAAAGGAAAGCCGAGTGTCACGACAGACCGGTTCGAAAGCGGGCAAGCCGGAGCCGCTGGCCACGCCGATGGAAGATACCGAGACGATCGATTTCGAGATCATCGAGCTGTTCTTCTTTGCTTATCGCGACTTCGTTTCCGATCCCGACGCCATCCTCGAAAAGAGCGGTTTCGGCCGGGCGCATCATCGTGTCGTGCATTTCGTCAACCGCAATCCCGGCATGACGGTGGCCGATCTTCTCGACACGCTGAAGATCACCAAGCAGAGTCTTGCAAGGGTGCTGAAACAGCTGATCGATTCAGGCTATATTCGCCAGGTGGCGGGGCCCGAGGACCGGCGGCAGCGCAAGCTTTATCCGACGAAATCGGGGCGCGAGCTGGCGCTTGCGCTTGCAGAGCCGCAATCGCGCCGCATTGAGCGGGCATTCGAAGGAGCCTCCGCGCAGGTGCGGGAGGGGGTGAAGGCCTTCCTCGGGGGCATGCGGGACAGAAAGAAGGCGGATTGAATGGCGGTCAAGACAGGTATTTCCGATGATGCGGCGCATCTGCTGGTGGTCGACGACGACTCCCGCATCCGCGCGCTGCTCAATCGTTATCTTGCGGAGAACGGTTTTCGCGTCACCGTCGCGGCCGACGGCGCCGAGGCGCAGCGCAAGCTTGCGGGTCTCGATTTCGATCTCATCATCATGGATGTGATGATGCCCGGTGAATCCGGCATCGACGTCACCCGCGGGCTTCGCGCCATCAAAAACGTGCCGATCATCATGCTGACGGCGCTGGCGGAATCGGGCAACCGCATCGAAGGCCTCGAGGCCGGCGCCGACGACTATCTCTCCAAGCCCTTCGATCCGCGCGAGCTGGTGCTGCGCATCAACAACATCCTGCGCCGCAACGCCGGCGGTGAGGGGCTGAAGATCGAACAGGTCATGTTCGGCCCCTATACTTTCTCCTTGACCCGCAAGGAGCTGAAGAAGGCCAGCGAGGTGATCCGGCTCACCGACCGCGAGCAGGAAATCATGCTGCTCTTTGCGCGGCGCGCCGGCGACACGATCCCCCGGCACGAACTGATCGGCAACGACACCGAGGTCGGCGAGCGGACGATCGACGTGCAGATCAACCGGCTCAGGCGCAAGATCGAGGAGGATCCGGCCAACCCCGTCTGGCTGCAGACAGTGCGCGGCATCGGATACCGGCTGAGCATCGATTAGATTTGAGGAAGCGGAAGATGATGCCGATGACGGTTCACACTTTCCGGCACCATGCTCCGAAAGGCCAGGACCGAGGCTGATGGCGACAATGGACAGCTTGCGGCGGGAAGACCGCGCTCCTGCTGCGGGCTGGCGCTGGATCGTCCGCTGGCTGCGGCGCCGATTGCCCACCGGGCTTTACGCACGCTCGCTGCTGATCATCATCATCCCGATGGTGCTCCTGCAATCCGTCGTCGCCGCCGTCTTCATGGAGCGCCACTGGCAGATGGTGACGGAGCGGCTGTCGCTCGCCGTCACCCGTGACATCGCCGCGATCATCGAGATCGTAGAGACCTATCCGCAGAATTCGGACTATAGCGAGATCATCCGCATCGCGCGTGATCAGCTCAACCTGCAAATCTCGATCGAGCCCGACGGCGACCTGCCGCCGCCGCGGGTCAAGCCGTTCTTCTCGATCCTTGACGGCATCCTCAGCGACGAGATCAACGACGAGATCCACCGGCCCTTCTGGATCGACACGGTCGGCAACTCGAATCTGGTCGAGATCCGCATCAAGCTGGAAAACAAGATCCTCAGGGTGCTGGCCAAACGCAGTCAGACCTATGCCTCGAATACTCATATCTTCATCGTCTGGATGGTCGGCACCTCGCTGGTGCTGATCGGTATCTCGATCCTCTTCCTGCGGGGACAGATACGCCCGATCCTGATGCTGGCGCGGGCGGCGGAAAGCTTCGGCAAGGGGCAGAAGCCTGACAATTTCTATCCGCGCGGCGCCGACGAGGTCCGGCGCGCCGGCCTTGCCTTCATTCTGATGCGCGAGCGCATCGAGCGGCAGATCGAGCAGCGCACGGCGATGCTCTCCGGCGTCAGCCACGATCTGCGCACCATCCTCACCCGCTTCAAACTGCAATTGGCGCTCGCCGGCGACAATCCCGACCTGCATGGTCTGAATGATGACGTCAATGATATGCAGACGATGCTGGAGGCTTATATGGCCTTCGCGCGCGGCGAGGTCGAAGAGGATGTCGGCGAGCTGAAGCTCAGCGAGATCTTCGCCAAACTGGAAGCCGATTTCGCCCTGCACGGCAAGACATTCGCCTATTCGATCGAAGGCGACGACGAGATATCGGTCAGGCCGAACGCCTTCATGCGTCTCGTCACCAACCTGGCCTCCAACGCGCGCCGTTATGCCAATAGGCTCGACATCGAAGCCAAGCACAACGCCAAATGGCTGACTGTTATTTTCGACGATGACGGGCCGGGCATTCCGGAGAAGAATCGCGAGGACGTGTTCAAACCGTTCTTCCGGCTGGATGCGGCGCGCAACCTCGATGCGTCGGGCACCGGGCTCGGTCTTGCGATCGCCCGCGACATTGCCCGCAGCCATGGCGGCAACGTCACGCTCGGCGACAGCCCGCTCGGAGGCTTGAGGGCGACGATCCGCATTCCGGCTTAAACACTCGTTGCCGTGAGCTTTACGGCGTTGCGCGCATCGAAATCGCCGAGGCGCTCGACGATCCATCGCCAGAGCGTTGCGACCTGCATGAGGAGCTCACGGCCGAGCGGCGTCAATTCATACTCGACCCGCGGCGGCACCTCGGGATAGAGGGTGCGGATGATGAGGCCGTCGCTTTCGAGGGTGCGCAGCGTCTGCGTCAGCACTTTCTGACTGATGCCCTCGAGCCGCTCCATCAGACGCGAGAAACGTAAAGGCGCGCCGGCATCGGAGAGCACGTGCAGTATGCGCAGCGGCCATTTCGCCGCCGCCCGCTCAATCAAGGCGCGCGCCCGCGCATCCTGTTCATCCGTCATGTTGCTGCAGAAATCGAATGTGTCGCCGGCCACCTTTGTTACCTCGAGGTGCGTATGGATCGTGTTGGTGCCTTCTTTCGATTGGAACCGATAGAACATACATGGGCCGGGAACCAATGAAGAAGAGGTTTCCGATGTCGAAAGTTTGGTTGATTACGGGGAGTTCGCGCGGCCTCGGCCGGGCGCTGGCGGAGGCAGTCCTGGCCTCCGGCGACAATCTGGTGGCGACGGCACGCAATCCCGCCCAGCTCGCCGATCTTTCCGATCGCTATGGCGGGCAGGTGCTGACGCTGGCGCTTGACGTGACGAGCGAGGCGGCAGCGGCCGCAACCGTCGAGGCAGCCGTCAAGAGGTTCGGCCGTATCGACGTGCTCGTCAACAATGCCGGCTATGGCAATGTCGGCTCGATCGAGGATACCAGCCTTGCCGATTTCCGCGCCCAGATCGAAACCAACCTGTTCGGCACGATCATCATGAGCAAGGCGGTGATCGCCTTGATGCGGGGGCAGGGGGCGGGCCATATCATTCAGTTCTCCTCCGTCGGCGGGCGTATCGGGCCTGCCGGCCGCGGCGCTTATTCGGCGGCAAAATTCGGCATCGAGGGCTTCTCCGAAGTGCTGGCGAAGGAGGTTTCGCCATTCGGCGTCAAAGTGACGGTGCTCGAGCCCGGCGGCTTCAGGACGGATTTCGCCGGCGCTTCGACGGTGCTTGCCGAGGGGCGGGCGGAATATGCGGAAACGGTCGGCACCACCGCGCGCTTTCAGCGTGAGTATGACGGCCGTCAGCCCGGCGATCCTGCCAAAGCGGCTGCGGTCATTATCCACATTGCCGGTCTCGACGAGCCGCCGTTCCGGCTGTTGCTCGGCAGCGATGCGGTGCGCAACGTCGAGAAGGCGGATGCAGCACGTATGGCAGCCGACCGGGAATGGCGCACCGTCAGCGTCTCGACCGATTTCGAGCCTGATGCCGAGGTGGGACCGATGCCTTCGGAAAAGAAAGCCGGGTGAAGGGATCCAAAAAGCAAAAGCGCCGCTGAGAAGCGGCGCTTTGTATCAGTGATAGTCGAGCATTCAGCCGGCGGTGCAGAAGTGGCTGCGGCCGTCATAACCGATATAGGTGCCCGTGCGCGGATCGAACGAGCGGTAACGATAGGAGCAGTAACGCTCCCATTGCGGCGACCAGGGCTCCACCGCCGTGCGGGCCGGCGCGTAGTATCGCGGCTGCTCGACATATCGCGGCTCTTCGACATAGACGCGGCGTGGGGCGCGATAGACTGGTGCCGGCTCATAATAATCCGGCTCGTAGGCCGGGTCGATATAACGGCGCTCTTCGTAGACGGGGCCGTTATTGGCATTGGCGATGGCGGAGCCGACGATCAGGCCGGTCGCAAGGCCGACAGCGCCGCCGACAAGCGCATCGTTGCCGCCGTGGCGGCGCCAATGGCGATCGCGAGCCGATGCCTCGCCGATGGCGGAGAGGGTAAGTGCGGCGGCCGTTGCCGTCAGCAGAAGAGTTTTTGCGAGCCTGTTCATAAGCAGAGAGTCCTAATCCCGGGAACCGAACCCCGGTTCCTTTCTCGATGATGCTAGTCCTACCGTTCGCTAGCTGAACGAAGGCTGAATGACAAAACCCGGCATTGCTGCCGGGCTTCAACTCGAAATTCGACAGCCTTGTTAAGGGTTCAGCCCGCAATCTGCAGATTGACGGCCTTGGGGCCCTTGCCGCGGCGATCCGGCTCCGTGTCGAAGCTTACCTTCTGGTTTTCCGTCAGACCGGCCAGGCCGGAAGCCTGAACGGCAGAAATGTGAACGAAGATATCGGCGCCGCCCCGGTCCGGCTTGATGAAGCCGAAGCCTTTGTCGGTATTGAAGAATTTTACAGTGCCAGTCTCGGCCATGCGTCAGGTCCTTTTCTCTCTGCCCGCCATCCACACGGGCAGCATCATAGCATTGCCTCCTTGCGGGAGGTGTTGGCAGGCAATTCTTGAAATGTGAGAAAAAGGTCCCCTCTACCTCGGCCTGCCCCAGACAGGACTTTCGCCTGCCTTTTTTGGAACCGGCTGACCGGAATATTAGCGTTTCCGGCGCGCAAATACTTAAGGACTTCCCATGCTCGCAAAATGCCCGAACGAGGCGAGAGTGCGGCGTTTCCGGGATTTTGGCAAGCAAAAGTTTTTTAACGTGTCGTTCAGGGCACACTCCCGCCAACAGCCAATTTGCGCAAAAACGCAAAATTTCCTTCGCCGAAGGAGCATGATTAACGTTTTGTATCGTCTGCAATATAAATTTCGAGCAGATTTTGCCAAAAATGCAACGTGAACGCGTCTTTCCGGTTCAGTGAATTTTTTTTCGGATTGGCCATCCACCCATATTTGGACGCGTGTTCAGGCGGCCCGCAGGCCCCGGCGGGTGAAGCTCGGCACCAGTTCGACCACAAGCATAGCGATAAACATTAGCACGCAACCTGTATAGCCCGTGGCCGACATCGACTCACCGAGCAGCAGCGCTGCGAGCGATGCGCCGAAGAGAGCTTCGGAAGAGAGGAAGATCGCCGCCTGCGAGGGCGTCGTGTAGCGCTGGCCGATCACCTGCAGCACGAAGGCCAGGCCAGAGGAGAAGATGCCGACATAGAGGATCTGCGGGGCTGCGGCCAATACCGAGGAAAGACTGATCGGTTCGGCGGCGACCGCAATTGCCAGCGCGCAGACCGCGGTGACGGCGAATTGCGTGGCGGAAAGCGCCAGCGGCCTTGCGGTCTCGGAAACCGTCGTGCCGGCAAGGGTGATCTGGATCGACCAGAAGACGGCGCAGACGACGGTCAGCAGATCGCCCGACGTCAGCGCCGAGAGATGACCGCCGGACAGCAGGTAAATGCCCGCGACGGCCATCAGTGCGCCCGGCCAGATGATCCAATGCGGGGCACGGCGCAGGAAGAACACGGCGATCAGCGGCACGAAGACGACATAGAGACCGGTGATGAAGCTGGAATTCGTCACCGTCGTCGTCTGCAGTCCCACCTGTTGCGTGGCAGCGCCGCCGAAAAGGGCAAGGCCGGTCAGCATGTAGAGTCTCGCGTGCCGCTTGCTTGTCTTCGCCTTGGCCTTGCGCGCTTCGAAAAGGACGAAAGGCAGCACGGCAAATGTGGCGACGGCAAAACGCAGGCCGATGAACCAGAACGGGCCGATCGCCTTCATCGCCGTCGACTGAGCGACGAAGCCGCCGCCCCAGATGGCAGCCGCAAGCAATAGAAGGAGATTCGCCTGAACGCGCGTCATGTCGTCCTCGAAGGTGAAGGGGAAGGTGCTTGAAGCGGTTAGCAGTTGCGTTTCCATTCGGCAAGGGTGAGGTTTTGGCGGGTCGCCGAAGATGATCGATTGCGTCTTGGGCGGACTCTACTTTGCTCTGAAACGTCTACCCGTTGGTGATCGCTCTGTTCTCCAATCGCCTTGAGATCATGTTCCTGTGGAACAAGAGATGGCTGCGGTGGCAATGCCGCCCGATTGTGTAGATGGTTAGAGCGTATCAAGTGAATGTAATGGGGGCGCTTTTCATGGGCGGAAAATATTTAAGCTTTATTGCGCTGTTGGGTCTTCTGGTCGTTGCTATGGGACCGGCTCATGCCGGCGACGCTGTGAAAAGTGGAACAATAGAGCGGAACGGATCGAAATTCAGTTATCAAGTTACCGCCCTAACTTCGAAAAATCGCAGAATTGAAGTCACTCACAGCGGGAAAAAATATACGGGCCCGCTGGCCGAAATGTCGTTTCGTGACCGCCATTTGCAGGTTTTCGAGATGGTGGCCAGACTGATCAAAACCACCTGCCAGGACGGTGTTTCCTCGCTCGGAAATATCTGGCTGAGCAAAGATCCGGAACAGGATGAGGATCCTGACGCTAGGCATCCTCAATACTTCATCTGGGAATACAGCTGCCAATAGACGCCTCGGGACTGATCGGGATCTCAGCCGTTGTTGGCCTCGGCGCGCGAGACCCTGAGCAGCGCGCCGTCGTCCTCGTCGGTCACCATCAGCAGCGCGCCGTCGGGCGCGACGACGACGTCGCGGATGCGGCCGTAGTCGCCTTCGAACAGGCGTTCCTCGGCAACGAAGGCGCCGCTCTCATCCCGCTGCATTCTCGAAAGCAGCTGGAATTTCAGCGCTGCGACGAGGAAGTCGCCGTCCCATTCAGGGAACATGGCGCCGCGATAGACTGCGAGCGCGCCGGGCGCAATTGACGGATCCCAGTACTGCAGCGGCTGCTCCAGCCCTTCCTTGGCGGTACCTTCGCCGATCTCGGCGCCGGAATAGTCGCGGCCGTAGGTGATGATCGGCCAACCGTAATTCTTGCCGGCTTCGGGCTGGTTGATTTCGTCGCCGCCGCGCGCGCCGTGCTCGACCGTATAGAGCTTGCCGTCCTTGGCGTCGAAGGTGATGCCCTGCGGGTTGCGGTGGCCCTTCGACCAGATCTCCGGCAGCGCCTTGCCGCCGTCCTTGAACGGATTGTCGGCGGGGATGCTGCCGTCGGCATTGATATGGATGATCGCGCCGGCATTGTCCTGCCAATCCTGGGAACGGTCGCGGTCGCCGCGATCCCCGACGCTGATGAACAGTGTGCCATCACGGGCAATCGCGATCCGCGAGCCATAGTGAATGTTGGTGGATGTGAAGCGCCGCATGCCGAACAGAGGCGTTACAGCCTCGAGCTTCTTCTCGTCAGCAGAAAGCTTCGCGCTGAAGGCTTCGGTGCCGGAGCCCTGGTCGTTCCTCATGGCGGCGGTGAAATAGAGCTTTCTGCTCGTGGCAAAATCCGGGGCGAGCGCCAGGTCCAGTAGGCCGCCCTGGCCACGGGCACTGACCTTGGGCACGTTAGCGATCGGTTCGGACAGTTTTCCGTCGCGGATAATGCGCATGCGGCCGGGCCGCTCGGTAACGATATAGCCGCCGCCGGGCAGTGCCTCGACCGCCCAAGGATGGTCGAGACCATCGGCGAGTTTTTCGACACGAACAGCGGGACCCTGTGTATTGACGGTATCGGCCGCGTTGGCCGATATGGCGCCTGCGAACGCTAGCGCTGCAGCGAAATGGAAGGCGGATACTCTCTTCATCTTGCTCCCCGTCGTCTCTTCATGCTGAACGTGGAGCGGGCAGGGGAAGGCTTCAACCTCATTCGCCCTGCAATAACGGCTTTGTGTTTGCCGGTTGAACGGAGCCGGTCGCCTCGCCGTCGACCAATTCCGCTTCGACGATGTAGCGCAGCGACCCCGGTTCGGTCGCATCGAAGGGCCAGCAGGTGGTCAGCGCCAGGCGGCGACCGTCGGAGGCGGGATCGATGCCGCTCGCGTCCCATGGGGCGATGCGGCCTTCGCCAGCCTTGAAAGTCAACAGCTTGCCGTCGCGGCGGGTGATTTCGATGGTATCGCCGGGCCTTACATATTGGAGCCAGCGGAAATGCGTGTCGCGATGGGCGGCGATGACGGAGGTGCCTTGCTCGCCCGGCTGCGGCGTGTTGGCGAGCCAGGCGGGACCGAAGGCGAGGGCCTCGCCGGAGGCGCCGGAGAGCACGATGGCCTCCTTGTCGAGGCGCGGCGCGCGCACCTTGGCTTCCGTCGTAAAATCGGCCCAGGGCCAGGGCTTCATCTCTTCGCCGTGCAGTTCGGCGGCGAAAGCGCGCTTCAGCAGGACCTGCGAGAGCTCCGCCTTCGCCTTCAACAGGACACCGTCGCCGATCAGCGCCAGGCCATAAAGAGCAAGACCTGAAATGGCGAAGGCGATCGTCTTTTCGATCGGCGAAAGGCGCCAGAGGAAGAAGCCCTTCTTCTGGCGCGCCTTCGGTCTGTCATGGGCCGTGGCCGCGGCCATGGCGAGTTCCAGGTAGGTCGGAAGCGGCTCGAATTCAGCCGCCCCCTCGTTCCTGTCGGCAGGACGACTAGCGGCCATTGCGTCTGCCTCCGACGGTGAAGACGCCTTTGAGGCGCCGGCGCCACACGGCGAGTCCGCTTGCCGCCGTCAGCGCCAAGAGCAGCATGGTAAGCCCGCGCATGATCTGTTCGTCGGCGCGGGTCGCCGTCTGCGGCAGGTTCACGGTCGAAGTCTTCTGCGCGATCATCGTGGCCGCCTTCGCGGTCGGAGCTGCGGCCATCAGGTTTGCGATCTCGGGCGATGCGTCGCGCCCCTGGATGACGGCGGCAGCCTGCTGCGGTCCGGAACCCTCCGTCGGCGCGGTCGAGCCGTGGTCTTGCCCGCCGCCAAGCGGCGCAGCATTTTCGCCGAACACCTTCCCGAAATCCCAACCGTCAGGCAGGTTGAGCGGCAGCTTTGCCGCGCCGAGCGGCTCGTTGGCCGGCCGCGACGGCGTGACGTCGACGGCGACGAGGCTGGTGACGCGGGAGACGAGGTGGTGGGCAAGCGCCACCGTCTCGATATCCTTGTCGAGCGCGGCAGGATCCCGGCGCTCATAGGCGCGGGCTTCGAAATCGTCGATCTTGCGCCGCGCCCAGAGCTTCGAGATGCCGTTGCCGTCCGCGGCATTGGCGATATCCATCTCGACGCGCCAGGGCTGGTCGCCCGTCTTGCCGATGATCTGCAGCTTGCCGGCGGGCTTGTCCTCAGGCAGTTCCGCCGTCAGCACGACGGGCTCGCCGCTGTAGAGGTCGGGCATCGGGTTCGGCGTGATATCCTCGGCCGCGACGCCTTCGAAATTCGCGGCGATATCGGTCATGGCGGGGTTTTGCAGCTTGGTGAAGAGCTCACCCATGCGGCTTGCCACCTGATCGGCCGAGCCGATTTGGGTGAAGGTGCCGCGGCCGATTTCGGCGGCCTTGGTCATGAAGTAAGTATTGGGCGCCGAGCCGATGCCGACGGTGAAGACGCGGGCATCACCGCGGTTTGCGGTGATTTCCTGAAAGAGCTGCTGCTCGTTGCCGATCGCGCCGTCGGTCAGGAACACGACCTGGCGCAGCGCTCCGCTTGCGACCGGCCCCTGGTTGCGCAGCGCGTCCTCGAGGGCGGGCAGCATTTCGGTGCCGCCGTCGGCGGTCAGGCCTCTGACATAAGCGATGGCCTTTTCGCGATTGTCTGGCGTGGCGGCGACGAGGCCCTTGAAATAATCGGTCATCGTGTCGTCGAAACGGATGACGTTGAAGCGGTCATCCGGATTCAGCTTGGAAATGGCAAGGGCCAGGCTCTGTCTTGCCTGCTCGATCGACTGGCCGGACATGGAGCCGGAATTGTCGATGACGAAGACCACCTCGCGCTTGGCCGGCGCTGCCGCATCCGGCGCCGTCGGCGGAGTGACGAAGGCGAGCAGATAGGTCTTGCCGTCCTTCACTTCGCGAAAGAGACCGGCGCTCGGCGTCTTGCCGGGAGCAGCCTTCCAGGTGAGCTCGAAATCCTTGTCGGCGGGGACGGAATCCCCTTTCAGGCTGATCGTCCTCACCTGGTCGCCGTCCTGTCCGATATCGACCCCATGAAAGGACGATGTGACGTCGCCGAGCGGAAAGCCGGCCTTGAGATCGACAGTCAGCGAGACAGGGTTGATTTTGGCATTCTCGCGCGGATCAAGCACTGGGGCTTCGATCTTCTCACGGTTTTCCACCGGGTCGCTCGGCGTGGCGAAGCCGGCGCCGTTGTTGAATTCGACGGTCTGGACGATCGGCGCCGGATTGTAGCGCGGCGCGACGACCATCGGGAAGCGCAGCGAGAACTCGCCGCCCGACTGGCGGACCGTCTGCTGATATTCGATCTGCACGACGATCTCTTCGCCGGGGCCGATATTGGCGACCTGATTGGTGAAAATGTTCGGCCGCTGCTGTTCGAGCAATGCCGTCTTCTTGCCCTCGGCCTTGGCCTGCTCGTAGATCTCGCGGGCTTCCTGGCGCGGCTTGATCTGGCCTTCGATGAAGCGTTCGCCGATCTGCATCTTCAGCGCGTCGACGGCGGAATTCTCCGGCAGCGGGAAGACATAGGTGCCCTCGACCCAGCCCTGGCTCGGGTTCTGGAAGCGCTGCGTCACCTTCACCCTGGCGATCGGTCCCGAGACGTCGATTGCGACGTCGGTCTTCAGCCGCGGCGCTTCGACGTAGAAGCCGGGTTCCTTCGACGGGAAGAGCAGCGAGCCGCTATTGACGTCGTTCGGCCGGACGAGGGCCGCGAGCTGACCGGATGTCTGCTGCGCCTCGGCGCGCGCGGCTGAGGCAAGCCCCAGCATGGCTGCGACGCAGGCGACAAAGGCGGTGGCGGCGACAAGAAATGAAATGGAAATCCGGCGCATGCGCATGCGCCCGATGGCGAACTCATCTTCCAGAAACATTGGCGTACCCTCAATAACCAATTTTGGATAACGCAATGATGCGGCTTCGATCTCGGCGCGCTCGCGACCGAATTGCGGCGGTGTACGGCATTTGTTGCGGCTTATTCGTGGCGAAGGGCGAATCCGACAATGCCCCTGATTTCTAAGGGCTTAGGTGACAAAACGCGACCGTTGCCGCCGCGAAAGTGCCGGACGTGATGCGGTCGAATGCGTGGCCCTGAACCGTCGAGGCTCATTCCGCGGCTCTCAGGGACGGGTGATCCTGTAGACCAGCAAATCATTTGAATCCGTAAGCTTGGTTGCGGTCCTGTCCAGATAGTCGATCAGGCCTTTATGATGCTCGACGAACAGCAGGTCCTGCTTGTCTGTGGCGTTCTTGGCCACGCCGAACAGATCCGCGCCCTGCGCGCGCAGTTCCTCGAGCTGTGCGATTGCGGTGGCGTCATCGGCGACGAATTTCGACCATTCGGAATCGCCTCCGCCAGGCGGGAATACCCAGCCGCGCGCCCTGCTGTAGTAGACTGCGACGGGATCACCGACTTCCGGCGCGATGGCGACGACGAGATCGCCCGGTTGCGTCAGCCGCGCCAGTTCCTCGCCAAGCAGCTTGCCCTTCATCGCGACCGGCTTCTTCATCGTCCTGACCAGCGGAAGGGTCGACCAGCCGAGCGCTATGGCGACGATACAGATCAAGCGAAGCATCACTGCCGGCGTTAGAAAGGTTGTCGATGCAAGCCTTGCCAGAAGAAGCGCGCCATGGCCGCAGAATATCGCAACCGGCACATGGAAGATGTGGAAGTTCCACACATTGCTGGTGATCTCGCCCGCCGCCGCCAGATAAAGAATAAACGCCGCAGCCAGCCACACATAGGGAATGGCCGAAAGGATGCGCTGCTTCGGGTCTTCGGCGGGTCTGGGCGGCATCCACATGCCGACGGCGAACAGCACCATGAACGGATAGCCATAGAACCATAAGACCGAGGTGTTCCATGCGGATTTGAAGTAGAATCTGTCCCTGACATATGTCCAGAAGCCGTAATCCCAGATATAGCCGCCGCTGCCGGCGAAATGAAACGGCGGATAGCTGCGGGCGAGATAGATCGCCCAGCTGAAATAAGCGCCGATGATGGCCAGGCTCAAAAGCCCTGACAGGAAGACCAAGCTCGCCTGCTTCCACTTCTTCTCCAGAATCCAGCGGACCATCAGATAGAAGATGACAGCGCCGGCGGCGATGCCCGGAGGCTTTGACAGCACGCCCAGCGAGAAGCTGGCCGTGGCGAGCGGCAAGAGCCAGCCGCTGCCGCCGACCCAGTATTTGGCGAACAGCCAGACACCAAGAGTGACCAAGGCCAGCATCGCGGGATCGGGAAGAAACGAGCTGTCGATCTGGATCGCCGCCGGCATCAGCGCGTAGGCCAATGCTGCCGCGTGGGCGTGCCTCTCGCCCCAGCACAGCGCCGTCAGCCTGTGCAGCGAAAACACGGTCAGCAGCCCGAACAAGGCCGCAACCACGCGGCCGAACCAGTCGTGCCAGCCGAAGAGTTGGTAGAGCAGGGCTGAGAGATAGCTGACGATCTGGAACTCGCGGCCCTGATAGCTTGGCCCGGGCCCGGTCCAGCTGACCTCGGGAAAGAAGATGTTCCAGCTGCGCTGCTGGAAGTTGTCGGCCATCATGGCGGTGCTTATCTCACGCCAACTGAAGCCGTCGACCAGCGGCAAGGTGATCTTGTGGAACCTGAAGACGATCGCAATAATCAGGATCCCCAGCAGGATTGCCGTGTCGAGGTTCAGATAGTTGCGGGCAGCCTTTTCCCGGTCGATCGTCTCCTGCGGGTATTGCCGACTTTCGGGCCGATTCAATTCCAGGTCGTCCGGCGCGAGACGCAGCGGTGGGGAGGGGTTGCGGGGCGGCTTTCTCATGCCGGCAGTTCATCAGCAGTGGCTTAAAAAGCAATTCATCCAAATTGAGTACTGACCCTCCTCCTCGTGCTAAGATGGCAAGAACCCCGGCTCGCCCTCTATGGCGAAAACGATCAATAAGAATCATTGCCCCCATCACGCCTTTGCGCTTGAAATGCCGTCATACATTGGACATAGAGCTAACCGCAGAACTCCGGTCCCGGCTTTCTGCCCGTTTCAACCATTAGGACCGATATCATGGCCTTCCTTGCCGATGCTCTTTCCCGTGTGAAGCCTTCAGCCACCATCGCCGTCTCCCAGAAAGCGCGCGAGCTGAAAGCAAAAGGACGCGACGTCATCGGCCTCGGCGCCGGCGAGCCGGATTTCGATACGCCCGAGAATATCAAGAAGGCCGCCATCGACGCGATCAACCGCGGCGAGACGAAGTACACGCCGGTTTCCGGTATTCCCGAATTGCGCAAGGCGATCGCCGCCAAGTTCAAGCGCGAGAACGGCCTGGAATATTCCTGGGAGCAGACGATCGTCGGCACGGGCGGCAAACAGATCCTGTTCAACGCCTTCATGGCGACGCTGAACCCCGGCGACGAGGTCGTCGTCCCTGCGCCCTACTGGGTTTCCTATCCCGAGATGGTGGCGCTGTGCGGCGGCACGCCGGTTTTCGTTTCTGCGACCCAGGAACACAATTTCAAGCTCCAGGCCGCCGATCTCGAAAAGGCGATCACGCCGAAGACCAAGTGGTTCATCTTCAACTCGCCGTCCAACCCGACGGGTGCTGCCTATACGCATGCCGAGCTGAAGGCGCTGACCGACGTGCTGATGAAGCATCCGCATGTCTGGGTGCTGACCGACGACATGTACGAGCACCTGACGTATGGCGACTTCAAGTTCGTCACGCCTGTCGAAGTCGAGCCCAAGCTCTACGACCGCACGCTGACGATGAACGGCGTCTCCAAGGCCTATGCGATGACCGGCTGGCGTATCGGCTATGCGGCCGGCCCGATCCAGCTCATCAAGGCGATGGACATGATCCAGGGTCAGCAGACCTCCGGCGCGACCTCGATCGCCCAGTGGGCGGCCGTCGAAGCGCTGAACGGCACGCAGGACTTCATCCCCGAGAACAAGAAGATCTTCGAAGGCCGCCGCGATCTCGTCGTGTCCATGCTGAACCAGGCCAAGGGCATCGTCTGCCCGGTTCCGGAAGGCGCCTTCTATGTATACCCGTCCTGCGCCGGCTTGATCGGCAAGACGGCGCCGTCCGGCAAGGTTATCGAGACCGACGAGGATTTCGTTTCCGAGCTTCTGGAATCGGAAGGTGTGGCCGTCGTTCACGGCTCGGCCTTCGGCCTCGGCCCGAACTTCCGCATCTCCTACGCAACCTCGGAGGATTTGCTCGAGGAAGCCTGCCGCCGCATCCAGCGCTTCTGCGCCGCCTGCAAGTAAGCCGGTTGCGCTAACATCGATCGAAGGCCCGCCGGCGACGGCGGGCCTTTTTGTTGCGGCGTTGACGATGTGGCTGCATGTGGCTACATTTGACGTCATGAAGACCGTTTCGATCCGTGACGCGAAGAACCGCCTGACCGAGCTTGCCCGCGAGGTCGAGGAAGGCGAGACCATTGTCGTGACCCGCAACGGCAAGCCGGTCTTCGATCTCGTGCCGCATCAGAAGCGCGGCGGTTTGAACCTGGAGGCTGGAGAGGCCTATCTTCGTTCCAAGGGCATCACGAGGACGGAGATGTATATCGCCGACGACTTCGACGATCCTCTGCCGGAAGATTTCCTTCTGAAGCCGCTGCCGTGACCATGCGGGTCCTGCTTGACACGCACATGGTGATCGCGATTGCGCAGAAGCAACTGACGGAACGTTTCCCGCGTGTCGAGCAGCTGCTTTCGGACCATGCCGCCAGCGGCTTCGTCAGCGTTGCCAGTCTTTGGGAAATTGCCATCAAGACGAGGCTGGGCAAATTGCAGCCGGGATTGCCGTTAGAGACCATTCCCGTCTATCTCCGGGAGGCCGGGCTGACGATCCTGCCCGTCGAGGTCCCGCACGTCATCACCGCCGCCGATCCCGAGCCGGAGACGCGCGATCCCTTCGACCGGCTGCTGCTGGCGCAGTGCAAGGTCGAGGGCTTGCAGCTTGCGACGGTCGACCGATTGGTTGTCGACCATCCGCTGGCGCTGCGCCTCTGAAGCGCGTCGCAATCTTTCAGCTTCGCTCCCAGCGCTCCGGGTTTTTGATTTCTCGCATGTCGTCATCGCAAAACCGCTGCACACTTTTGCGCGACATGCTTTAGGCTTCCATCCTGATTGAAGACCTTGCGGCATCGATTCCGCTTTGCCTCGCAAGTCGTTGAATTCCGATTCAAATCGTGAGGGGGAGCGCCGTCGGCGCGGGTGATCTCAGGTTGCGGGCGGCCGCCAAACCAACTAGATATCCGCCATCAAGTTCAAGTTGCCGCTTTGGGAGGCCGGATTTTGCAGCAGAGTGCCGTCATCGTCTGTTCCGACGTCAACATGCTGCCGGCTGCCTGCTGCACCCTGCTTTCCGTCAAGCGCAATCTGGCGAAGGCTGGTGTTGAATTCCTGCTTCTCGGCATCGACCTGAAGCCGAACGAGGTCGCCGAGGTCGAAAGCTTCGCGCGCCTGCATGGCATGACGATCAAGGTGCTGCCCTATGCGACGCCGGATACGGCGCGCCAGGCGCGGGGCCGTTGGTCCGCCGCCACGCTGGCGCGGCTCTATATGGACCTGCAAATTCCGGGGAATATCGAGCGCCTGCTTTACCTCGACGCCGATGTGCTGGCGGTAGCGCCCGTCGACGAACTCTTCACCAGGGATCTCCAGGGCAAGGCGCTTGCCGCCGTCGATGACTATGTCATGGCCTTTCCCGAGAAGGCGGGCGCGCGGCAGCGCAAGATCGGCATGGGCGAGGGCGGACGCTATTTCAATGCCGGCGTCTTGCTGTTCGACTGGTCGGTCTGCCGGGCGAAGGGGCTTTTTGCCAGGACCCGGGAGATCTTCGAGGAGCGCTCGCATCTGTTCGAAAACAACGATCAGGATGCGCTGAACGTCACATTCGACGGCGACTGGCTGGTGCTCGATCCGCGCTGGAACACGCAGACGGGACTGCTGCCTTTTGTCGCCCGGCCGGCGATCCTCCATTTCACCGGCCGCAAGAAACCGTGGCAGGCGACCGTTCCCTGGGTGCACCGTCGGATGGCCGTGCGTTATGCCGAGGATCTCCGCAACACGCCGTGGGCCTCCTTCTGCAGGCAGCCGTCGGCAGCGGGCCGGGTTGCCGGCTTCTTCTCGCATGTGGGAAAGCAGATCGGCGGGCTGACGCGGCTTGCACGGATGCGCGCCTATTTCAGCAACAGCTAGATCGTCCTTGGAAAGTGCATGTGAGCCGATGGAATCAATTCCGAGCGATATCAGGACTACGGCCGCCGAAGATGGCGGAGTGAATCTCGTGACACCGGAAGCGTGGAAGGCGCTGCTGTCGCGCTATTCCCACATCGTGCTTGTGGCAAACAGCGAGGCGGTCGATTTCGAACGGCTCAGAAGCGAGCTGCCGGAGACGGCGCTCTACGTCTTCTTCAACAATGTCTACAAGGTGCTCGACGAGCCCTTCGCCGGTCATGCGGTGCTGGTTGCCCGCAGCGGCGTGATGGGCGCCAATATCGTCCACCGGCGCGAGGTGGGCGATGTCCTGCGCTTCTTTGCCGGCGATGACTTCCTGGGTGTCATCAATATTCGCGTCTCCCCGGAGGAAAACTTCAGCGAGGAAAGCCGCTTCAATGGCGCCAAGGCCCGCCACCTCGATCTGACGCAAATGCTTGGCGATCTCTATCCCCAGGGCAAAATCGCCACGAGCGGCTTCGCGATGGCGCTCTGGCTCGCCGACCTGCAACTGCCGGGCAAGATCCTGCTTGCCGGCTTTTCGGCCAAGAGAAGCGAGAAGTGGAAGGTCTTCGACGTGCACGATTGGACGTTCGAGCAGATCTTCCTGCGCCTCTTTGCCAGAATGGGTTCGATCTCGATGGTGGGCGGCGTCGATGCCAGCCCCTATTCGGCGCTCGCCAAGCGGTTTCCACAGGTGCCGCCGATCGAGATCGCGATGACGGCGGCCGAAGTCTTGTCCGAGCGGCTCCATAATGCCAACGGCCAGATCGACAGGCTGATGTCAGTCACCAAATCCATTCGCGCCATCGAAAATTTCTTCCGGCGCTTCAAGCCGAAAACCCGTAAAGAGCGCTTCCTCGAAAAGTCGAAGGGATAAGCTGCTTCACCGCAGTGTTCTGTCTTCAAAGCCCCAGCGCCGTCAGCATGACGAAGGTGGAAAACAGGATGAAATGCGTCATGCCCTCGATGGCGTTGGTCTCGCCGTCGTTGAGATTGATTGCCGCGGCAATCAGCGTGATCGCGACCATCACCGTCTGCACCGGGGTCATCGCCATGATGAGGGGCTGGCCGGTATAGAGCGCGATCGCCTCCATGGCGGGCACCGTCAGGATCACCGTCGACAGCGAGGCGCCCATGGCGATATTGACCGTCGCCTGCATCCGGTTCCGCAACGCCGCCCTCAAGGCGGTCAGGATCTCGGGGGCGGCCGAAATCGCCGCGACGACGACGGCCGTGACGGCGATCGGGGCGCCGCTATCGCGCAGGCCCTCAGCCATAAAAGCCGACATGAACTCCGCCAGCAGGCCGATGATGACTATGCCTGCGAGGATGCTCACGATCGAGGCCGCCGCCGGTCCCTCGGTGTCGCGTTCGTCGTGACTTTCCTTCTTCCGCTCGGAGCGCGGATAGCTGTAACTGAAGAAATAGCTGTGCTGCCCGACCTGCATGCGCAGGAAGAGGCCGTAAAGCGCGATCATCGCGACGATGGTGAAGGCGGAATAATAGTGCCACTTATCGCTCGGCACGAATTCCGGCACGATCATGGAAATGCCCATGGCGGTGAGGATCATCACGCCGTAGGTCTTGCCCGAATTGTCGTTATAGGGCTGCTCGCCGTGTTTGAGGCCGCCGAGCAGGGCGGCGAGGCCGAGAATGCCGTTGATGTCGAGCATCAGGGCCGAATAGATCGTGTCGCGCACCAGCGTCGGAGAACTCTCGCCGGTCATCATGATGGCGAGGATGAGGACTTCGACGGCGAGGGCCGAAAGTGTCAGGATCATCGTGCCGTAGGGATCGCCGACCTTGACGGCGAGCAGTTCGGCATGATGGGCGACGCGGATCGAGGCAAGCACGATGGTGGCGACCAGGGCGGTGGCGGCGAGCAGCGCGACACCGCGTCCCATTTCGATCACTGCGTGTTCCAGGAGATACGCGATCATCGCGGCGGCAAGCGCGGCGACGAGATATTTTTCCGCTTTAAAGCGTGAAGCGATGCCCAAATCAAAGCTCCCGTTGCGATTCATGCCTCTTAACTAAGTCACTGATTCGGGATGGGAAGCGCGCCACGGCACTCTGCTATTTGCAGTCTTCGGCGTTTAATGGAATACTGAACGCCATCGGGGCCGGAAAGCAGATCGCGGCGTCCTCGTATTCTCGTCAAGCGGCCGCGATGATCCGGACCCTGTCCGGAGGCGTGCGAATGCGCAACATAAAGATGAGGAGACGGATGCATGATAAAGGTGGTCTACGAAGTCGTGCCGCATGACGGCGGCTGGGCCTACAGACTGGGAGGCGTCTATTCCGAAGCATTTCCGAGCCATGCCGAGGCGCTCGAAGCTGCGCGTATCGTCGCGGCCGAACAGCAGGTCGGCGGCGATTCCGCCGAGATCAGCTGGCAGGACGAAAACGGCAAGTGGCACGAGGAATACGCCGAGGGCGGAGACCGGCCGGAAACGGAAGTGGTGGACGGCCTGTGGCAGGATCGCGCGGCCGGAGCCCCGCATGGCGCGTGACGCTAAGCATTGCCCTTCAATGCCCGCGCGACGATCGCGTCGACAAAGTCGCGCTTCTGCGCGGTATAGCGATCGCCGTCCGTCCTGAACGCGGCTGCCAGTCTGCGTTTGAGCGCGGCATACTCGCTCGCCGACTTCGGATGCGCGATGAGATAATCCCGGAAAGCCAGCCTGTTTCGATGTGTGCCGTTGCCGGCCGGGCAAAGGTAGACCCGCTCCGCCGGTGCCGAACCTCTCGATAAAAATGCCCAGACCTCGTCGTCATAGCGATTGCCGCGCGGTTCATAGCCTTCCGCCAGAAGCACCGCTGTGGCATCGGCGATATGCTCGAGGCCGGGAAGAACGATGTCGATATCGATCAGAGGCTTTGCGATCATGCCCGCTATCGACGTGCTGCCGATATGATCGATGGAGAGCGCCTGCGGCAGCCAGGTGAGCAGCCGGCTGCGGATGCGCCGGAAATCCGCCGGCCATTGCGGATCGTAAGGCACCAGTTCAACCGGATTGTGAGGTGTCATCTTTATCCTGTTAGAGCAATGTCAGCAAAATGGTGATGCGATTGGTGTCAGGAATCGCAGGAAAAACAGGGGTATAAAGTGATGCGCATCCCGGTGGAGACGCGCTGACGATCCCTTGAATTGTGCATGATTCCTTTCGGAAATCGATTCCGATTTTGGGACTATCCGCCAGAGCATGATGCCGAAAAGTGTGAGCGGTTTTCGGACGACATCATGCACTAACTCTTTAATTTAGAACAGGATTCAGTTTTTAGGCCGACCGGGCCTAAAATCATCCTGTTCTAGTCGAATACCGGTAGTAATCCTGCAGGCCGTTGACCAGCGCGTCGAAAGTGACGCGGCAGCGTGGCGAGGATTTCAGGCTCTCATGCATCGCCACCCAGGTGCCGAGCGGGATGTTGAAAGCATCGGCCAGGAGATGCACGAGATCAGCATTCTCCCGTGCAAGCCCGATCTGGCAGAGACCGATGCCGACCCCGGCGCGGATCGCGGCAAGCTGGGCGAGGTTGCTGTCGGTCCTGTAGGCGAATTTGATCCCGTCCGGCACCGGATAGCGCTTCATCACCAGGCGGACATAGGCCGTCTGCCGGTCAAAGCCGATAAGCCGATGATGTGCGAGGTCAGCCACGCTTTGCGGAATGCCATATCGTTCGAGATAGCGGCGATGGGCATGGAAGCCGAGCGGAATATCGCCGATGCGGCGCACGACGAGCGCATCTTGCTGCGGTTCGGCCATGCGCACGGCAATATCGGCCTCGCGATTCACCAGATCCTCGATCGCATCGGAAGCCGAGAGTTCGATCTGCAGCTCGGGATGGGCGTCCTGTAACGGCCCGAGAATCGCAGGCAGCACTTCGACGGCGATGACCTCGCTGGCGCTGATCCTGATCGTTCCGGCGACGCGTTCGCGTTGGCTGGATGCGGTCCGCAACAGCGCAGCGGTGGTTGCCGCCAGCGTCTCGGCATAGGGCTCGAGCGCCAGTGCTGCGTCGGTCGGCAGCAGACCGTTCGGCGATCGGGTGAAGAGCTCGGCGCCGATCGCCAGTTCCAGGGCATCGACATGGCGGCCTATGGTCGGCTGCGTCAACCCCAGCTCGCGGGCGGCGGCCGACAGCGATCCGTGCTGGAGCACGGTGAGGAAACTGCGATAGAAATCCCAGCTCGGTTCGGAGTTCATATATTTTTGTATGTCGGATCCACTGATTTCGTCAATTTCGTTTATGTGAGGGCGGGAGCATATTCATTTCATGGATCGAAGGAGATGCATGTGATGAGCAGAGAGACGAAGAAGACCGCCCTTGTTCTCGGCGCGACCGGTGGGATTGGCGGCGCGGTCGCGCGAAAGCTGCTGGAGCGTGGCTGGCGGATCCGCGCGCTGAACCGTGATGCGGAACGGGCGATGGGGAAAGAGCCGGTATTCGAATGGGTCCAGGGCGATGCGATGAATGCCGGCGACGTCCTGAAGGCGGCCGAAGGCGTCGGGCTGATTGTCCATGCCGTCAATCCGCCGGGCTACCGCGACTGGGACAAGCTGGTGCTGCCGATGCTCGACAATACAATTGCCGCTGCCCGCGCTGTCGGCGCGCGCATCGTGCTGCCCGGCAACGTCTATAATTTCGGTCCCGATGCCCTGCCGATGCCGACGGAGGAGAGCCCGCAGCATCCGGTAACCAGGAAAGGTGCGATCCGGGTGGAGATGGAGGAACGGCTGAAGGCGGCGGCGCAAGCCGGCATCGGCGCCATCATCGTCCGCGCCGGCGATTTCTTCGGTCCGGGCGCCACTGCCAACAGCTGGTTCTCGTCCGGCCTGGTGACGCCGGGCAAGCCGGTCGGCACGATCAAAAACCCCGGACGGCGTGGAGTCGGTCATCAATGGACCTACTTGCCCGACATGGCGGAAACCATGGCGCAGCTCATCGAACGGGCCGATCGGCTCCCGTCCTTTGCCGTCTATCATATGGACGGCTTCTGGGATGCCGACGGCATGCAGATGGCGGAAACGATCAGGCGCGTTGCCGGCGGCAAGGCGAAGATCGGGCGTTTTCCCTGGTGGATCGTGCCGCTCGCTACGCCCTTCCTTCCCTTGATGCGGGAGATCAACGAGATGCGCTATCTGTGGAAGGTGCCGTTGCGGATGTCGAACACCAAACTGACGGCTGAACTCGGAAAAGAGCCGCGCACGCCGATCGACGAGGCCGTCAAGGCGACGCTCGTGGCGCTCGGCTGCCTGTCCGAACCGCAGCATCATCAGACAGCGTCCGCCGTTATCGGGCATTCACTGCAGGGCGGACGTTAAGCCGCAAGTTCGGAAAGGGCGAGCCGGGCGACCGTCAGAGCGGTCTCGACCTGAGGCGTGTTTGCGTCTCCGAGGAACCAGGCGGCGGAAAGTCCGGCATAGGCGGCGATCCATTGCAAAAGCCGCTTCGGCTCCAGCCTCGCTTCCATCGAGACGACGGCGAGCTGGCGGCGGAAACGGCTGGGATCGGTGATGGTTGGCAGCTCCTCGTTGGCAAAGATATTGGCGAAATCGAAGCCGCGTTCGCCGTGAAGGCGCTTCGGATCGATCGCCAGCCAGCCGCGTGTCTCGAAATCGAGAATATTGCCGTGGTGAATGTCGCCGTGGAGGATGGTGACTTCGCGCGGGTCGGAAAGAAGGGCTTTGGCGACCGTCGAGCAATCGGCAAATGTGCCGCCAACTTTATCGGCCGTCGGTTGCAGTTCACGGAACCAGCGGGTGAGGGGTATCGGATCGGGAAGCGGCTTTTGGCGCGGCGCATGCAGCCTTGCGGCCGTCCGGCAGAGGATACGGCTGGCCTCGTCGTCTTCGCCATTCATCGCCATGGCAAGCAGCGAGCGTTTGCCCGTCGCCCGTTCCAGAAGCACGGCGTCGCCCTCATGGGCGTAGACATGGGCCGCGCCATCGCCGTCCCACCATTGCATCAACAGCGCGCCATATCGTTCGTCGTTGTCTGTCGCCACCTTCAGCATGGCGGGCCTATCCTGCCAGAGGACCGGCAGCAGGCGGCTCGAATGGGTGAGGATCGGCTCGCCGTCTGATATGAGCGACCAGCGATCGAGATAGGGAGCGAACATGGCGACACCGTACAAAGATGGAGCGGAAATGGAAATCCCGCCGCTCAGCGGGATTTCGCAATTCGGATCCGAAAGGCTCAGGCGACCTTCTCGACAGCGGAATAGTCGATGTAACCCTTGGCGGTGCCGCCGTAGAAGGTCGACTGGTCCGGCGTGTTGAGCGGCAAGTTCTTTGCCAGCCGTTCGACGAGGTCGGGATTGGCGATGAAGGGCTTGCCGAAGGCGACGAGATCGGCGCGGCCGCTTTCGACGGCATCGACCGCCAGGTCGCGGTCATAGCCGTTATTGACCATCCAGTTGGCCTTGCCGCCGGCCGTTTCATAGGTCCGGCGCAGCGCCTTGTAGTCGAAGGGAGGATTGTCGCCCTGCTTGTAATCACGGTCGCCGCCCGTCTGGCCTTCGATGACGTGGAGATAAGCGAGGTCGTATTTGGCCAGTCCCTCGACGACATGGGCGAAGGTGGCCTGCGGATTGGAATCGTAGCTTTCGCCCGACGGCGTCATCGGTGAAATGCGGATCGCGGTGCGGCCGGCACCGACTTCGCTCACGACGGCATCCACGACTTCAAAGGCGAGCCGCGTGCGGTTCTCGATCGAGCCGCCATATTGGTCCGTGCGGTCATTGACGCCGTCACGAATGAACTGGTCGAGCAGATAGCCGTTGGCGCCATGGATTTCGACACCGTCAAAGCCGGCGTCGATGGCGGCGCGGGCAGCGTTGCGGTAATCCTCGACGATACCAGGGATTTCGGCGGTTTCGAGCGCGCGCGGCTCGGAGGTGTCGGCGAAGCTGCCGCTGCCGTCGGCGTTGACCAGATAGGTCTTGGCCTTGGCGACGCGATTGGTCGAGGAGACCGGCTTGCCGCCATCCGGCTGCAGCGTCGTGTGCGAAATGCGGCCGACATGCCACATCTGTACGACGATCTTGCCGCCGGCGGCGTGAACGGCGTCGGTCACACGCTTCCAGCCTTCGAGCGCTGCCTTGCTATAAAGACCGGGCACGTCGGCATAACCCTGGCCTTGATGGGTGATCGCGGTCGCTTCGGTAATGATCAGCCCTGCCGTGGCGCGCTGGCGGTAATATTCGACGTTGAGGTCGTTGGGGATCGCGCCCGGCGAGCGGTTGCGGGTGAGCGGCGCCATGACGATGCGGTTCTTGACTGATATGTCGCCAACCTTGGTGGGTTCGAAAAGCTTGGCCATGATGGTCCTTTCTTTTGCGGGAGGATCACTCGGCGGGGGCAAGGGCGGCTCGGCCCCCGGCGGAGAGATGCTCGAGCGCCGTTGCGTCAAGGCCGATCGGGCCATCAGCGCTGCGGCGGAGATTTTACAGGTCCTGCGTCAGCTGCTTGAGGAAGGCTGCGATCGTGTCTTCGTTGCGCTTGTAGAAGATCCACTGTCCGACGCGTTTGGTGGTGACGAGACCGGCGCGGTGCAGTGTCCCGAGATGGGCCGAAACCGTCGACTGCGACAGGCCGCACCGTTCGAATTGGCTGGCGCAGACCCCCATTTCGAAAGGATGCTCCTGCGTGAGGAAATGTTCCTCCGGATTTTTCAGCCAGTTCAGAATGGCCATCCGGGTGGGATGCGCGAGCGCCTTGATGATCTCGTCTCTGTCCATCGCGGTTTGTCGATCCATAAATCGTATTTTCTCGATATATGGATCGATACTCGTCGATATGCAAATCACGGAGGCGTGAGGCGGCAGCTGCCGGGGCATGCGCAAATTTTGGGCAAAAAAAGAGGGCCACTGGAAACCAGGGCCCTTATAAGTTGTGAAGGTCAAAAACCTCCAGAGGGGAACAGCTAATGCGGTGGTACTGGGAGAGAAACCACGAAATGCATCAGCTGAAAGGGATATGGTGCTTCCTTAGGCAGGTTTCAATGCTTTTTTGTGCATGCCTGCTATGCGCCGCACAAATTTTTTGCGATGCAGCATTGCCCCGATCGGCAAGGCAAAAAAAGAGGGCCGCTGGAAAACCAGGGCCCTTATAAGTGTGAAGGTCAAAAACCTCCAGAGGGGAACAGCTAATGCGGTGGAACTGGGAGGAAAAGCCACCATGTGCATCAGCTATGTGCGATATGGTGGTTTAATGGGCAAACGGCAACCCACATTTGCGCATGTCAGTCATGCGCTCTCTGCATAGTATAGAAATCATTCCATAAATCTGGCCTGGATCCGGATGATTTGAGGCCGATCCCGGCCTAAAATCATTCGGATCTAAACCAAAGAAGGTGAGCATGATGTCGACCGAAAACCGCTCACACTTTTCGGCATCATGCTCTAGAAGTTCCAGTTTCTGGCCTTGCTGACGATAAAATCGCGGAAGGCCTTCAGCTTGGCGGCGTTCTTGATCTCGTCGGGATAGCAGAAATAGGTGTCGAAGGAGGGGACGTCGGCATTGATCGCCAGCTGAATCAGGCCGGGATCGCGCCCGACGATGTAATCCGGCAGGCAGGCGACGCCGATACCGAGCAGGCAGGCGCGCTTGATCGAGGTCTGGCTGTTGATCTGCAGATGCGGGATGCGCTTGTTGTCCGACGAGCGGCCGGCGACTTCGAGCCAGTTGACGTCGAGCAGGTAGCTCGGCGCCGGCTCGCCGAAGGTGATGATGCGGTGGTTGTCGAGATCTTCGATCTTCTGCGGCTCGCCGTGGCGGTTGATGTAGGAGGGAGCGGCATAGACGTGCATGTGCACGGTGAAGAGTTTGCGCTGGATGAGGTCGGATTGCTGCGGCTGGCGCAGGCGGATCGCGCAGTCGGCATGGCGCATGTTCACATCCACTTCCTCATTGTCGAGGATCAGCTGGATCTGCACATCGGGATAAAGCTGCAGGAATTCCTGGATCTTGTCGGTCAGCCAGCCCTGGCCGAGGCCGACCGTCGTCGTCACACGCAGCTTGCCGGACGGGGTCTCGGTCGTCTCGGTGAGCTGCATCTTCACGGTTTCGAGCTTCAGCAGCACGTCATGGGCGGTGCGGTACAGCAGTTCGCCCTGTTCCGTCAGGATCAGGCCGCGTGCATGGCGGTGAAACAGCTTGGTGCCGACATCCTGCTCGAGCGCGCTCACCTGGCGGCTGATGGCCGATTGGGACAGATGCAGCTTATCGGCCGCGTGCGTGAACGAACCCGCCTCGGCAGCTGCGTGGAAAATACGCAGCTTGTCCCAATCCAATGGCATTCCCCCGCCTCTCATGCCGCTCTTACTCCGCAGCCACGGCGACGGGCATGTGGCCCGTCAGATATCGCTCGGCTTCGAGCGCTGCCATGCACCCCATGCCGGCGGCGGTGACGGCCTGGCGGAAGGTGTCGTCGGTCACGTCGCCGGCGGCATAGACACCCTCGAGGCTGGTCGCGGTCGAATCCGGCGCGGTCCAGAGATAGCCGTTGTCCTTCAGCTTCAGCTTGTCCTTGAAGAGCTCGGTTGCCGGCGCGTGGCCGATGGCGACGAAGACGCCGTCGATCGGCATCTCGGTGACAGCACCGGTTCTGACGTCACGCAGGCGGGCGCCGGAGACGGATTGCGGCATCGGGGGTTTTGCCGGCGTGCCTGTTATTTCGGCCACTTCGGTGTTCCACAGCACCTTGACGTTTTCCTTGGCGAACAGCCGTTCCTGCAGGATTTTCTCGGCGCGGAAGGTGTCGCGGCGATGTACCAATGTCACCGACTTGGCGATGTTGGAGAGATAGAGCGCCTCTTCGACGGCGCTGTTGCCGCCGCCGACGACGATCACATCCTTGTTGCGATAGAAGAAGCCGTCGCAGGTGGCGCAGGCTGAAACACCGAAGCCCTGGAAATGCTGTTCGCTTTCGATGCCGAGCCACTTGGCCTTCGCGCCGGTGGCGATGATCAGCGTATCGGCGGTCCACACCTGGCCGCTGTCGGTGCGGGCGACGAAGGGCCGCTGGTTCATGTCGACCTCGGTCACGAGGTCGTTGACGATCTCGGCGCCGACATGTTTTGCCTGCTGCAGCATCTGCTCCATCAGCCAGGGACCCTGGATCGGATCGGCAAAGCCCGGATAGTTCTCGACATCGGTGGTGATCATCAGCTGACCGCCCTGTTCGAGACCGGCGATCAAAACCGGTTTCAGCATGGCGCGCGCGGCATAGACCGCGGCGGTATAGCCCGCGGGTCCGGAACCGATGATGAGCACCTTGGTGTGGCGGGCGGGCATGTCATTTCCTTTCGACTGGCAGGAGGGCGGCGGCTAAATAGCGATTGCGGCCGTTTCGCGGTCCATGCGCCATTTATGAACGACCAATGCTTTTATTCAAGGGCAGCCTTGCGTTACCAACAAGGCAAATCACCCTGTTGTGCAAGAATCCGTCATCGGCGTGAAACTTTCTTGCGTATTCCGCGGCTTTATATAGAAGCTCGCCGCGGAGAATTAAAGAAAGGCCATGATGTGGGTCGCACCGAGCTCGATGTCATCGACATAAAGATCCTCCGCGAGCTGCAGGCCGACGGCCGCATGACCAATGTCGAGCTCGCCGATCGCGTCGGTATTTCGGCGCCGCCCTGCCTGCGCCGGGTGCGCAAGCTCGAGGAAGCCGGCATCATCGAAGGCTATCACGCCATGCTGAACAGCCCGAAGCTCGGCTTCGACCTGGTCGCCTTCTGCATGGTCGGGCTTAAGCATCAGTCGGAAGGCAATCTCAAGGCCTTCGCCGCCGCCACCACCGAATGGCCGCTGGTGCGCCAAGCCTGGATGGTTTCGGGCGACAGCGATTTCCTGCTGCATTGCGTGGCGGAAAACCTGACCCACTTCCAGGATTTCGTCATCGAGGTGCTGACGGCGAACGAACATGTCGACACCGTGCGCACCATGCTTACGATCCGGCAGGTGAAGAAGCTCGGGCTGGTGGAAGTCTGAACTATTTGCGCGAGGCATAACCGCCGCGGTTGATGCCGTGGCGCTGCAGCTTGTCGTAAAACGTCTTCCTCGGAATGCCGAGTGCCTCGATGGTGCGTCGCACGTCGCCGTCACTGGCCGCGAGCGCGTCGCGGATGATTTCCGCCTCGTAGCGTTCCAGCCGCTCGGGCAGCGTGCCGCCGCTCGGCTGCGGGGCAGGCGATGGCGCTCCGCCGCCTTCGACGCCAAGCACCACGCGTTCGGCATAATGGGAGAGTTCGCGGACGTTGCCGGGCCATGGATGCGAGGCAAGGTGGCGGCGAACCGCCTCCGAAAGCGGCGGCACATCGCGGCGGAAGCGCTCGGCGGCGCGGGCGGTAAAGTGGGAAAACAGCAGCGGAATATCGTCGCGACGTTCCCTCAGCGGCGGAATGGAAATCGTCACGACATTCAGCCGGTAATAGAGGTCCTCGCGAAAATCGCCGCGCACCTCGGGGTCGCCGAGGTCGATCTTGGCGGCTGCGACGACGCGCAGGTCGACCGGCCGCACTTCGTTGGTGCCGAGCGGGGTGATTTCGCGCATCTCCAGCACCCGCAGCATCTTGACCTGCGTGGCGACCGGCATGCTTTCGATCTCGTCGAGGAAAAGCGTGCCGCCGCTTGCATGTTCGATGCGGCCGGTGCGGCGCTTCTGGGCGCCGGTAAAGGCGCCGGCCTCGTGACCGAACAGCTCGCTTTCGATGACGGTTTCGGGCAGCGCCCCGCAGTTCAGCGCCACGAAGTTGCCTTTCCGTCGGTGGCTCCACTGATGCAGGATCTGGGCCACCACTTCCTTGCCGCTGCCGGTTTCGCCGGCGACCAGCACGTCGACATCGGTATCGGCGATATGGCGAAGGATCTTCCTGAGATTGTCCATGACCGGCGTCTGGCCGATCAGCGGCAAAGTCTCCTGCGCATCGTCGGCCGCCTTGCGCAGCATGCGGTTTTCCAGGACGAGCCGCCGTTTCTCGCTGGCGCGGCGCACGCTCTGGACGAGCCGATCGGCCGGGAAGGGTTTGGCGATGAAATCATAGGCGCCGTCCCGGATGGCCTGGACGGCCATCGGGATATCGCCGTGGCCGGTCATCAGGATGACGGGCAGGTCGGCATCCATGTCTTTAAGCGTGGCGAACAGCTGTAGGCCGTCGATCTCGGGCATGCGGATATCGGTGACGACGGGGCCGGAAAAGTCGGCCGGCAGGTCGGCCAGCGCCGCTTTGGCGCCGTCATAGGCGGAAACGGAGAAGCCGGCGAGCTCCAGCGTCTGGGCCGTGGCGCGGCGCAGATCGCCGTCATCGTCGATCAAAGCAACGGGTATGGCCATGTTCATGATCTCAAGCCTTCCTCAGATGAACGATGAACCGGCTTCCCTCGCCATCGCTCTCGACCTCCATCCGGCCGCCGTAATCGCCGACGATATCCTTGGAGATGACCAGCCCGAGGCCGAGACCTTTTTCCTTAGAGGTGTTGAACGGCGTAAACAGGCCTTTGCGGATTTCAGGCGAAATGCCAGGGCCGTTGTCGGCAACCGTCAGCGTCACCGTCTCCGCATCGGCCGATGTCCTGACCTCGACGCGCCCCTCTTCGGCCTTCGGCGCTACGGCCTCCAGCGCGTTCTGAAGCAGGTTGATCAGCACCTGCTCGAGGCGGATCCTGCTGCCCATGACCTGCAGCTCGGCCGGCGGCAGGTCGATGTCGAGCGTATCCATGCGGCCGGCAAAGCGGCTGCGCAACAGCATCACCGCCCCCTCGATGACGTCCTTCAAGCCTGTCGGCTCGGCGCTGCCGCGGCCCTTGCGGGCGAAGGTCTTCAGTTCCTCGGTGATCGAGCCTATGCGCTCCGTCAGCGCGGCGATGTTTTCGAGATTTTCACCGGCGGGCGCCGTCTGGCCGCGGTCGAGGAGGGTGCGGGCATTGTCCGCATAGGCGCGGATGGTCGCCACCGGCTGGTTGATCTCATGGGCGACGCCGGCGGCAACCTGGCCGAGGATCGCCAGCCGGTTGGCCTGCACCAGATCCTGCTGCACCGCCTGCAGCTTCTGTTCCGTGCTGCGGTGACCGGCGATCTCGGCCTGCAGCCGATCGCGCGCCTGGCTGAGATCCAAAGTCCGCTCGGTCACGCGCCGTTCCAGTTCCTCGCGCGCCTGCTGCTCCCTGAAAATCCTCAGCGTGATCGTCTGGCGGCGGCGCAACAGGAAGGCTGCGCCGGCGAGGAGCGGTAAAAGCAAGAGCAGCGCCAGCATGCGTGTTTCGCGGACCGCCGCATCGACCGACGGCCCCGATGCAACAAGATGCTGCAGATGCCAGCCGGTCGCAGGGATCGGCATCCCGACATTGAGAAAGCTGGTCTTTCCGGCGCCGCCGGGCGTGACGATCTCGACGACATCGAGCCCGTCGCCGAGGCGCCTGATGATATCGAGCGGCAGCGGCTGAAGCGGCGCGTCGCCGAATTGAAGGCTGTCGCGGATCGCGGTCAACCGATCCTCGGCGATGCGGCCGATCGTCATGAACCGCCAGGAGGGAATGCTGGTGATGAGGACGATGCCGCGATCGTCGATGACGTAGGACGGGGCGCCCGAGGCATGCCAATCCGCCTCGACATCGTCGAATTCCACCTTGACGACGACGACGCCCAGCAGGCCGTCGCTGCCTGATATCCGCTCGGAAATATAAAGACCGGGCTTCTTACTGACGGTGCCGAGGGCGAAATGCTCGGCCTGCCCTTGAGCGACGGCGCCCTGAAAATACTCGCGGAAGCGATAGTCGTTGCCGACGAAGCTCGTCGGTTCGCGCCAGTTGCTGGCCGAAACCGCGATGCCGTCCTTGTCGATGACATAGATGACGGCAGCCTTCGTACCGGCGGCCAGTGTCTCAAGCTTCCGGCTCAACTGCTCGAACGTGCCGGCGTCGCGTCCCGCCAGGGCGGCGGCGAGCGCGGTATCTTGCGACAGCACGAAGGGCAGCGCCCGGTATTTCTCGAGGACCGTGCGCAGCAGCGCCACGTTCATCCCCGCATCGGTGCGGGCCTGTTCCTCCAGGGCAGCTTCCGCCCGGCGCCGGCCAACCTCGCCGCTCACCAAGAGACTTGCGGCGACGGCCGAGAGGGCGAGCACCGCATAGGCCCACCACATTCGGCGAATGCGGTGGTGCAAGGGCAGGGAGGGCCAAAGCCTTTGCGAGACTGACAAGGACATGGCGGATTTGTGCATTTTTCCGCACGGGACGCAAATGGATTTGTGTGGGTTTTCGCATTGGTAGTCAGGCCGTTGGCCCGTCTGAAATTTTTTCTGACATAAAAACAATTGCTTACGTGGATGGCGCGAAACTGGCACGGCGATTGCGAAGAAGAGCGCAACAACGGCTGAGCTGTTGGATTGAAGCGAACGGCTCGGGAGGCCGGAGTTCGTTCCGGACGAGCCTTTAGGAGGACATCATGATCGCAGCACCACTCGATGCAGTCGCAGACAGCAAGGGCAGGAAGCCCTTCTATTCCCATCTCTACGTCCAGGTTCTCGCGGCCATCGCCGCAGGCATCCTGCTCGGCCATTTCTATCCCGAACTCGGTACCCAGCTGAAGCCGCTCGGTGATGCCTTCATCAAGCTCGTGAAGATGGTGATCGCTCCGGTCATCTTCCTGACGGTGGCCACCGGTATTGCCGGCATGAGTGACCTGAAGAAGGTCGGCCGCGTCGCCGGCAAGGCGATGCTGTACTTCCTGACCTTCTCGACGCTGGCGCTCGTCATCGGCATGATCGTCGCCAACGTCGTCCAGCCGGGCGCCGGGATGAACATCGATCCGGCATCGCTCGACCCGAAGGCCGTCGCCACCTTTGCCGATAAGGCGCATGAGCAGAGCATCGTCGGCTTCCTCAGCAATATCATCCCGACGACGATCGTCGGCGCCTTTGCCGACGGCGATATTCTGCAGGTGCTGTTCTTCTCGGTGCTCTTCGGCATCGCGCTCGCCATGGTCGGCGAAAAGGGCGAGCAGGTCGTGACTTTCCTCAACGCCCTGACGGCTCCGATCTTCAAGCTCGTCGGCATCCTGATGAAGGCCGCCCCGATCGGTGCCTTCGGCGCCATGGCCTTCACCATCGGCAAGTATGGCATCGGTTCGATCGCCAACCTCGCCATGCTGATCGGCACCTTCTACATCACCTCGCTGCTCTTCGTTCTCGTCGTGCTCGGCGCCGTCGCCCGTTATAACGGCTTCTCGATCCTGGCGCTGCTGCGCTACATCAAGGAAGAGCTGCTGCTGGTTCTCGGCACCTCGTCTTCGGAGGCAGCCCTTCCGGGTCTCATGAACAAGATGGAAAAGGCCGGCTGCAAGCGCTCGGTCGTCGGCCTCGTCATCCCGACCGGCTATTCCTTCAATCTCGACGGCACCAACATCTATATGACGCTGGCGGCCCTCTTCATCGCCCAGGCAACCGGCATCCAGCTCTCCTGGGGCGACCAGATCCTGCTGCTGCTGGTGGCGATGCTGAGCTCGAAGGGTGCCGCCGGCATCACCGGCGCCGGTTTCATCACCCTTGCCGCGACACTCTCCGTCGTGCCCTCCGTGCCGGTCGCCGGCATGGCGCTCATCCTCGGCATCGACCGCTTCATGTCGGAATGCCGCGCGCTGACCAACCTCGTCGGCAATGCGGTTGCGACGATCGTTGTGGCGCGCTGGGAAAAGGAGCTGGATACCGCGCAGCTTGCCGCGGCGCTCGGCGGCCAGACGGAAGAGACGGCTCCGGCGGCCGGGCTGCAACCGGCCGAATAAACCGGCCCGATCGTCGATAATCTTGCAGCGGCCCGTTCTACAGCGGGCCGTTTGCTGTTGATGATGTCGTTCTCTATTCGTCGTCATCCTCGGCCTTGTGCCGAGCATCTGCTGTCCTATCGAATGGCGGCAGATGCTCGGGACAAGCCCCGAGCATGACGGACGGAGGAGGGGTTGGCGGACTTCTCCAGCGGCCCGGCGGCCGATTATCCAACGGGCCGTTTCCTTTCGGCTAGCCGCGATTGCCGCCGAGAAGGCGGTCGTAAACGGCGCCGATCGCTGTTGCTTCCTTCTCCAGCGCAAAATTCGCCCGGACATGGCGCAGCGCATTCTCGCCATGCGCGATCGCCAGCGCGGGATCTGCGATATAGGGGGCGATTGCCCGCGTCAGCGCCTCACCGTCGCCGGCGGCCACGACCGAGCCAGTCTCGCCCTCGGCGATGAGTTCGGCATAGGCGCCGGCATCCGATGCCACCACCGCCGTCCGCGAAGCCATGGCTTCGAGCGGTGTCAGGCCGAAGCCCTCGTTGCGGGAGGGGGCGACATAGAGCGTCAGGCGGCGATACCAGACTTTGATGTCGGGCACTTCGCCGAGGAAGAGAATGCGGTCGCTAAGGCCTGCGGCGGCGACATCGGCCTTGAGCTTGTCGCCGAAGCCCACGTGCTCCGCCGTCACCCGGCCGGAGACGACGGCCGTCCATTCGGGGTGCTGCGGCAAGAGTTCGATCATCGCCCGAACGAAGAGATCGGTGCCCTTCTGATGGCGCACACGACCGAAACAGCCGACAAGATAGCGGCCGGGCAGACCGGTCGCGGCAATGCCGTCTTCCGCCGTTTCCGGCGGGTGGAACAAGGACAGATCGACCCCATGCTGGATGACCGTGTGCGGCACTTCGAGAAAGGAGCCGGAGCGGTCGCTGGTCGCAATCACCGCGTCCATGCGGCGGATCAGCCATTTCGTGTAGGCGGTGTGGCGGCGTTGCGCGGCGGAGGTGAAGATGAGCTTCAGCGGCATGCGCAGGAGATGGCGGAGCAGGATGCCGACGGCCATCTCATTGTTGCGGCGGGCGTGCCAGACGCGATGGCGCCGGCGCGCCGGCGGGCGCCAGAGGCTTAAAAGTTGCAGCCATCTCAGTTTCGGCAGGCCTTCCGGCAGGCCGGGGCCGAGGGTTGCGATCCCGATGCCGAGTCGGAGCTGGCACGGGATGAGCTGGACGATGGTCGACGTGACGCCGGAGAGCCGGCGCTTGAAATTGGGCGCGATGATCTCGACGTCACGCATATCAGGCAAGGGAGGGGTCTCGTCTGTGGCGGGCGATCAGCCCCAGGAAACCTGGAGGATTTCGTAGGCCTTGGAGCCGCCGGGCGCGTTGACCTCGATGGAATCGCCGACTTCCTTGCCGATCAGCGCACGGGCGATCGGGGAGGAGATGGAGATGCGGCCGGCCTTGACGTCGGCTTCCTGGTCGCCGACGATCTGGTAGGTCTTTTCTTCCTCGGTGTCCTCGTCGACGAGCTTCACCTTGGCGCCGAACTTGATCTTGTGGCCCGACATCTTCGTGAGGTCGATGACCTCGGCGCGCGCCGTCAGATCTTCCAGCTCGCTGATGCGGCCTTCATTGTGGCTCTGGGCTTCCTTGGCAGCGTGATATTCGGCGTTTTCGGAAAGGTCGCCATGGGCACGGGCTTCGGCGATCGCCTCGATGATTCGGGGGCGCTCCTCCTGCTGACGCCAGCGCAGTTCTTCCTGCAGCTTGACGAAACCACCCTGTGTCATCGGTACCTTTTCAACCATTTTTCTGTCCTTCACTCCTTGTATCGGCACGTCAGGCGCAAACACAAAAGAAAACAGGTCCCGAAGGGGAGCTTCGGAACCGTGCCACAATCCTAGTTAAGCGCTTATAGCAGATCGCCAAGGCCGATTTCCAGAAAATTCGCATAAACGCAACGCAACCCCCGCGATATCAGGTGATGCGCCAGAAAATCGGGCAGGGGCGGGATGGAGCCGGATTGACTTTGTATATTAGAACATATAGTGAACATAAGCATGAAGAAGTCGCTTGCCGAACGCTTGGCCATCCTGTCCGATGCCGCGAAATATGACGCTTCCTGCGCCTCCAGCGGCACGGTGAAACGCGATTCGAGCACAAGCGGCGGGCTCGGTTCGACCGAGGGATCCGGCATCTGCCATGCCTATGCGCCGGATGGTCGATGCATTTCGCTTTTGAAGATCCTGCTGACCAATTTCTGCATCTACGACTGCGCCTATTGCGTCAATCGCTCGTCGAGCAATGTCGAACGGGCGCGTTTTACACCCGAAGAGGTGATCTGGCTGACGCTGGAATTCTACCGCCGCAACTATATCGAAGGCCTCTTCCTTTCCTCCGGCATCATTCGTTCGTCCGATTACACGATGGAGGAGATGGTCCGCATCGTCCGCGAACTGCGGGTGACGCATGCTTTCCGCGGTTATATCCACCTGAAATCGATCCCCGAGGCGTCGCCGCGGCTGATCGAGGAGGCGGGGCTTTATGCCGACCGGCTGTCGCTCAATATCGAGCTGCCGACGGATAACGGCATCAGCCGCTTCGCGCCGGAAAAGAAGCCCGCCAGTATCCGGAGATCGATGGCTGATCTGAGACTGAAGATCGAAGCCGCCGGCGAGCCGACGCTGAAAAGCAAGAAACGCCAGCGTTTCGTCCCGGCCGGGCAGAGCACGCAGATGATCGTCGGCGCCGACGGCGCGAGTGATGCAACCATCCTTGCGACCAGCGGCCGGCTTTACAGCAGCTACGGCCTCAAGCGCGTCTATTATTCCGCCTTCAGCCCGATCCCGGATTCGTCGAAAAACCTGCCGCTGATCAAGCCGCCGCTGATGCGCGAACACCGGCTCTACCAGGCCGACTGGCTCTACCGCTTCTATGGTTTCGGCATCGACGAGATCACCGCCAATCAGGCGGGCGGCATGCTCGATCTCAATCTCGACCCCAAACTTGCCTGGGCGCTTGCCAACCGGGCCGAATTTCCCGTCGATATCAACAGGGCCGAGCGTGAACGGCTGTTGCGCGTGCCCGGCCTTGGCACCAAGACGGTCAAGGCGATCGTTTCGGCGCGCCGCTTTCGCCGCCTGCGGCTCGACGATCTCTCGCGGCTCGGCGTTTCGATCAAGAAGGTCCAGTCGTTCATCTCGGCGGAAGGATGGTCGCCGCGACGGCTGATCGATAGGCCGGATCTTCGCGCCATGTTCGAGCCGCAGCCTGAACAATTGTCGTTGCTGTGATGCGCCGGGTCGTGCTTGCAGGACGCGGAGATCTTGCCGAATGGCGTGATGCCGCACGCGCCTTGGCGGCGGCCGGCATAGTGCCTGAAGAGATCGAGTGGCGTGAAAGAAGCGCGGAGGCGGATCTTTCCTTTCAGCGCGACGCCATGCCGCCGGCGCCGGCGGCATCACGCAAGCCGATGACGGTGCCGCCCACCTTCATCGAGCTTGTCGAGACGGTGCTCTGCCATTCCGATCCGGCGCGGTTTTGCCTGCTGTACCGTCTGCTCTGGCGGCTGCAGCTGGACCGGCAGCTGCTTGAGGTGACCTCCGACGAGGATGTCGTGCGTGCCAGGCTGATGGCGAAAAACGTGCATCGCGACGCGCACAAGATGACGGCTTTCGTCCGCTTCAAGGAGGTTGGCGCGGTTTCCGCGGGGCGGCGAAAATTCATCGCCTGGTTCGAGCCGGACCACCATATCGTCAGGCGGACGGCGCCCTTCTTCCAACGACGATTCACCGATATGGACTGGCTGATCGCCACGCCCAAGGGGTCGGCCGCCTGGGACGGCGAGCGGCTGACGATCAGCGACGAACCTTGCGAGAAGCCCAATCTCAGCGATGCCACCGATGAGCTCTGGCGCACCTATTATGCCAGCATCTTCAATCCGGCGCGATTGAAGCTGAAGGCGATGCAGGCGGAGATGCCGAAGAAATACTGGAAGAACCTGCCGGAAGCCGATCTCATTCCCGGGTTGATCGCATCGGCCGAAAGCAAGGTGCGGGAGATGGCGGCAAGGGAGGCAACACAATCGCTGCCTTTTCACGACCGGCTGCAGCAGGCTGCGCGCAATGTTCCCGCCAAGCCTGAGCTTCCGGCGGGCACGCTGGAAGCACTGCGCGCGGAGGCTGCCGTCTGCACGCGCTGTCCGCTTCACGCCAATGCGACGCAGACGGTGTTCGGGGAGGGGCCGCGCGATGCGGAGGTGATGTTCGTCGGCGAGCAGCCGGGCGATCAGGAGGATATTGCAGGGCGCCCTTTTGTCGGCCCTGCGGGCAGGCTTTTCGATCAGGTGATTGCGGAGGCGGGCATCGACCGATCGACGCTCTACGTCACCAATGCCGTCAAGCATTTCAAATACGAGCCGCGCGGCAAGCGGCGCATCCACCAGAAGCCCAATATGGGCGAGGTGAAGCATTGCCGCTGGTGGCTCGATCTGGAATTGTCGCTCGTCAAGCCGAAGCTGATCGTGGCCATGGGGGCGACGGCACTTGCGGCGCTGACCGATGTGAAAGGCCGCCTGCAGGACGTCAGAGGAAAGGCGATGGCGATCGAAGCAGGGCGCACGCTCTTCGTGACGGTGCATCCGTCCTATCTGCTGCGCATCCCCGACGAACGGCTGAAGGCGGAGGAGATGGCGCGCTTTCGTCAGGATATGATGAGAATTCAGCGACTTATGAAGGCAGCCGCATAAGTTGATTCTGGTTGAACTCTGCGTCAGCGCTCAAGGAGCGCTGACGCAGTTCCAGTTCATACTCTATTCCGGACGCAAAACCGCGGTGCGGTTTTGTTGGAATTGCTCTGATCTCAGGCGAAGTAGCTCTGCAGCGGCCGCACTTCCAGATTGCCGGCCTTCAGCGCCTTGATCGCCTGGGCGGCGGCTTCGGCGCCGGCCATCGTGGTGTAATAGGGCACCTTCTGCATCAGCGTCGCGCGGCGCAGCGACTTGGAGTCCGAGATCGCCTTGTTGCCGTCGGTGGTGTTGATGACGAGCTGGACCTGACGGTTGCGGATTGCATCCTCGATGTGCGGACGGCCTTCCAGAACCTTGTTGATCTTGGTGGCGGTGATGCCGTTTTCGCCGAGGAAGCGGGCGGTGCCGCCTGTTGCCAGCACCTTGAAGCCCTGTTCGACGAGAATGCGGATCGCCGGCAGCACGCGCGGCTTGTCCTCGTCGCGCACTGAGACGAAGACCGTGCCGTCACGCGGCAGTTCGACGCCGGCGCCGAGCTGCGATTTGGCGAAGGCCAGCGCAAAATCGGTGTCGAGGCCGATGACTTCACCGGTCGAGCGCATTTCGGGCCCAAGCAGCGTGTCGACGCCGGGGAAGCGGGCGAAGGGGAAGACGGCTTCCTTGACGGCGATATGCGTGAGCTTGCGCGGATCGGGCTTCTCGCCGTAGGCGGCAAAGGTCGCGTCGAGCTTCTCGCCGGCCATGACGCGGGCGGCGATCTTGGCGATCGGCGCGCCGATGGTCTTGGCGACGAAAGGCACGGTGCGCGAAGCGCGCGGGTTGACTTCGAGCACGTAGACGGTGCCGTCCTTGATGGCGAACTGGACATTCATCAGGCCACCGACATTGAGCGCCTTGGCCATCGCCTTTGCCTGGCGCTCCAGCTCGTCGAGCAGTTCGACGGGCAGCGAGCGCGGCGGCAGCGAACAGGCGCTATCGCCGGAGTGGATGCCGGCTTCCTCGATATGCTCCATGATGCCGGCGACATAGACATCGGTGCCATCCGAGAGGCAGTCGACGTCGACTTCGATGGCGTGGGTGAGGTAGCTGTCGAAGAGCAGCGGGTTCTTGCCGAGCAGGGTGTTGATCTGGCCGGTCTTGTCGTTGGGATAACGCTGCTTGATATCCTCGGGCACCAGTTCCGGAACCGTGTCGAGCAGATAGGTCTGCAGCTGGCCTTCCGAATGCAGGATCTGCATGGCGCGGCCGCCGAGCACGTAGGATGGGCGCACGACCAGCGGGAAGCCGATTTCGGCGGCGACCAGGCGGGCCTGCTCAACCGAATAGGCGATGCCGTTGTTCGGCTGGTTGAGGTCGAGCTTCATCAGAAGCTTCTGGAAGCGGTCGCGGTCTTCGGCGAGATCGATCATGTCGGGCGCGGTTCCGAGGATCGGGATGCCGTTCTTCTCCAGCGCCTCGGCAAGCTTCAGCGGCGTCTGGCCGCCGAACTGGACGATGACGCCGACGACTTCGCCCTTTTCCTGCTCGGCGCGCAGGATCTCGATCACGTCTTCCGCCGTCAGCGGCTCGAAATAGAGACGGTCGGACGTGTCGTAGTCGGTCGAGACGGTTTCCGGGTTGCAGTTGATCATGATCGCTTCATAGCCTGCGTCCTTCAGCGCGAAGGCGGCATGGCAGCAGCAATAGTCGAACTCGATGCCCTGGCCGATGCGGTTCGGGCCGCCGCCGAGGATGACGACCTTCTTACGGTCCGAAACCTCAGCCTCCGAGCGGGCGGCGCCGACGAAGGGCGTCTCGTAGGTCGAGTACATGTAGGCGGTCGGCGAAGCGAATTCGGCCGCGCAGGTGTCGATGCGCTTGAAAACAGGGCGGACGTTGAGGCCGTTGCGCAGTTCGGCGACTTCCTTCGGGCGCTTGCCGGTCAGGGTCGCCAGACGCGCGTCGGAGAAGCCCATCGCCTTCAGCATGCGCAGATTGTCGGCATCGCCGGGCAGGCCGTGCTCGCGGATGCGGGCCTCCATGTCGACGATGTTCTTGAGCTCGGCGATGAACCAGGGGTCGATCTTGCAGCCCTCGTGCACCTCTTCGATGCTGAGACCCTGGCGCAGCGCCTGGGCAACCATGCGCAGGCGGTCCGGTGTCGGCGTGCCGATGGCGGCGCGGATGGCGTTCTGGCTGGATTCGCCTTCTTCGAAATCGGGGATCTCGATCTCGTCGAGACCGGTCAGGCCGGTTTCGAGGCCGCGCAGCGCCTTCTGCAGCGATTCGGCAAAGGTGCGGCCGATCGCCATGACTTCGCCGACCGACTTCATCGCGGTGGTCAGCACCGGCGAGGCGCCAGGGAATTTCTCGAAGGCGAAACGCGGGATCTTGGTGACGACATAGTCAATCGACGGCTCGAAGGAGGCGGGCGTGGCGCCGCCGGTGATGTCGTTTTCGAGTTCGTCGAGCGTGTAACCGATGGCGAGCTTGGCGGCGACCTTGGCGATCGGGAAGCCGGTGGCCTTGGAGGCCAGCGCCGAAGAGCGCGACACACGCGGGTTCATTTCGATGACGACGAGGCGGCCGTCCTTCGGGTTGACGGCGAACTGGACGTTCGAGCCGCCGGTCTCGACGCCGATCTCGCGCAGCACCGCGATCGAGGCGTTGCGCATGATCTGGTATTCCTTGTCGGTCAGCGTCAGCGCCGGAGCGACGGTGATCGAATCGCCGGTATGGACACCCATCGGATCGATATTCTCGATCGAGCAGATGATGATGCAGTTGTCCGCCTTGTCGCGGACGACCTCCATCTCATACTCCTTCCAGCCGAGTACGGATTCTTCGATCAGGACTTCCGTCGTCGGGGACGCATCGAGGCCGCCGCCGACGATCTCGAAGAATTCCGAGCGGTTATAGGCAATGCCGCCGCCGGTGCCGCCGAGCGTGAAGGAGGGGCGGATGATGGCGGGCAGGCCGACATGGTCGAGCGCCTGGGCGGCGATCGCCATGGCGTGGTTCAAATAACGCTGCTTGCGGTCGCTCTCGCCGAGGTTCCACTGGTTTTCCAGCTCGTCCAGCCCCTTGTCGAGGTCGGAGCCGGAAAGGCTTTCGCGCAGCTTGCTGCGCTCGGCCTCGTGGGTCTTGCGATCGAGGTCCTTGATGTCGGTGGCGTTCGCCAGCATCGAGCGCGGCGTTTCCAGGCCGATGCGGGCCATGGCCTCGCGGAACAGCGCGCGGTCCTCGGCCATGTCGATGGCGGCGGGTTTGGCGCCGATCATTTCGACATTGTAGCGGTCGAGCACGCCCATGCGCTTCAGCGACAGCGCGGTGTTCAGCGCCGTCTGGCCGCCCATGGTCGGCAGCAGCGCATCCGGGCGCTCCTTGGCGATGATCTTGGCGACGACCTCGGGGGTGATCGGCTCGACGTAAGTGGCGTCGGCCAGGCCCGGATCGGTCATGATCGTCGCCGGGTTGGAGTTGACGAGGATGACGCGGTAGCCTTCCTCCTTCAGCGCCTTGCAGGCCTGGGTGCCGGAATAATCGAACTCGCAAGCCTGGCCAATGACGATCGGTCCCGCGCCGATGATGAGGATCGATTTGATGTCTTGGCGCTTCGGCATGGGCGATATCCATTGTCTGGCTGCGCAAAAAGCCGGCCAGGGTGGGAGATCACCGGGTCGGGTCGCGCATTGAGGGTCTTTTCAGGCTAGAAGCGGCTTATAGGCAAATGTATTTGCAAACGGAACCCCATAAATCGCGGAATCGACAGGAATCCGGATATGGCGTGAAAGCTATTTCCCGTCCGGCACGACGAGCACCCGGATTTCGCCGCCGCGCGCCGGATTGGTGATCGCTTCCGGGGCCTCATCGAGCCCGATCCGCCTGGATATCAGCGGCTCGACTCTGACCCTGCCGGAGGCGATGAGATCGGCGGCGCGGCCATGGGTGAAGGGGTTGACGAAGGAGCTAATCAGCGCAACTTCGCGAAACAGCAGATCGAAGGGTTCGACCTCGATCATTGCGCCCTGCGGCATGACGCCCAAAATGACGGCAGTGCCGCCGCGCCGGGCAAGCCGGGGCGCCTGCTGCATGGTCTCGGCCACGCCGGCGCATTCGAAGACGACGTCGGCGCCGCCGGGCAGCAGTCCGTCTTCGGCAATGATGCGGGCAATGATGTCGCCGTCCCCCGGATCGGCCGTCGCGGTCGCGCCGAGGCTTTCGGCCAGCCGCCGCTTTTCGGCGCTGCGCGTCACCAGCACGATGCGGGTCGCTCCGGCGAGCCGTGCCAGCTGTAGGGTGAGCAGGCCGATGACGCCGCCGCCGAGCACGATGGCCGACGCGCCGGTTTTCAGCCCGGCGAGATCGACGCCGTGAATGCAGCAGGCCAGCGGTTCGCAGAAGGCGCCGTGGAGCGGATCGAGATCGGCCGGCAGAGCGAAAGCCTGGCTTTCAGGCATGCAGACATATTCGGCAAAGCCGCCGTCGCGGTGGATGCCGATCGCCTGCAGCTTCCGGCAGAGATTGACCCGGCCGCGCCGGCATTCCTCGCAGCCGCCGCAAGAGATGTTCGGATCGCCCGTCACGCGCATGCCGGGGGGAAAATCGGTCACGCCGCTGCCGACCGCCTCGACGATGCCGGCAAATTCATGGCCGAGCGTCACCGGCGGCTTGGAAGGAAATTCGCCATGGAAGATATGACGGTCGGTGCCGCAGATGCCGCAGGCCTCAATGCGGACCAGCAATTCGCCCGGCCCCGGCACGGGCTTGCCGATCTCGCAGAGCTGCAATTTTCCGGTTGCTTCCAGGCGTACGGCCTTCATCGGCTTGTCCTCCCGAATTCTTCTCCTGATCAGGAAGAGCCAAAGCGGGACTCCCGTCAAGCGCTTAGGGCGCCTTCTTTATCTGAAGCGGCGTGCCGATCGGCTGCGCGCTCGCCACGATCGTATGCCCCAAAAGAGCTGGCTTGTCGCCCGATGAAGTCGCTGGAATTCCGGCCATCGACGGATATATAGATTCCTGAAGTAAGAAGCATGGGCATCTCGGGGAGAACGAAGATGGAATGGAGAGGCCGGCGTCAGTCCGACAATATCGAGGATCGCCGCGGCGATCCGGGCGGCGGCGGGTTCGGCCGCGGCGGCGGCTTCAACTTTCCTTCCGGCGGCGGCGTTCGCCGCGCCGGCGGCGGCTTGAGCATCGGCACAATCATCTTCCTCGTCGTCATCTATTTCATCTTCAAGCTGATGGGCATCGACCTGCTGCAGGTGCTCGACACCGGCAGCAGCGGGCCCGGCTACGAGCAGAGCCAGTCCGAAGGAGCACGCACGCCAGCCAATGACGAGATGACCGCCTTTATGCGCACTGTGCTCGCCGAGACCGAGGATACATGGAACGGCATCTTCCAGGCACAGGGGCAGAATTACCAGGAGCCGCGCCTCGTGCTCTTCTCGGGACAAACGCAATCGGCCTGCGGCTTTGCCTCTGCCGCGACCGGTCCATTCTATTGCCCAGGCGATCACAAGGTCTATCTCGACACGGATTTCTTCCAGGAACTCTCCGACCGGTTCGGCGCTTCGGGCGATTTCGCCGAGGCCTATGTCGTCGCCCACGAGGTCGGCCACCATGTGCAGAACCTGCTCGGTATCCTGCCGAAGTTCAACGAGGCCCGGCAGCGCATGAGCGAGGACGACGCCAACAAGATGTCGGTGCGCGTCGAACTGCAGGCCGACTGCTTCGCCGGCATCTGGGGCAAATATACCCAGCAGAAGGGCCTGCTGGAATCCGGCGACCTGGAGGAAGCACTGAACGCCGCCCAGCAGATCGGTGACGATACGCTGCAGAAACGGTCGCAGGGTTACGTCGTGCCCGAGAGTTTCAACCACGGCACCTCGCAACAGCGCGTCAGATGGTTCAAGCGCGGTTTCGACAGCGGACAATTGTCGGCCTGCGATACGTTCTCGGGGCCGGTTTGAGGTTGCTTCGCCAAGGTTTGCGAGCGTCGCCCCCTCATCCGCCTGCCGGCACCTTCTCCCCGCCGGGGAGAAGAGATTCGTGGCGATGTTGCATTCCAATAGAAGCGTTTGTGGTGAGAACGGAGGCTTGCGGCTTGTCCTCTTCTCCCCTCGGGGCTATGGCATTCACACATTT
>NZ_NWSW01000015.1:0-183505 GCF_002531805.1 Rhizobium sp. M1 | reverse complement strand
TCTGGGAAGAGGGGTTCGACTCCCCTAGGGCGTGCCACTTTCTTGCTTCGAATTCCTCATCATCAGCCTGTTTGCGCGGCCTTCTATTTTGCCGGCGCGGCATCGCAGACGCGCAGCTGGATGCGGCGGGCGCCCTGGTAATGATCGGCGCCGAGCGTACCGGCCACATGCAGGCTGGCGCCGCGTGAATTGACGAGAAGATTGCCGAGCGCCGTATCGGCGGCGCGGAAGGCGATGCCATCGAGCCGCGACCCGTCCATTGCCTCCAGTGTCACCTTCACATGTTTCTCACCGACCAGGCGCGCGTCGCGCACGCGGTGCGCCGGCACGGCAAAGAGCGGCTGGGCATGGCCGGAGCCATAGGGGCCGGCCGCCTCCAGGCGGTCGATGAGTTCGAGCGTGGCGCCGCTCGCGCCGATCGCCCCGTCGATCTTCAGCGTCTCGTTGGCGACGAGGTTCGCCACCGTCCTTGCCGCCTTTTCGGTGAAGAAGGTTCTGAGCCTGCCGAGATCGGCGCGATCGACGGTCAGCCCCGCGGCCATGGCGTGGCCGCCGCCCTTGACGAGCAGCCCCTCGTCGACCGCCGCCCGCACCATTCTGCCCATGTCGAAGCCGTTGATGGAGCGGCCCGAGCCGGTGCCGCGGCCGGAGGGATCGAAGGCGATCGCGAAGGCCGGCCGTTTGAACTTTTCTTTCAGCCGCGCCGCGATCAGCCCGACGATGCCGGGATGCCATTTCTCGTGGGCGGTGACGATGACGGAGGCGCCCTCGCCGTCGCCATATTCGGCGAGCGCCTCGGCTTCCGCCTCCTGCAGCATCAGAGCCTCCATAGCCTGGCGCTCGCGATTGAGCTCGTCGAGGCGCTGGGCGATCATTTCAGCCTCGCCGGCATCGTCGAGCGTCAACAGGCGGCTTCCGAGGGCGGCATCGCCGATTCGTCCGCCGGCATTGATGCGCGGGCCGATCAGGAAGCCGAAATGATAGGGTGTCACCGGGCCGGCGAGCCCGGCCTTGCGGAAGAGTGCGGCAAGCCCGGCATTGCTCTGGTGGCGGGCGGCGACCAGCCCCTTCACCACATAGGCGCGGTTGAGCCCCTTCAGCGGCACGACATCGCAGACCGTCGCAAGCGCGACGATATCCAGCCATTGCAACAGGTCGATGGCCAGGATGCGCTTGTTGCCGGCCGCACGCAGCAGCCTCAGCGTCGCCACCAGCACCATGAAGACGACGCCGGCCGCGCACAGATGCCCCTGCCCCGACAGATCGTCTTCGCGGTTCGGATTGACCAGCGCATGGCAGGGCGGCAGCTCATGTGTCACCTGGTGGTGATCGATAACCACGACATCGATATTGCGCGCGGCAGCCGCCGCAAGCGCTTCGTGACTGGTGGAGCCGCAATCGACGGTGACGATCAGCCTGGCGCCATTGTCGATCAGCTGGTTGATCGCCGTCGGATTGGGGCCGTAACCCTCAAAGATCCGGTCGGGAATGTAGATGTTCGCCTTGACGCCGAAATGGCTGAGAAAGCGGAACATCAGCGCCGATGAAGCCGCGCCGTCGACGTCGTAGTCGCCGAAAATCGCGACGTTCTCGCCGCTCTCGATCGCGCGCATGAGTCGGATCGCCGCCTTCTCGCAATCGGTCAGCGTGTGGGGATCGGGCATCAGGCTGCGGATCGTCGGATCGAGAAATTCGATCGCCTCGTCCACCGGGACGCCACGTCCGGCGAGAACGCGAGCGATCAGATCCGGCAACCCGTGAACCTGCGACATAGCGAGCGCCCGATTCTGACCGGCCTGGTCGAGCCGCGCAACCCAGCGATTGTCGAGCGCGGATTTCTCCACGCCGAGAAACGCGCGCTGTACCGGATCGACGAGATCTGCCATGCCAAACTCCGCTGATGTCATCTGTTCTTTCTACAGGAGCAGCGGAGATAACATAGCGATGGGCTTGCAGACACGGATTTTTACCAGAAGATCGCCCAGACGATCATGGCGACGCCGCCGATTTGCACCAGCAGGAACGAAAAGAGCGTCAGCAGGATGGCCCAGTTGCGGCCTTCGGTATTTTCTTCGCCGTCAATGTCATCGGGAATCTCGTCGCGATTGTCGCGATGGATCGCCTCGAGAATTTCCTCAGGCACATCAGGACGGTTTGGCGGCACCTCGCTCGGGCAGCCATACCCCTTCCCGGCATGGCTGTCCTTGCTCATGAAATTCTCCACGCCGACGACTCACCATCTATGGTTTTATTTATATCAATATTTGCGCATTTGTTAATATAGACTTCCGTACGGGCGGGTTACACGATCAACAAAAAAACCGCCCCGTCATCGTGAACTGACCCGCGAAGGTTGATGTCCAACTTTCGCGGGTCAGTTCAGGAAGACAGGGCGGCTCGTGTTTCCGGACGGGAAAGAATCAAGCTTCTTCTTTCGGCCGCTCGATGCGGATGACCTGCGGCTCGCCGAAGAGATAACCTTCCGACTTGATCGAAGCGACGGCCTTGCGCACCGACTCCTCCATCGTCGCATGGGTAACCAGAATGATCGTCTGGTGATGCGACGGCGCCAGATGCTGCTTGGAGCGCTGGACGATCGATTCGAGCGAAATGTGGTTTTCGGCCATACGGGTTGCGACGCTTGCAAAGACGCCGGTGCGGTCGAGCACGGTCAGGCGGATGAAATAGCCGCCCTCGTGGCTCTGCATCTGCGCCTTGCGATAAGGCTCCAGCGCCTTTGCGGGATGGCCAAGCACGGGCACGCGCTGGGCGCCCGGCTGGCTCTTGGCGATATCGGCGATGTCGCCGAGCACCGACGAGGCGGTGGCATTGCCGCCAGCGCCGGGACCGACCATCAGCAGCTCGCCAAGCACATCGGATTCGATCGCCACCGCATTGGTGACGCCGTCGACCTGGGCAATGACCGAATCGACCGGCACCATGGTCGGGTGCACGCGCTGCTCGATGCCGGTATCGGTGCGCTGGGCGACGCCCAAGAGCTTGATGCGATAACCGAGTTCGGCGGCGGCGTGGATATCCTCGATCGAGATGTTGGTGATCCCTTCGAGATAGATGTCGTCGGCCGCGATGCGGTTGCCGAAGGCCAGCGTCGTCAGGATGGCAAGCTTGTGGGCGGTATCGTTGCCTTCAATATCGAAGGCGGGATCGGCCTCGGCATAACCCAGCCGCTGCGCTTCCTTGAGGCACTCGGTGAAGGAAAGCCCTTCCTTCTCCATCTTGGTCAGGATGTAATTGCAGGTGCCGTTCATGATGCCGTAGATGCGCGAGACGGCATTGCCCGTCAGCGATTCGCGCAGCGCCTTGATGACGGGAATGCCGCCGGCGACCGCCGCTTCGAAATTCAGGAGCGAGCCCTTCTCTTCCGCGATCGTCGCGAGCTCGACGCCGTGATAGGCAAGCAGCGCCTTGTTGGCTGTCACCACGTGGAGACCACGTTGCAGTGCCGTGCGAACCGAAGCGTTGGCCGCCCCCTCGGCGCCGCCGATCAGCTCGACGAAGACGTCGATGTCGCCTTTTTCGGCAAGCTCTTCCGGCCGGTCGAACCAGGTCACAGCGGAAAGATCGACGCCGCGGTCTCTCGTTTTGTCACGCGCGGAAACCGCTGTGATGATGATCGGACGCCCGCAGGTGACGGCAAGCTCGTTGCTCTTCTGCTGAATGATGCGGACAAGCGAGGCGCCAACGGTGCCCAAGCCCGCAATGCCGATTTTGAGGGCATCTGCCATGGATCGATCCTGAAATGTCTGTGTGGCGGCAGCCGCGGAAAGCGGCTGCCGAGAGTTGAGATTAGCGGTGTGCGTTCAGCGAAATGACGTTATGCATCGTCTCATCCGCCGTCGACATGAACTTCTTGATGTTGCGCGCGGCCTGGCGGATGCGGTGTTCGTTCTCGACAAGCGCCAGACGGACGTAGTCGTCGCCCATTTCGCCGAAGCCAATGCCCGGCGCAACGGCGACGTCGGCCTTCTCGACCAAGAGCTTGGAAAATTCCAGCGAACCGAAATGACGGAACTTTTCCGGGATCTTCGCCCAGGCGAACATCGTCGCAGCCGGCGGCGGCACGTCGAAGCCGGCCTTGCCGAAGCTTTCGACCATGACGTCGCGGCGGCGCTTATAGACGTTGCGGACTTCGGCAATGTCGGAGCCGTCACCGTTCAGAGCGTGGGTCGCCGCGACCTGGATCGGCGTGAAGGCGCCGTAGTCGAGGTAGGATTTAACGCGGGTGAGCGCCGCGATCAGCCGCTCGTTGCCGACGGCAAAGCCCATGCGCCAGCCGGGCATGGAGAAGGTCTTCGACATCGAGGTGAACTCGACGGTCACATCCATCGCGCCCGGCACTTCGAGAACCGACGGCGGCGGCGCGCCGTCGAAGTAGATCTCCGAATAGGCAAGGTCGGAGAGCACGATGATGTCGTGCTTCTTGGCGAAAGCGATGACATCCTTGTAGAAATCAAGCGTCGCGACGAGGGCGGTCGGGTTCGAGGGGTAGTTGAGGATCAGCGCCAGGGGCTTCGGGATCGAATGCCGGACGGCGCGCTCGAGCGGCGGGAAAAAGCTCTCATCCGGCTCAACCGACATCGAACGAATCACCCCACCCGCCATCAGGAAGCCGAAGGCGTGGATCGGATAGGTCGGGTTCGGGCAGAGGAGGACGTCGCCGGGCGCGGTGATCGCCTGCGCCATGTTGGCGAAGCCTTCCTTGGAGCCCAAGGTGGCGACCACCTGCGTATCCGGGTTGAGCTTGACGCCGAAACGGCGGGCATAATAGGCGGCCTGGGCGCGGCGCAGGCCCGGAATGCCCTTGGAGGAGGAATAACGGTGGGTGCGCGGGTCCTGCACGACCTCGCACAGCTTGTCGACGATCGCCTGGGGGGTAGGAAGGTCAGGGTTTCCCATGCCGAGATCGATGATATCGGCGCCGCCCGCTCGCGCGCTTGCTTTCAAACGGTTGACCTGTTCGAAAACATAAGGCGGCAAACGCCGGACTTTGTGAAACTCTTCCATTTCATTCCCCATGGAAAGGCGGCATTTCGGGCCGCGGTCGAAGTTCGTTCCGTCTCCCGGCGGCTGCGACACGAACTTCAGAATCGCAGCGCCGTATTCATCAGACCCAAGCCGCGCGGCAAATCTTTGACGAAAAGGCCGCGCAAAGCGCATTATCAGGAAAATTGCATCTTCCGTTCCATCCGGAAGGCTTTGCGTCCAAATTGCCTGAAAGGCAAGGTCTATTTGGAGATTTCGGAGAGCGTCTGCTCGCCGTGCTCGGCGGCCAGGCGGCGCATTTCGGCGACCCTGGCCTGATATTCGGCTTCCGAGATCGTGCCGGCCTTGCGTCGGGCGGCAAGCGCGGTCAGCTGATGCTGCAGTTCGGCCGCCTGCTCGTCGCTCATCTGGACATTGGCCGCCGTCAGCGGCGCGCCAAAATTCGGATAGCCGTCCGGCGACTTCGCAAGGCCGCCTTCGACCGCCTCGCCCTTGGTGGCCGGCATGACGACGGCGGTCGGCGCCGCTCGCTTGGCAGCGGCCGCAGCCTTCTCCTCCGCCGTCAGATTGCATCCGGCAAGGGCCATCGCCGCCGCGGCGCAAATCAATGCGGTGCGGTTGAAGGTTGCGATGCGCCGGATGCCGTTCTTCGTCATGCCTCAAAATCCAGTTCTGACTGCTTCGACTGTTAAATTTGTCGCAGCCACAAAGCAATAGCACGAGCCGATGCGGGTGGAACTTGTTTTCTCGTTCGGTCACGATGTACAACGAAGAGATAAAAAGGGTGCTGCCGCCGGAGGAAATGGTGACCGACAGCAAGCAGGAGAGTGGCAGCCAGAAGAATGGCGGCAAGGCCGGTTTCGACGCAACCGATCTCGATCCCTATGTGCTGAAGGATCCCGAGACCATGGCGATGAATTTCGCCCGGGCGCTCGAAAATCTCGGGCAAGCCGCTTCGGCCTGGCTTGCGCCGCGCGAACGCGGCGAGATCAGCGAAACCGCCATCGATCCGATGGCCGACATGGTCAAGACGCTGTCGAAAGTCAGCGAATACTGGATTTCCGATCCCCGCCGCACCTTCGAGGCACAGACGCAGCTGATGTCCTCGTTCTTCGGCATCTGGATGCGCTCGATGCAGCGCATGCAAAGCATGAGCGGACTGCAGGGCGAGCCCCCGCCGCCCGAGCCCGACACCCGCAAGGACAAGCGCTTCTCCGACGAGGACTGGGAGAAGAATCCGTTCTTCGATTTTCTGCGCCAGGTCTATTTCGTCACGACCGACTGGGTGGAGAAGCTGGTGTCGGAGACCGACGGCCTTGACGAGCACACCAAGCACAAGGCCGGCTTCTACGTGAAGCAGATCACGGCAGCGCTTTCGCCAAGCAATTTCATCCCCACCAATCCGCAGCTCTATCGCGAGACGATCGCCAGCAACGGCGAAAACCTGGTGCGCGGCATGAAGATGCTCGCCGAGGATATCGCCGCCGGCCACGGCGAGCTTCGCCTTCGTCAGACCGACATGACGAAATTCGCCGTCGGCCGCGACATGGCGCTGACGCCGGGCAAGGTGATCGCCCAGAACGACATCTGCCAGATCATCCAGTACGAGGCGTCGACCGAGACGGTGCTGAAGCGGCCGCTGCTGATCTGCCCGCCCTGGATCAATAAATTCTATATTCTCGACCTCAATCCGCAGAAATCCTTCATCAAATGGTGCGTCGATCAGGGTCAGACCGTCTTCGTCATTTCCTGGGTCAACCCGGATGCGCGCCACGCCGAAAAGGACTGGGCGGCCTATGCCCGCGAAGGCATCGATTTCGCGCTCGAGACAATCGAGAAGGCGACCGGCGAGAAGGAGGTCAATGCCGTCGGCTACTGCGTCGGCGGCACGCTGCTGGCGGCAACGCTGGCGCTGCACGCCAAGGAAAAGAACAAACGCATCAAGACCGCTACGCTCTTCACCACCCAGGTCGACTTCACCCATGCCGGCGACCTGAAGGTCTTCGTCGACGAGGAGCAGCTTGCCGCGCTCGAAGAGCATATGAAGTCGGCCGGCTATCTCGACGGCTCGAAGATGTCGATGGCCTTCAACATGCTGCGCGCTTCCGAGCTGATCTGGCCTTATTTCGTCAACAGCTACCTCAAGGGCCAGGAGCCCATGCCCTTCGACCTGTTGTTCTGGAACGCCGATTCGACCCGCATGGCGGCGGCAAATCATGCCTTCTATCTGCGCAACTGCTATCTCCGCAATGCGCTGACGCAGAACGAGATGATCCTCGACGGCAAGCCCGTGTCGCTGAAAGACGTGAAGATCCCGATCTATAATCTCGCCACCCGCGAGGACCACATCGCGCCTGCCAAATCCGTCTTCCTCGGCAGCCGGTTCTTCGGCGGCAAGGTGGAGTTCGTCGTCACCGGCTCCGGACATATCGCCGGCGTCGTCAACCCGCCCGACAAGAAGAAGTACCAATTCTGGACGGGCGGCCCGGCCAAGGGCGAGTATGAAACCTGGCTCGAACAGGCGACCGAGACGCCGGGATCGTGGTGGCCGCATTGGCGAGCCTGGATCGAGACGCATGACGGCAGACGCGTTGCGGCGCGCAAACCCGGCGGCGATGCGCTGAATGCGATCGAGGAAGCGCCGGGAAGTTACGTGATGGAACGCGTCTGACAAACGCCGGACGCATCTCTTTTTGAGACGTCATGGGAAAGTCCGGCGCCGCGTAAACAAATTAGAAACCATAATTCGTCATCCTTGCGAAACAGTCGGATGTCGCAAGCGGTCTAAATTCGGCCCATTTGCGCCATTACCGGCGCCGGCGAAGTGTAGTCAGTCAGTGCCGCCGGCCTGCGTAGCGAGTTTGAAAGACGAGTTTGGTATGGCGTTTGCGGTCGGGGCGTTTGATGGCGTCACCTCTCTTGGCGGATCTGCTGTTCGTTTGCGCAGATCTCGCGGCTTTCTTTACGGCGTCGTCGGCGCCGGACTTCTGACCTCGACATGGCTGATCGCGACCTTCGCGACAATGCATTCGATCGGCGCACCCGTTTCCCCGTCCGAGAACTTCACGCATGTCGCGTCGGCGCCGAAGCTCAAGCCGGCGACATCCCACGAACGACTGATCCATGTCGGCAAAGCCGATCGGCTGGCCGCCTTCAATGCCAAGCCGGTCGCTGCCCTGACGGCTCATCTCATCCAATCGCATGCGCAAAAGTCCAATGCTGCCGCAGCAGCATCGTTGGCGCTTGCAAAGAATCGTCTTGTCACCCCTGCCGAACCGCCGGTCGCCGTTGCCGCGGCAACACCTTCGGACACCGCGAAATTCGTCAAGGACGATATCGTCACGCCGCCGGTCGAGCTTGCCCGGGCGGAGGCCGAAGAGAACGAGGGCGACCGCATCATCATTCCTTCCAAGGAAGCCGTCGCAGCCGTTGAACTTCCTGCCCTGCTCGCCCTTGCCGATGCCGGACCGCGACAGATTGCGCCAACCCCGATCCAGCCGACCGTGCCCGCCCTCAAGACGGCGTCGCTGCCGCAGGAAAAACCTGCGCCGGTACAAGTTGCCGAGGCCGAAGAGCAGCAGCCCTTCGATCTCGTGCTCGCGCCGGATGCCGGCTCCGTGCCGCTGCCGATGGCGCGTCCGGACGGCCTGATCGGCAAACCGGCCCCAGGCTCCAAGGAGGCTCAGCGTGCCGCCGAGCCCGTCCTTGCCTATGCCAAGCCGAACGCGCTGATCGAAGACGATGAGGACGACGCCGTCCCGCGTTACGACAAGCCGGTCTTCTCGCCGAAGCTGCGCGCAGGCGTCGCCATCTACGATATCGAAAACAGCACCGTCTATCTGCCGAACGGCGAACGTCTGGAAGCTCATTCCGGCCTCGGCAAGATGCGCGACAATCCGCGTTACGCCAACAAGAAGATGCGCGGACCGACGCCGCCGCACACCTATATCCTCACCATGCGCGAGGCCCTGTTCCACGGCGTCGCAGCGATCCGGCTGACGCCGGTCGAGGGCTCGGACGCCATCTACGACCGGGTCGGCCTGCTCGCCCACACCTACATGCTCGGCAAGAACGGCGATTCCAACGGCTGCGTCTCCTTCAAGGATTACAAGCGCTTCCTAGCCGCTTACAAGCGCGGCGAGATCAAGCAGCTGGTGGTCGTGCCGCGGCTGAACAACAAGCCGGCTTCGACGCTTGCCTCGCTGTTTTCATCGCGCAGCTGATGGATAAGCAGGCGAGCGGCCACCCGTAAACGCTACTTCAACCAGCCGGCGATTCGCTCCACCGCCTCGGCGATCTCTGCCTGCGATCCCGCGTAAGACAAGCGCAGGGTGCGGTGTCCCTCCAGCGGATCGAAGTCCATGCCGGGGGTTGCGGCGACGTTGATTTCGGCGAGCATCCGTTTGGCAAAGCCCATGCTGTCATTGGTGAAGCGCGAGACATCGAGATAGGCATAGAAGGCGCCGTCCATCGGCGAAGCCGGTGCGAGGCCGATCTTCGGCAGTCGATCGAGCAGCAGGTCGCGGTTGGCGGCATAACTTGCTTTGACTTTATCAAGCTCTTCGGCTGCGCCGAGGGCGGCCGTGGCGGCGATCTGGGAGAGTTCGGGCGGGGAGATATAGAGGCTCTGCGCCACCCGCTCGATCGGCCGCACCAGGCGTTCAGGCAGCACCATCCAGCCGATTCGCCAGCCGGTCATGCAATAATATTTGGAGAAGGAGTTGATGACGATCGCCTCGTCGGTCAGTTCCAGCGCGCTCGCCTCCTCGCCGGCAAAGGTCAGCCCGTGGTAGATTTCATCGGAAATGAAGGCGATGGAATGGGCCGCGCAGTAATCCGAAAGCGCCTTCAGCCCCTCGCGGCCGGTCACCGTGCCGGTCGGGTTGGCGGGGCTTGCGAGCAGCACGCCCTTCAGTCTCACGCCGCTTTCCTTCTGCACCGCCTCGAGGCTCTCGGGGGTGAGCGTGAAGTGGGTCTCGGCCGTTACCGGCACCTCGACGACCTTCAGACCCAGCGCGCCGAGAATATTGCGATAGGCGGGATAACCCGGTCTTGCGATCGCCACCGTATCGCCGGCATCGAAGAGGGACAGAAAGGCGAGATTGAAGCCGGCCGAGGAACCTGTGGTGACGGCAATGCGCGCCGGATCGATCTCCAGGCCGTGGCGATCCTTGTAATGCCAGGCAAGTGCCGATTTCAGCCGCGCCGTTCCCAGCGCGTCGGTGTAACCGATCCGGCCTTCGGCAAGGGCTTCGCGGGCCGCTTGGAGGGCCGCCTGAGGGGCTGGATGCGAGGGTTGACCGACCGCCATCGAGATGACGGGATGTCCGCCCGCACGCCGCTTCGTCGCCTCCGCCAGCACGTCCATGGCATGAAAAGGCTCGACTTCGCTGCGTTTGGATATGGAAAACAAGATCGTTTCTCGCTCGGCTTCTTCAATGACGGCCCGACAATTGCCGCATTAATCGGCTCATCACAATCCCGCGAGCGTTACGCGGGGATGAAAAATTCCTGTTTGAGCGGAACCGAACGCCCTCTACCTTGACGCGACGCATTCAAGTCCATTAACCCGGCGACGGTCTTCTCGATCGGGAGACCACCCATCGCCGTTGACGAGGATATCATGGCCTTCTTCCCGAAAACCTTCACCGCATTGGCGCTTGCCGCATCGATCGCCCTTCCGTTTCCAGCGGCAGCGCTCGACGACCAGCAGAAGAAGGAGTTCGGCGAGTTCATCAAGCAATATCTGATCGAGAATCCCGAGATCATGCTCGATGTCCAGGAGGCCTTGCAGAAGAAGCAGGAAGCCCAGCGGCTGGCGAAAGCCAACATGGCGATCGAAGAGAACACGACCGACATCTTCGATTCGAAGAACGACGTCACGCTCGGCAATCCGAAGGGCGACGTTACCGTCGTCGAGTTCTTCGATTATAATTGCAGCTACTGCCGTCATGCGCTTCCCGACATGCAGGCGATGCTGAAGAAGGACAAGAACGTCCGATTCGTGCTCAAGGAATTTCCGATCCTCGGGCCGGATTCGGTCGCCGCCCACAAGGTGGCGGACGCCTTCCGCAAGCTGGCGCCTGAAAAATACGCCGATTTCCATGTCGCCCTGCTCAGCAGCGAGGGCCGCGCCTCGGACGAAAGCGCGATCGCGGTTGCCGCCTCGCTCGGCGTCAGCGAAGACAAGATCCGCGCCGAGATGGCGAAGAGCCCGAACGACGGCATCGTCCAGGCGACCTACCAGCTCGCCTCCAGCCTCGGCATCAGCGGCACACCCTCCTACGTAATCGGCAATGAAATGGTGCCGGGCGCCGTCGGGCTCGACGATCTCGAAGCCAAGGTCAAGAATATGCGCAGCTGCGGCAAGACCGCCTGCTGATCAAGGCGGCCATCTCATCGCCAAAATCGAAGCGTTTCAGCCATGTGGACAAATGTGGCGCGATTCCTGCCGGGCAATCCGTAAGGGCTTTCATTCAGCCTTCGCGGAGTCTATAGGTTGCCGTCGTGCATTTTACGGAACATTCGATGACGCAAACGATTTTTGTCCTGAACGGCCCCAACCTGAACATGCTGGGTAAAAGAGAACCCGGCATCTATGGCGGCAAGACGTTGAAGGACATCGAGGCGGACTGCAAGGCCGCCGGCCGCGAACTCGGCTTCGATATCGATTTCCGCCAGAGCAATCACGAAGGTACGCTTGTGGATTGGTTTCACGAGGCCGACGAAAAGGCCGTCGGCGTCGCCATCAATGCAGGCGCCTACACGCACACCTCGGTCGCGCTGCATGATGCGATCCGCGCTATTTCCATTCCCGTCGTCGAACTCCACATATCCAACGTCCATGCACGGGAAGAATTCCGCCACAAATCGATGATCGCGCCGGCATGCAAGGGCGTGATCTGCGGTTTCGGGCCTCACAGCTACATACTGGCGCTGCATGCGCTGAAGAACATCACGGCATAAGAAGAAGACAGGGCAACACCATGGCTGAAAAGAAATCGGGTATCGATCAGGCACTGATCCGCGATCTCGCCAACATTCTCAACGAGACGGATCTGACGGAGATCGAGGTCGAGCAGGATGACTTGCGCATCCGCGTTTCGCGCAACGGCACGACGCAATATGTGCAGGCGCCGATCGCAGCACCGGCCTTTGCCGCGCCCGCAGCCGCCGCTCCGGCAGCGGCAGGCGCCGCGCCGGCCGCTGCCCCCACCCGCAATCCTGCCAATGTCGTCAATGCGCCGATGGTCGGCACCGTCTATATGGCGCCGGCTCCGGGCGCGCGCCCCTTCATCGAGATCGGCGCCACCGTCAAGGAAGGCCAGACGCTGATCATCATCGAAGCGATGAAGACGATGAACCAGATTCCCTCGCCGAAGTCGGGCAAGGTGACCGAAATTCTCGTCGATGACGGACATCCCGTCGAATACGGCCAAGCCCTCGTCGTCATCGAATAGGCCCATGCCCATGATTTCGAAAATCCTCATCGCCAATCGCGGGGAAATCGCCCTTCGCGTGCTCCGGGCCTGCAAGGAGCTCGGCATTGCCTGCGTCGTCGTGCATTCCACCGCCGACGCCGATGCCATGCATGTGCGCCTTGCCGACGAAAGCGTCTGCATCGGTCCGCCCTCCTCGCGTGAGAGCTATCTCAATATCCACCAGATCGTCGCAGCCTGCGAGATCACCGGCGCCGACGCCGTGCATCCGGGCTACGGCTTTCTCTCCGAGAACGCCAAGTTCGCCGATATTCTCGACGCCCATGGCATCACCTTCATCGGGCCGACGGCGGATCATATCCGCATCATGGGCGACAAGATCACCGCCAAGACGACGGCGCTGGAACTCGGCATCCCTGTCGTTCCCGGCTCGGACGGTGAAGTGAAGACCGAAGAGGATGCGCTGCGGACGGCCGCCGAAATCGGCTATCCCGTGCTGATCAAGGCAACTGCCGGCGGCGGCGGGCGCGGCATGAAGGTCGCCAGGAGCGAGGCCGATCTGATCGAGGCCTGGTCGACGGCGCGCACGGAAGCGGCAGCCGCCTTCGGCAACGATGCCGTCTACATGGAAAAATATCTCGGCAAGCCGCGCCACATCGAAATCCAGGTATTCGGAGACGGCGAAGGCAATGCCATCCATCTCGGCGAACGCGACTGCTCGCTGCAGCGCCGCCACCAGAAGGTCTGGGAAGAGGCGAATTCGCCGGCGCTGAATGTCGAGCAGCGGATGAAGATCGGCCAGATCTGCGCCGACGCCATGAAGAAGCTGAAATATCGCGGCGCCGGCACGATCGAATTCCTCTACGAGAACGGCGAGTTCTATTTCATCGAAATGAACACCCGCCTGCAAGTGGAACATCCGATCACCGAAGCGATCACCGGTATCGACCTCGTGCACGAGCAGATCCGTGTCGCTTCCGGCGGCGGCCTCTCGGTGACGCAGGACGAAGTGCATTTTTCCGGCCACGCCATCGAATGCCGCATCAATGCCGAGGATGCGCGCACCTTCGTGCCCTCGCCCGGCACGATCACGCATTTCCATGCGCCGGGCGGCCTTGGCGTACGCATCGATTCCGGCGCCTATCAGGGCTACAAGATCCCGCCCTATTACGACAGCCTGATCGGCAAACTGATCGTGCACGGTCGCACCCGCGTCGAGTGCATGATGCGGTTGCGCCGCGCGCTCGATGAATTCGTCGTGGACGGCATCAAGACGACGCTGCCGTTGTTCCAGGAACTCGTCTCCAATCAGGATATCGCCAACGGCGATTACGACATCCACTGGCTGGAACACCACCTCGCCAACACACCGGCGGCATAGGACAGGGATGGCAGGATCGCGCAGGAAGTCACCAGGCATCACCCCTGACATTCTCCTGCGCGCCTATTCCATCGGCCTCTTCCCGATGGCCGAATCCGCAGACGACCCGGAGATTTTCTGGGTCGAGCCGGAATTGCGCGGCGTCTTGCCGCTCGATCGTTTCCATATATCGAAGAGTCTCGCCAAGACGGTGCGCCGACATCCCTTCGAGATCCGTTTCGACCACGCCTTCGAATCGGTGATCGCGGCTTGCGCCGAGGAGACATCGGGTCGCCCCAGCACCTGGATCAACCAGACAATCCGATCGCTCTATTCGACGCTGTTCGACATGGGCCACGCCCATACCGTTGAAGCGTGGCACGGCGATGAACTGGTCGGCGGTCTCTACGGCGTCTCGCTCGGCTCGGCCTTCTTCGGCGAAAGCATGTTTTCACGCCGCACGGACGCTTCGAAGATCTGCCTCGTGCATCTGGTCGACCGGCTGAGAGAAAGGGGCTTTACCCTGCTCGATACCCAGTTCACCACCGAGCATCTGAAGACGTTCGGAGCGATTGATGTTCCGAAGGCCGATTATGCCGCGCTGCTTGCCGCCGCGATGGAATCGCCACACCTGAAGTTTTAAACGCGATCGATTCATCCCTGCGTTGATTTTCCGGCCGATTTCAGTAGCTTCCGGAAAATACAATGGGGGATAGAATTTTGAGACGATATTTTGCGGCGGCGATGCTTTTCGCCTTACTTGGAGCTCAGGCCGAGGCACGTCCCTATCAAGAGATGTTTCCTGGCAGGACCGATTTTTCCGAGGCGGAAAAACCGTTACTGGAAAAACTTGATTTTCAGCAGGGTGTGATCAAGCTGCCCGAAGCGAAGGCGACGCTCAATGTGCCCGCCGACTTCTACTATCTAAGCCCGGCCGACACGAAGACGGTGCTTGTCGATATCTGGGAAAACCCGCCGGCGGCGGCGGATGGAACGCTGGGAATGATCTTCCCGGCGAAATACGCGCCGACCGACCCGCAATCCTGGGGATCGATCGTCGAATACAGCGCGGACGGTTATGTCTCAGACAGCGATGCCGCCACGACGAATTACGACGAACTGCTGCAGAACATCAAGGATGCGATCAGCGAACGGAATCCTGAGCGCGAAAAGCAAGGCTTCCCGAAGATCACCCTTGTCGGCTGGGCTTCGGCGCCGCGCTATGACAAGCCGGCGCATGCAATGCACTGGGCGCGCGATCTGATTTTCGGTAACAACACGCAAGCTGAGCACACGCTGAATTATTCCGTGCGTGTGTTCGGGCGCGAGGGTGTCTTTGAATTCGACTTCGTTGCCGGACTCCGACAGTTGAAGGAGATCGAGGCGGTCATTCCGACGGTCACGAAGCTCGTGCAGTTCGACAAGGGGATGTCCTATGGCGACTATGTCGACGGCGACAAGGTCGCGGCCTACGGCATGGCAGGAATGATCGCCGCAGGCGCTGGCGCCAAGATTGCCGCAAAGGTGGGACTGCTGGCCCTTGCCCTTGCCTTCTTCAAAAAGGCCGGCATCCTTGTCGTCGTCTTGGCCGGCGTCGCGCTTCGCTTTGCCAAGGGCCTTTTCAACAGGAACAAGACGCCGACCGCGTAGGGGCGCGATACCCGAATTAAAGCGTTGCGGCGTCTCTTGCGCGTCTCAAGGAGAGGCGCTGACGCTGCGGTGCCGCCGCGCGACGTGTTAACGGGCCGTCGCCTTGGTGCCGTCAGGCGCCGGGACGTCCGAGCTCGTCTTGCAGTCCTTCAGCCAGACGTCGTAGATCGGGTGCTCGACGGCGTTGAGGCCGGGGCTGGCGGCAAACATCCAGCCGGTGAAGATGCGGCGGATCTTGCGGTCAAGGGTGATCTCGTCGACCTCGACGAAACCGTCGATCTTCTGCGCTTCCGCCTGATCGCGCGAATAGCAAGCCTTCGGCGTCACCTGCAATGCGCCGAACTGCACCGTCTCGTTGACATAGACGTCGAAGGTGGTGATGCGGCCGGTGATCTTGTCGAGGCCGGAGAAGACGGCAACCGGGTTTTCAATGCGGGCGGCATGTGCCGCACCGGTCGGAAGCAGGGCCGAGAGCGCCAGCAGCGATCCGGCGGCACGCAGGACCATGTTCCGCGTGAAGAGCTTCATGTACCCGTCTCCAGATAATTTTTCAGTTTCATCCGCGGTCAAGCGCGGCCAACCTGCGGGTAAAGGTCAATTGTGGCCAAAAGCCGGGCTTGGGGATCGCCCGGTCAGCCGTCTCAGTTGCCGGGCGTCCAGGCGTCGTAATCGCCGGTGACGCGCGGACGCTCGCCGGGAACCGCGAGAGAGCCCGGCGGGCGGTAAGCCTGTGGCGATCCGGTGAGGTTGGGGCGGTGCGTCTTCTGCCATTCCTTGGCGACGTAGTTTTCCTTGGACGGAGGAACATCGGTGCGATGGTGCATCCAGCCGTGCCAGCCCGGCGGAATGGCCGAGGCTTCGGCATAACCCTTGTAGATTACCCAGCGCTTCGGCAGGCCGTAGGAGGACATGCCGCCTTCATAATAGACGTTGCCGAATTCATCCTCGCCGACGCGCTTGCCGAAACGCCAGGTCGCAAAACGCGTGCCCATCGTCTGACTGTTCCACCAGGTGAAGGTCTGAACCAGAAGATTCCACATGTCTTTTCCTTGTGCCCGCCAGTGCGGACCAAACCAGAATTCGTTTTCTCGCTTATGCCGTCGCCAAGCCGAATTGTCCAGCGATTCCACGAGAGCCAAGGGTCATTTCAAGGCCATCTTGAAGCCCAGATGCGAAGGTTTGAAGCCAAGCCTTTCATAGAAACGATGGGCGTCTTTGCGTATCGCATTCGAGGTCAATTGCACAAGGCGCGCACCGCGGCCTTTTGCCTCGGCGATGGCGAATTCGATCATCCGAGCGCCGATCCCCTGCCCACGCATATCGGAGCGCGTCTGCACCGCCTCGATGATCATCGCCGAGGAGCCGCGGCCGGTCAGCGTCGTCGTCAGCATCGTCTGGAACGTACCGACGACCTCGCCGCCGCGCTCGGCAATGTAAAGCGTCTGGTTGGGCGAGGCCTCGATGGCTGTGAAAGCCCTGACATAATCGGCAAAGGCCTCAGGATCCGTCGTATCGCCGTGACCGCCGAGCGCATCGGCGGCAAAGATTGCCACGAGGGCCGGCAGATCGTCCTTCCTCGCCCGACGAACGAGAATATCAGGCACCCCGACCTGCATGGCTCAGTGCCCCTCGAGCGGTTTTTCGAAAATCAGCGCCGGAATGCCGGATTGCCCGGGCCCGCTATACTCATTGCGGCCAACCTCGGTGAAGCCGTGCGCCCGGTAGAAGGCGATCGCCGCCGCATTCTGGGGCTCGACTTCGAGACGCATGATTTCGGCAGCGGGAAAGCAGGTTTCGAGCTCGGCGAAGATATCGCGGCCGATGCCCTGGCGCTGCAGCGCCGGGCTGACATAGAGGAGGTGCACCATGACCGTTTTCGTCAACGCCTGGGACATTGCCGCATAACCCACGCCGCCGATCTTGCGGCCGTCGTCGGCAACGAGGAACTCGGCATCTTTGCGCGTCAGGCGTGCCTTCAGCGCCGCCGGCGTGAAGAGATGGGCGATCAGCTCGTCGACCTTGGTCTTGCCATGCAGGTCGTCATAGGTGGCGTGAAAGCTCTCCACCAGAAGAGCGCGGACCTTCTCCAGGTCGCCCTCGCCGGCGGTGCGGACGAAATACACCGCTTATTCCTCGATGCCGAGCTTTGCCTTGACCAGCGCCTGGACGGCCTGCGGATTGGCTTTGCCGCCGGTCGCCTTCATCACCTGGCCGACAAACCATGCGGCCATGGTCGGCTTCGCCTTGACCTTTTCCACCTGATCGGGATTGGCAGCGATGATCTCGTCGACGGCCTTTTCGATCGCGCCGGTATCGGTCACCTGCTTCATGCCGCGCGCTTCGACGATTTCGGCGGGGTCGCCGCCTTCGGTCAGCACGATCTCGAAGAGGTCCTTGGCGATCTTGCCTGATATGGTCCCAGCCTTGATAAGGTCGATGATGGCGCCGAGCTGGGCCGGCGAGACCGGCGTCTGCTCAATGTCCTTGCCGGTGCGGTTCAGCGCGCCGAGCAGGTCGTTGATCACCCAGTTTGCCGCCGTCTTGCCGTCGCGGCCGGCGGCCACGGCCTCGAAATAATCGGCGATCGCCTTTTCGGAGACGAGCACGGAGGCGTCATAGACCGACAGGCCGAGCTCGCGGACGAAACGCTCCTTCTTGTCGTCCGGCAGTTCCGGCAGATCGGCTGCCAGCGCCGTGACGAAGGCATCGTCGAATTCGAGCGGCAGCAGGTCCGGATCGGGGAAGTAACGATAGTCGTGCGCATCCTCCTTGGAGCGCATGGAGCGCGTCTCGCCCTTGTTCGGATCGAAGAGGCGCGTCTCCTGCTCGATCTCGCCGCCATCCTCGAGAATGCCGATCTGGCGGCGGGCTTCATATTCGATCGCCTGGCCGATGAAGCGGATGGAGTTGACGTTCTTGATCTCGCAGCGGGTGCCGAAAGCCTCGCCCGGGCGGCGGACGGAGACGTTGACGTCGGCGCGCATCGAGCCCTCGTCCATGTTGCCGTCGCAAGTGCCGAGATAACGCACGATCGAACGCAGCTTGGTCATATAGGCCTTGGCTTCGTCGGATGAACGCATGTCGGGCTTGGAAACAATCTCCATCAGCGCCACGCCCGACCGGTTCAGATCGACATAGGACATGGTCGCATGCTGGTCGTGCATCGACTTGCCGGCATCCTGTTCCAGGTGCAGGCGCTCGATGCCGATCTCGATATCCTCGAACTGGCCCTGACGGTCCGGTCCGAGCGAAATGACGATCTTGCCCTCGCCGACGATCGGATCCTTGAACTGCGAGATCTGATAGCCCTGCGGCAGGTCGGGGTAGAAATAGTTCTTGCGGTCGAAGAGCGAGCGCTTGTTGATCTGAGCCTTGAGGCCGAGACCGGTGCGCACCGCCTGCTTCACGCATTCTTCGTTGATGACGGGCAGCATGCCGGGCATGGCGGCATCGACCAGCGACACGTTCGAATTCTGCGGCTTGCCGAATTCCGTCGAGGCGCCGGAGAAGAGCTTCGAATTCGACAGCACCTGGGCATGGACCTCCATGCCGACGATGACTTCCCAGTCGCCGGTGGCGCCGGGGATGAAGCGTTTCGGATCAGGCGTGCGGACGTCGACAAGGGTCATCTGATACTCTTTGCAGGCTGTTCTTTTCCACTGGTGAGGTAAAGGAAATGGCTTGCCGGTGCAAGGCTTTCGCGGCGTTAGCAGCTGCCGATGGTCGCTTAAAGCCGAGAAGCGGCATTGCACCGGAGCGCAGCATGCTCCCATATGCGAAGCGATCGAAACGAGCTTCGACCGTCCCCGATTGTCGATACCGCAGTCCTCTCTATGTTTGTCCAAAAGTACCGCTCGGACTTGAGGCCCTCACGATATGGAGGCTCGATTGAAGGATTATCTGCCCTATCTGGTCGGAACCCTCACGGGGGTGCTGGTCGCGCTCATCATTTCCGCCTTGTTGACGCTGCAAGGAACAGCGCAGCTCATGCTTTTCGCACTGCTACCGGCCATCGGTGGCGCGATCGTCGAGCGCGTTTCCCAGCGTCGATCCCGCAAGCCGTAGAAGCGCCATGGGAAGGCTGAAGGAGATCGTCATCGACTGCGACATCCCCTCGCGTGTTGCCCGTTTCTGGGCGGCGGCGCTGGATGGCTACCAAGTGATGCCTTATGACGGTGCGGAGCTCGCTCGCCTTGCCGCGATGGGGCTGACACCTGAAACGGACCCGACCGTGATGGTCGACGGCCCCGGAACACGCCTCTGTTTCCACCTTCGCCAAGGAGAGCGTCCCGCCCGCAACCGTGTCCACCTCGATATCGCAGCCTCGGATCGCAGACGAGAAGTGGAACGGCTCTTATCCCTCGGCGCGACTTTCGTGCGTGAGACGGATGCCTACACGGTCTTGAATGACCCCGAAGGCAACAACTTCTGCGTCACCTCCGAATAGATTCGCGAACGGCGCCCGGCGGCATTTGCACATGCGCGCCGCAAGCACTCATCCGCCTTCTGCGGGGCCCTTAAACCTCAGAATTCCTGTCCGTATCCGCCGGCGTCGGAGACGAGCTGCTTCGTCAGCCCGACGGAAGGCACGTCGCGGTCGAGCTTCGGATTATAGGCGACCGAGAGCCAGTGGATGCTGTAGCCGTGTTTCCGGAAAAAGCCGATCGCCTCGCTGTTGCCGGAATGGGTCTGCATCGCCGCCTTGTCGAAGCCCTGTTCGGCGATCTCCGTTTCGATGCGCTCGAGAAGCGCCGAACCCAGCCCCTGGCGGGTGAAAACGGGGTCGATCCAGAAATCCGAGATGGTTTCATCCAGGCCCTCGCGCGCCGCCCAGCCGGCGACCTGGCCGTTCTGTTCGACGACGGTGATGGTCAGCCAGTCGTTTTCCACGAAGTTGCGAAAGGCGCTGCGCGCTGCGTCGATCATCGCGTCCGATTCGCCGATCGACGCCATCGCCTTTTGCCAGGCCCTCAGCCCGATCTCACTCAAAAGTTCCGCTTCCCCGTCGCGGGCATTGCGAATGTGGATCAACGGCACCCCCGCGTTACCCCCGCAACTAGACCATTGAGTCGCGGATTTTACCAGTGCCCCCAAGGGGATGACCGGTGGAAACCATAGTTTTCGACCGGTTTTGAACGACCAGGGCGCTCTTGACCGCCTTTTGCGACCTCAATACAAACCCCATCGAGGTGTTTATGTTGAACCTGTCTGAGACCCGGTAAAGGCCCTGCCCGCAAGTTTTCTTGCGCGCATGGGCCCGAAAAAACGAAGCCCTGACGTTCGAATGAGCGTCAGACCGTTTTTGTGCGCCCTGCCGGGCGCGATACCGGATCTCAACATGGACATTTCCCGCACGGAGCAGCGCATCCTGCATCTCATGGCCCAAGGCGGCCGCATCGAAATCATCCGCGACGACGACAGGAAGATCGAGAACGTCAGTTGCTTTACCCGCGACGGCTGGCTCTATCCCGGCGTCGACCTCGATCTCTTCCGCAGGCTGAAGCGATTGAAGGCGATCAAATCGTCAGGCGGCCAGCCCTACCGGATTACCGAAAGAGGGTTGAAGTTGGTCAGATCGCAGCTGGACAACAGATAATCGGGCCATCAATCTGATCGCGCCTCAAACCGGCGCGGTCAGGGCTCGGCCTCAAACCTTCGGGGACAATGCCGCTCGCATCGCCGACCATTCGTCGGCCACCGAGCCGGTGCCGCGCGTCTTGCCGGCGCGGCGATACCAGTAATCGGCATTCCAGTCGTCGCCCTCGATGCGATGGCAGAGGGCATGGCCCCAGTCGAACGGCTGTTCGCCTTCGTGACGCTGACAGATATCGTGAACCGCCCGCCAATCCGCGCCCATGACGAAGCCGCCGGCAGCAAGACGATCGAGTGCCTCGATCAGTCGCACAAGATCATTATTCGCCATAAGACCTCATCTCTGGTTTGGCTATCGATCAGCCAATGGCTTCTCCATATGCACCTTTTCGAGCGGGACGCCCATGCTCTTGGAAAATTCGACACCATGCCAGATAGTGCTGAAGCCGCAGCGTTCGTAGAGACGGATCGCCCGCTCATTCCTCGCATGTGTGTCGAGCCGGACCGTCGCCAGCCCTTCGGTCGCCATCAGCTCACATAAATGCAACAGCAGTGCCCGGCCGACACCCCTGCCCTGATAAAGCGGATGCACCCAGAGATCGGAGACATAATTCCGTTCGCCTTCCCGCGCACCCCAGCCGACGATCTCACCCGCCAGTTCGGCAACGAAAATTTCGCCCTTCGTCTCATGTGGAAAGGCGGCGAACTCTCGCTGTACCTTGGCGATCACATGAGGATCGCGATAACAATCCTCGAACGCCTCGCCCGCGGCCCATGCAGCAAAACCAACAACGCCGACCATTTTATGGTCGGCGTCGGCGATCTTTCGGATCGTAAGGTCCGTTACCACCACTTGGCCGGCGTAAACTTGCCGGCGGCCTGCTCGATGACGTAAGCGGTCTTGAAGAGGGTTTCCTCGTCGAAAGCCTTGCCGATCAGTTGCAGACCGAGCGGCAGGCCCTTCTGGTCGAGACCCGCCGGCACGGCGATGCCCGGCAGGCCGGCCATGTTGACCGTCACCGTGAAGATGTCATTCAGATACATTTTCACCGGATCGGCGGCGAGGTTCTCATCAGCGACGCCGAAGGCTGAAGATGGTGTGGCCGGCGTCAGGATGGCGTCGACACCGGCGTCGAAGGCGAGCTCGAAATCGCGCTTGATCAGCGTGCGGACCTTCTGGGCGCGGATGTAATAGGCATCGTAATAGCCGGCCGACAGCACATAGGTGCCGATCATGATGCGGCGCTTGACTTCCTGGCCGAAGCCAGCGGCGCGCGTCTTCTCGTACATGTCGACGATATCCTTGCCATCGACGCGCAGGCCGTAGCGCACGCCGTCGTACCGCGCCAGGTTCGAGGATGCCTCGGCGGGGGCGACGATGTAATAGGCCGGAAGCGCATATTTTGTGTGCGGCAGCGAAATATCGACGATCTCGGCGCCGGCATCCTTCAGCCAGGCAATGCCCTGGCGCCACAGGGTCTCGATCTCCTCGGGCATGCCGTCGACGCGATATTCGTTCGGGATGCCGATCTTCATGCCCTTCAACGACTGGCCGAGGACGGCCTCGTAATCCGGCACCGGCAGATCGACCGAGGTCGTGTCCTTGGCGTCGACGCTTGCCATCGACTTCAAAAGGATCGCGGCATCGCGCACGTCGCGGGCGATCGGACCGGCCTGATCGAGCGAGGAGGCGAAAGCCACGGTACCCCAGCGCGAGCAGCGGCCATAGGTCGGCTTGATGCCGACGGTACCGGTGAAGGCGGCGGGCTGGCGGATCGAGCCGCCGGTGTCGGTCGCGGTGGCGCCGGCGCAAAGATGCGCGGCGACGGCGGCGGCCGAGCCGCCGGAGGAGCCGCCCGGAACGAGCTGCTGGTTGGAGCCCTCAGCCCGCCAGGGATTGATCACCGGGCCGTAATAGGAGGTCTCGTTGGACGAGCCCATGGCGAATTCGTCCATGTTCAGCTTGCCGAGCATGACGGCGCCGTCATCCCAAAGGTTCTGCGTGACGGTTGATTCATACCGCGGCTCGAAGCCATCGAGGATATGGCTGCAGGCCTGGGTGTGGACACCGACGGTGGCGAAGAGATCCTTGATGCCGAGCGGAATGCCTTCCAGCTCGCCGGCCGTGCCGGCGGCGATGCGCTCGTCCGATTTCCTCGCCATGACGCGGGCCAGATCCGGCGTGACCTTCACATAGGCGTTCAGCCGTTCATTGGCCGCATCGATCGCCGAGATATAAGCGTCGGTCAGTTCGAGTGCGGTGATTTCCTTGGCGCGCAGCTTCCGGCGGGCTTCGGCAATGGTCAGGCTGGTGAGTTCGCTCATCGTGTTTTCGCTTCAGATCTTTAAAATGGCAACAGGGTCGGAAAGAGGCGTTCGAGCCCTATTCGACGACTTTCGGCACCAGGAAGAAATTGCGGTCGGTGACCGGCGCGTTGGCGACGATATCGGCCGCCTTGCTGCCATCGGTCACCGCATCGGTCCGCTTCTTCATCGCCATCGGGGTGACCGACGTCATCGCCTCGACGCCGTCGACATTGACTTCGGAGAGCTGCTCGACGAAGCCCAAGATGCCGTTCAGCTCGCCGACCATGCGATTTGCCTCGTCCTCGGAGACGGCAATACGGGCAAGGTGGGCGACGCGCTTCACGGTGGCAAGATCGACGGACATGGCATTCTCCGGATAGGATTTTTCCTACCCGCTATAAAGGCCATGTCCGCCCGGTGCAACGGGGTTTCGTCAGATCGACAGGCTCTCGGCAGGCTTCAGCGCCTTCACCTGCGTCTTCGATCCCTCCATGCCGTCAATGAACTTATCGGCGGTCTGATCGATGATCGGGAAGGTGCCGAAGTGGCAGGGGATGGCGGTCTTGAAGCTGAAATAACGCTGGCAGGCGAGCGCCGCCACCGCGCCGCCCATGGTGAAGCGGTCGCCGATCGGCACGAAGCCGATATCGGGCTGGTGCAGTTCGTTGATCAGCCCCATGTCGGAGAAGATGTCGGTGTCGCCCATGGCGAAGATCGAGGCTTCGTCGTCGAAATGCAGCATCAGACCGTTGGCATTGCCAAGCGCATGCGAGACACCGTCCTCAGTGATCTGGGCGGAGGAATGCAGCGCATTGGTGAAGGTCGCCGAGAAGCCGCCGAAGGTGATCGTGCCGCCGGTATTGCCCATTTCGATCCTGTCGACGCCCTTGGAACCCAGCCAGGCGGCGAGATCGGCATTGGCGAGAACGACGGCGCCGGTTTCCTTGGCCAGCGCGACCGTATCGCCGACATGGTCGCCATGGCCGTGCGTCAGCAGGATATGGGTGATGCCTGAAGAAACATCCTTGATGTCCTGGCCGGCAAAGGAAGCGTTATGATTGAGGAACGGGTCGAGCAGGATCTTCGCCTTTCCGGTCTCGATGCGAAAGGCGGAATGGCCAAGCCAGGTGATCTTCATAAAATCTCTCCTTACGTGATGCAAAATCTGATTTCGATGGTAAGGACATATCTCATGCGCCGGCGAAGGAAAGCGGCGGCGACTTCAATTTCTTTTGACGGGATGAAACGGCAATGACGGTGCTGACGATCGAGGATATGGCCGGGATTCTTGCCCCCGGGCAGGCCATTGCCGGCCTCGACCTTGGCACCAAGACCATCGGGCTTTCGATGTCCGATCTCGGACGGCGGTTCGCCACGCCACGGCCGGTGATCCGCCGTGTCAAATTCACCATCGATGCGCAGGCGCTCATGGATTTCGCGGCAACGGAAAAGGTCGCGGGTTTCGTGATCGGCCTGCCGATGAACATGGACGGATCGGCGGGCCCGCGCGTGCAGGCGACGCGCGCCTTCGTGCGCAACATGGAGCAGAAGACGGCGCTGCCCTTCGTCTATTGGGATGAGCGGCTTTCGACCGTCGCAGCCGAACGGACGCTGCTCGAAATGGACGTCTCGCGGGCCAAACGCGCCGAACGGATCGATTCGGCGGCGGCCAGCTTCATCCTTCAGGGCGCGCTCGACAGGCTTTCCTTGCTGGCAAGATCTGATGGAGAGGAATTCAGCGCCTGACGCGTCTGCCACCAGGCTAGGATCGATTTGCGCTTTCTGAAGCCAAGGAGGGCGAAGACGATGAGACTGTCGACGGCGATGGCCCGGGCAACGAGCGGCGGGATAGCCTCCGGCGGCATGCCGAGCGCCTCGCCGTAGATCTGGAACGTCAGGTCATGAATCTGTCGTGTCAGCATCAGGAAGCCGAAATTGATGTCGTAATAGGAGAGCCAGTACCATCCGCCCAGAAAGACGATGGGGCCGGCCCAGAAGATCAGAAACCACTTCATGCGGCCTCTCCTCCATGCTTGCGCGCGACGGGCAGATCGAGGGAGACCACCCAGGTCGACAATGCCATGGTGCAAAGCACCAGCGTCGGAATTGCAATATCCAGCGCCAGGATTGCGAAGAACATCATTGCCGTCACCAGAAAGGCGGCTTTGGCGACCTTGCTTCCCATGGATGTCAACTCGGGACTCTCACTCGTACCATCTCTGCTGATGGCACAGTGTCGGCTTAACCCGCCCCACGCAACGTAAACCATTCGTTAAGGTTAACGCCGACCCGCCTCCTGTGGATAACGCGAATGTCAGCCGTAGACGCCGCGCACGAGACGCTTCAGTGCCGTTGCCGCCTTCTCCCAGTCCTTTGATGTCTTGAGCGACAGGCCGGCGCATTGGCCGCCGGCGGCCCCGGCAAGCACGAGATGCTGGATTGCAGCGATGACGACGGCGTTGACGGCGGTCGCGTCCACACCCTTCGGCGGCGCCAGAGAACCGCGCATGCGATCCAGCCACAGGGCGAGAGCCTTCGAACGAGCCTCGGAAAGCCGCCTCACCTGCTCGGTATTTTCCGAGACCTCCCAGGCGAGGATGCGGCGCATCAGCGGATCATTTTTCAAGGCGTCGAGCAGAAGCAGCGCCAGCCGCTCCATCAGATCGCCGTAGGTGAGCAGGAACATGCCGCCGGCATCTTCCGGAATGCGATCCCTCACCCATGTGCCGAGATCGGCGCCGATCGCCTCGACCAGACCGTCAAGGCCGCCATAATAGCGGTAGATCAGCTGCTTGTCGCAACCGGCGCGGCGGGCGACGGCATTGATGCCGAAATTCTGGAAGCCTTCTTCCGCCAGCAGGCCCTTGGCGGCGGCAAGGATGGCACGCTCGGTGGCGCCGCGATCGCGCACCCGCCGTTCTGATGCCGCCTCGGCGCCGGGCGAACCCTCAAGATTTACCGCTTCATTCAGCATGACCGACCCTTCCCCGCTGTCACCAATCGGTGAGTAGCGGGGAGGTTTCCTCCAATCAATCCTATCCCTTTGGGAAGATTGTGGATATTTCGTTCGGCACGAATAATTCGGCGGGCAATGGCTGCGGAAGGCGGCCAAATCCCTTCAGAAATCTCGCCCCGACAGTTGATCGCGATGGACGAACCCGTCATAGCTGCATTATGAACAAAGCTAATATTCTCCGCTAAGGCCCTGCAATGGTGAACTATATCGAAGCCTCTTCCGCGCCGCCGAAGAACACCGGCGCCATCCGGCTTTACGACACGCAAGCATTCGACGGCATGCGCAAGGCATGCCAGCTGACCGCCCGCTGCCTCGATGCGCTGGCCGATATCGTCAAGCCCGGCCTGCTGACCGACGAGATCGACCGGTTCGTCTTCGATTTCGGCATGGATCACGGCGCCTACCCGGCGACGCTGAACTATCGCGGCTATACCAAGTCGACCTGCACCTCGATCAATCATGTGGTCTGCCACGGCATCCCGAACGACAAGCCGCTGCGCGAAGGCGATATCGTCAATATCGACGTCACCTTCGTGCTCGACGGCTGGCATGGCGATTCCAGCCGGATGTATCCCGTCGGCACGGTCAAGCGGGCCGCCGAGCGACTGCTCGAAGTGACCTATGAATCGCTGATGCGCGGCATTGCCGCGGTCAGGCCCGGCGCCCGCACCGGCGCGATCGGCGAAGCGATCCAGGCCTATGCGGAGGCCGAGCGCTGTTCGGTGGTGCGCGATTTCTGCGGCCATGGCGTCGGCCGGCTGTTCCATGATTCGCCGAATATCCTGCATTATGGCCGCGCCAACGAGGGGCCGGAGCTGCGCGAGGGCATGATCTTCACCATCGAGCCGATGATCAATCTCGGCCGGCCGCATGTGAAGGTGCTGGCCGACGGCTGGACGGCGGTGACCCGCGACCGCTCGCTTTCGGCGCAATACGAACATACGGTCGGCGTCACCGCCGACGGCTGCGAAATCTTCACGCTGTCACCTGCTGGGCTCGACCGGCCCGGACTGCCGTCGCTTGCCAGGTGACGAGCCGATGGCGAAGGGGCCCGCAGCGACATCTTCCGACGACGAGCTGCCTTTCGCAAACGAAGAGCCTGTTGCCGACGAACGTTTATTCTTCGGCGACCGGCCGCAAAACCCGACCGCGCCGAATGCCCGGACCGCCCTGCCCGCCTCGCTCTCCGCACCGGAACATTACCACGGTCATCGCGAGCGGCTGCGTGAGCGCTTCCGCGAGCAGGGCGACACGGCGCTTGCCGATTATGAAATCCTCGAGCTCCTGCTTTTCCGCCTGATCCCGCGGCGCGACACCAAGCCGATCGCCAAGGCGCTGATCGAACGCTTCGGCTCGCTTTCCGGCGTTTTTGGCGCGCCGGCGGCGCTGCTGACCGAGGTCAAGGGCGTCGGCGAGAATGTCGCCCTCGACCTGAAACTGATCTCGACCGTGGCCCACCGGACCCTGAAAAGCGAGATCAGAAGCAAGCAGGTGCTCTCCTCCTGGTCCTCGGTCATTCAGTATTGCCACGCCGCCATGGCGCACGAGACCCGCGAACAATTCCGCATTCTGTCCTAAGCTGTTGAAAAGCTTATCCGGCGTCCTCGTTGCCGTAAGGTGACGTCCCTGCCCAATGACCACAAAACCACCCTGCCGGTTGACCGGCGGGCGCGCCGTCGTGCGCGGTAACAAGGAGTAGTTCATGAAAATCCTATATGCACATCCTACCGGCGAAACTGGCGAACGCGACTGCATTGCCTTCGTCGACGTCGAGCTCAACGATGACATCAGACTTTACGGCCTCCGGCTTGTCCGGCAGCCGGACGGCCGGCATCTGATCTACGCGCCGCAGGCGGGGCACCGGCGCACCGCGACCTTCTCTAAGCCAGTGGCCGAGCAGCTTACCGCTCTGGCCCTTGAGGCTTATGAGGCGGCGCGCCATGACCAGCTATAAATCGCCAAAACCAGAAAGCCTCGAGGTCAAGTTCAAGCTCATGCAACTGCTGCCCTTTGACAAAAGAGTGAAGCGCAAGCATTCGCTCGTCTATGGGTTCATCCTCGACTGGTTTCATTCCAAGTATGGCAACGCCCTGGCCAGCTCTAGACACGTTCTGGCCGAGCTCAAGGAGCGCGACCCGTTCGGCCAAGGCCTCTACATGGGCGACGTCCATAGCGCGCTGACGGATCTTGTCTCGTGGGGTTACCTGACGCAGGAAAAAGGCGCCGGCCGCCGAGCCAGCCGCTATGTCCCAGTTTGGTCAAAATTCGATAGCGTTCAGAATTCCCCGAACGCTACGGAAGATGAAATTAGCGTTCGGGAAAACCCGAACACTAGCGTTCGGCAAAACCCGAACGCTACAGCCGATAGCGTTCATAAAACTCCGAACGAAGACCCACTTACATTACCCGGTCTACGGACCCGGGTACATGTAGTGGGAGATATGTTCTCTACCGCGCCGGTGGCGCCGCTCGCGGTCGGCCTGAAGGCCACCGCGGCGGGGACGGTAGAGGGAGATGGCTTTGCCGACTTCTGGAAGCGTTGGCCTCGAAAGCACGGCAAGAAGAAAGCGGAGGCCGCCTGGAAGAAGATCGATGCGGAACTGCGTCCGGCGATCATTGAGGCGGCCGGCGCATGGGCGGCACATTACAAGGATCATGGCATCTATATGAAGTGGATTCCAGAACCTGCCAACTGGCTCGGCGGCGAGCGGTGGGATGAAGACCTGCCGATCGTCCACATCGATGCGAAAGGCGCCGCGATCACCAAAGCCAAGGCCAATTCAACAGCCTCGCCGGCTGAAACGCGGAGCAACGGCCCTCGCACCGTGGATATCACGGACAGTGACGTAGAGAACTCAGACGGCAAGATATTCCTCACTCTCTATTTCACAGAGAGGGACCATCCCAAAACGTGGGAGCACGTCATAGTGCTGCAGCATCCAGATATGAAAACGCAGCAAGTGGGCCAAGCCGAATTCGCGGACCTCTGCAAAGCTCTAGGCGTCAGCAGCGTGGAGGAAAGCTGCGAGCTCCATCATCCCGTGCGCATCGCGCAAGGGTCGAAGGGTAAGATCGAATATTTACCCGCGCCATCGTTCGAACTCAAGGAGGCCGCGTGATGGACTATGGCGAGCTCTACAACGCAACGAAGGACGCCTTCACCGACGCGTTGGCCGAGCACAAGGGCCGGCCGCGGCTGATGCGAATAGACGCTTTTGACGCCGAGGACGAAGACGGTACGCCGGTGCAGGTAATCGGCGTGCTCGACGATGACGATGCCATGAAATTTGTGGTCATCGAAGAAGACGATGACGGCGCGATTTTTCCGGTTGCGCGATCGGTCATCTACAGGAAGAGTGCTGCCAAGGCCGCCTAGATTGGATCGACCGGCATGGATCTCAAGACAAGAACCCTACCGACGGCATCGAGGAATGCTTTTCGATTATTGTCGATCATTTCGGTCATGAGTGCAGCGTAGTCAAGCGGCGAGATATCGACGCCGATATACTCGTGCCTATTTTCGCTTCCAATGTCGAACCGCAAGACGACACCGGCGAGTTCGTCACCTATGTCTCCAGCGAGCCAGTCCGCTATTACTGTGTCGTTTGGAGCCTCATCCTTGCGCCTCCAGGCGCGCGAGTTTGTTAGTTCCTGCAATCTCTACTCCGATGCCCTAATTCACCGAGCTGACCAGCGGGCCGCAGCCCGATTATGCCACGCGGGCGGCCAATGATAATGGAAAGGCCGGCATTCGCGCCGGCCCTTTCAATTTACGAGCATTCCGGCAATGCGAGCAGATTGTCGTTCCACTTTCCGTCAGCGTAGGTTCTGACGTATTTGCCGTTCTGGCCATTCACTACGCCAATATCTCCACGATTGCCGTTTACCATCGTGTAGAAGGTGTTGTCTTTTGCTTCGATTGAGGCGATCACTTGTGCACGAGTCCATTTCCAGCCGCCGTTGGCGGAATTGGGATTGCCGAGGTGAGTAATGCCTTCGTGCGTGCTATTGCGATCCCGCTTGTTGATGCAGGTCACCAGTACATCTGCCATGTTGAGAAATCTCCGTTTGATAGAAAAAACGGCGGGATTTCTCCCGCCGCCCGACATTACTTGTCGTTCTTCGTATCACCGAAGCCCGGCTTAGGGATGCGCTCCACAGTCGTCGTGTTAGGACGGCGCTCGGCCTCTTCCACCGGAATAAAATAGCCGGTCTTGGAATCCCGGCCGATGTCAAAAGTCTTGCGACCCATTTTAGTTAGTCCCTCTAGCCTTGCCAAATCAGCCTTTGGGCGCTATCTAACGGAGCTGTTGACACTACCGCTTCGGACGCGCGGCCTGCTTCACGGCAAGCTAGGCAACCGTGGCAAACACACAAAAGCACGTCGATATCGTCGACGTGCTTTTTTATTGCCCGAATCAAAGATTCGCGCAAGATGGTTACCAAACTTTTAACGGGAAAATTTCACTTATCCCCGCTTATACGCCAATAGTTAACAGTGTCAACGCGAAAACGCCAAAAAACTGTTAAAAGCGGTCTTTTTCCCAGGAAAAATGCAGTCCAACCTCTTGAAAATTCAACCGACGATTACCATGCGCAACTTGTAATGCTGAGGGGGGCGCCACAGATCTCCACCCCGCCCTGCCACCGGAGCGGTGTCGCCCTTCAGCGCTAACGCTATTACAGGAATTTGCCTCGCGTACGCGCAAGCGCGCGCGAGTCGGCAGCAAAAAACCCTCCAATCTTTCGACTGGAGGGTTTCGCATTACAGTCCGATGAAGGCGAGGACCGAAGCCAAGCTGATCTTGAGATCAAGCTTCAGCCGGACGGACTTCGTCGACTGACTGGCTTCGAGAAGCAAAGATGCGTTCATACGCGTCTCCTCTCTCAATGGGCGAAGTCTTGGATTTCCGCGTATCGCCCGCCAGACTTTATTGAGAGATTTCCTGTTAGAAACGGCCCAGGTGGCTCCCTCAAGCACGCGGCCGTTCGCCGTTGGTCTTTAGCTAGGGATTGCTCGCGTGCAGCGCAAGTCCCTCTCCTGCCGTTGACAATTTTGTAAATCAATCACACCCTTACTCATCGGCCCTCAACGGCCACACGCAAGCAAGAGCCGGATGCACCGGCCGGAACAAGCCCCAAAGTCAAGGTGACAGCATGACTGAAGAAATCCCGGTCTTTGACCGGCGAGATACCCTATTGCCTATTGTCGAGAGCGCCGACGAATGGGCGCCAGTGCGAACGCGCATCAGATGCCAAGGCGAGCCTGTTCTACAGCAGAATGATGGACCATCTGAAGAACATCGGATCCGTGCTGGTGTGGCGTGGTACTCTTCTCACCACTTCCGCGGCCAGCATGCCAACGACAATGAAGACTGGCCGTTGGCGAAGCTCCTGCGCACCGAGCGCAATGACCTATGCTTAGCGCTGGCCGAGCGCTATCGCGCGCTGCATGATGCCGCCGCGATGCCAACGCAGTTGATCGGCCGAGAGGCTACGAACCTTTTCCTAGTCCACCGCGAGGACGAGAGCGGCAAGAGCAAGGGCGTGAAAGTCGTAAGTGGGCGGAAAGCCAACCTCGATACGCCGGCGAAACGCATCACCATGGCAGGCATTGTCAAGCCGAATGCCGTGCCGGTACCAAAGAAGTGGAACGGCGATGAGCCGATCCTTGCCGCTATCGACGCCAGGCGAGAACTGGCGATCTTGCGTGCAAGGCTAGCTTATGTGCCGAAGATCCTGGATGCCTTTGAGTGGGCAGTTTGCGATGGCCTGACGCTTGAAACTATCGGAAAACGCCTTGGCGCCGGCAGTAAGGGAGCGAAGGGCGAGGCCCGCGCCCGAATCTTCGATGGCTTCGAGATCGTCGATCGCTTTTGGCGCGGTCGCCGGCGCGTGGCCGCTTAGGGGTACCCCTTTTCCAAATCCCAACGGGTAAGGGAGAGATATGGCGGCAGCGATGCCGCCCCTTCTATTTCAGGGAGCTGTCACCTCCCTGAAGGTGGGCGGCCGCGCGCGGTTGCTCACCAACCTTTTCTCTGGCGACCGCGGATGAACCGGCGCCGAGGAATTGCCGCCGACCAGATTCGGTGGCGATCGGGCTTTAGAGCGCGGCTTCGGCCGCTGCTCGCCTGGCCTATCAACTGCCGGCCTTCGGGTCGGCTTTTCTTTTGCCCGCGCACCCCTCAATTCTCGAAATAAGGAAAATTCTATGGCTCTCACAGGCCTTCATGTCGTTTGCGGTTATGCCGGTTCCCAGTCCCAACGATGGGCCTCTCAGGCTCTCCTCGGCAAAATCGCGTGGAGCGAGGCGCCGGCGACTGGCGTGACATCGACCAACGTTGCGCCCGCATCATCCGATGTAGCCGGCGACCCGATCTTCCGCATCAACGCGGCCGCCGATTCTTGGGTGTCGATTGGGAAGACGCCGGACGCGACGAACGGCAAACGCTTCTTCGTTCGCAGTGGCGCCGACTACGATGTCTATGGCGAACCGGGCGACAAGTTTCAGTGGATCGCGGCATGATAAAGACCGCCACTCTCGCCGCGGCTATTGCGGCACTGGAACGCCATCTCGGATTCCGCCGCGGGCGCCTCATCTCGATGGCGCAGCACCTGCAACAGGTCGGAGTCATCCCTACCGGCGCGCCTCGCACGGCGCCGCAACTGGATCTTGCCAATGTCGTCGACCTGGTCGTTGCCTATGCGGCCGACGCACCGCTGCATCGCGCAGCCACGTCGGTGACGACATACGGCGCGCTTACGCCCGGCGGTGCGGATCTTTCCACGGCGCCGGCTGAGGTCAAAGTGACAGCGGCCGAGTACCTGAATTCGATCGCGGCGCTCGCGGCCGAAGGCGATGCCGGCATCCGCCGGATGAAGCTGGAATTCGTTTCTACGTGGCCTGAGTTGGCCGTCCATTTCGAAGATGGTTCAATTTACCGCCTCCAGGCCGTCGGCGCAGTGCCGGGCCACTGGCAAGCGGCCGGCCATCGACAGTCGCTCACTATCAACGGCGCCGCGTTCGCGGACGCCCTACGGGAGGTTTTCCATTGAAGGCAGAGAAATTTCGCGTCCCGACGTTCAGCGACAAGGATCCAGTTTTTAAGGATCTCGATACTCGCCGCAGCTTGCTGCTCGACAAGCAAACTTCCAACACTCGTGCACAACGCAGCGTCGAAGAAAAGCTCGCGACACGCCCGCCGCCGCAGTATTCCCAAAAAGTCGCTGAGCTTCTCGGCGAAAGCAGCAGCAGCGGGGAGACCGAGCACGGTCTAGCCGAGAAGTTGAAGACACTTCGGGCCGAAGCTGTGGACATCGAAAAAGCTCTCTCCGTCATAAACCAAAGGCTGGAAGAGCAGCGGATCCAGGCCAATAAATTGGTCGTGGACGCCTGCCGCAAAGAATTCGGCCGCCGTGTTGCTGCTGTCGTTCACGCCCTTCAGGGTGTTGCCGCGGCGCGCGCTGATTACGACGAACTCCGTTATCAGTTCGAAGATCTGGACATTCGCTGGTCTTCGCTCGGCCCAATGTCGCTGGGCTTTCTCGGCGAGGCAAACGACGGTCATGTGCAGCGCGTGACCAGAGAAGCAAAGGATCTCGGCTATGTTTGAACGAGCCAACCAAAAGAGCAGCAGCCAAGGACGCAGCGTGAAACTGCCCGGCAAGTCGGCGCGCCATAGCGATGCCAAGCCAGTCGAGATCGCGCGCGAGCTCCGGGCCAAGTCGGCGTTGGGCAAGCGCGAGGCGCAGCTTGCCAAGGCGGAGGCCAAGCTGAGTGGCTGAGCGAATCTCTGGCTATGCGGCACGCTTTAACAGCGAGACGGTCATCGCCGGCGAGTTCCGCGAGATGCTGGCGCCCGGAGTCTTTGCTCGCACCCTTCGCGACAATCCCGACATCGTCATGATTCTCGACCATGATCCCGGCCGGGTAGTCGGGCGCACGACTGCGAACACTCTAAGTCTTAGAGAGGACGCCACAGGCCTCTGGTTCGATCTTGATCCTGATCCTACGACTCCGAGTGGGCAAGAAGCCATCGGCACAGTCCGCCGGACCGACGTACGTGGATGCTCATTCGGCTTCCGGGTTCGGGCAGAAGAGTGGCAAGATGGCAAGAACCGCCTGCCGTTGCGCATCATCAAGGATGTCGACCTCATCGAGGTGACGCTCACCGCCTTTCCCGCCTACGGCGATACCAGCGCCAGCTTCCGCGTCGCCAGCAGCAACGATGCGGCTCATCGTGTCAAGGCAAAGGCTGAAGCTGCAATGAAGGCTAGAGGCATTCCGGTGTGACCCGGGAGGGGTGAGTCGATCCTTCCCGGCCTCGCCATCATGGTACCGGCGGGGGCCATTCATGCGCATTGCGCATGCCCCCGTTTGACTCGTGAGTTTCGTCCTGCACCAAATGTTGAATAGGAGGCCAAATGGCCGCAAAACACCGCGTTCCTGACCATTTGCGTCCTGAAACACGTAAATGGGTGAAGGGAATTCTTGCAGAATACGAGCTAGAATCGCATCATTTTCGGCAGCTAGTGAAGACATCTGAGGCTTGGGATAGATCGGAACAGGCGCGCGAAATCCTCGTCAAGGACGGTCTCACCGTCGTTGACAGGTACGGCACGCCGAAAGCTCATCCATGCGTAAGCATTGAACGTGACTCCAGGACCGCATTCTTTCGAGGCCTCCGCGAACTGGCCCTTGACGGTGTAGACGCCCCAGAGGCGCCACGGATGGCCCGGACGGCGGACTATGGAAATCGTCGCTGATGCCCGTTCGTAGACGGGCCGGCAAGCGGCGTTCGACCGAAGGCCTCGAAAACTGGTTCTTTGTGTTCGCCGGCGGCCATGATTATTTCGACGAATTGCCGCCGATTGGACTACAGACTGATGCCTATGGTCGACCGTCTCGCAAAGACGCGGAGGCGGCTTGGCACCGTCTCGGCGATGCATTCATGGAAATTCCGCGCCATCCCGATCAGGGCGAACCGTGGGCACTGCTTGAGTTTGGGCAGCCTGGCGGGACACGTGGCAAGCGTCGGCGTTAGCGAATGGGCGGGTTGCTATCGTCAGCCCGGGTTACGACGCCGGGTTAAAAGTCAAATGAAAGCTGCCTAGGCCAGGAGCGGAAGTGGGCGCAGACGTGTTCTAGACGACCAAGCCGGAACCTCACGTATGCTCTCACCTTCACGACTTTTGATTTCAACATGTCAGACATGCCTCCATCTCCTTTCGTTCCAAAGCAGGACTAAGCCTGCCACTCGCAATCCACCTAATTATGGATCGTCACCCGTGTGAGTGCGGCCTGAGAGCCGATGAAGGAAAGTCGACGATAGCAACCCGCCACAACGTTAAGTGATTTGCGTGCGCGACGTCCAGAACAACTTTCTGGTGTCGTCAACAACTCAAGAAAATCTGACAGACACCACCTCGATAACCCGGCGGCATAGCCTGATCACAATCCAGGAAAATTCAAATGAACCAGACGAACGCCGCGGCAAGCGGCGAGCGGATGCGCGCCCATGGCTGACAATACCGATGATCTGATTATCAGCATCTCGACTGATCAGGCCACGCTTCGTCGAAGCATCAAGCGTATTGAGCAGGATCTTGGCACGCTAGCCGGTAGCGTCCAGAAGCAATTCACGGCCGTCGGCAAGTCGATCGACAACTCTGTTTCCTCGACCCTACAGAAGCGCATTGAGGCCACAGTTGGCATCGGCACGAAGGCTTCGAAGGAATGGACCGGCGCACTTGCTGATCAGGGCAAGGAGCTCGAACGCCTACGCGCCAAGTACAACCCTCTCTTTGCTGCCCAGCAATCCTACGCGGCTGGCCTAAAGGAGATCAAACAGGCGCATGCCATTGGCGCCATTTCGGCCGCCGAGATGACATCGGCGCTGAACCGCGAGAAAGTAGCGTTTGCGTCGCAGGTGACTGCCATCAAGGCGCGCAATGCGGCCCTGGCTGCCTCTCCTGCCAACGACAACCGCGGAGGCGGATTCCAGACCGCCAATATCGCGGCGCAGTTTCAGGATATCGGCGTCACAGCCGCAATGGGCATGAGTCCCCTGCAGATCGCCCTCCAGCAGGGCACGCAGCTGTCATCTGTCCTGGCAACCATGGGCAACGGCAAGCAGGCCATCGCCGGCCTTGGCGCGGCGTTCGCCTCTCTTCTTTCGCCAATCTCGCTGGTCACCATCGGCCTTGTCGCCGGCAGTGCAGCGCTCGTGCAATATTTCACCAGTGGTGAAGAGGGCGCAAAGAAAACCACGCCGCTTATCGAAAAGCAGAACGAAGTCATCAGAGACGCCGCGGCCGCCTGGGGCGAAGCGCTCCCATCGGTGCAGAAGGTCGTCGACCAGCTTGACCGGGCAAAGCAGATCTCGACCGGCCGCGAAGCCGGCGACATTCTCGGCGCGAAGGCGCTGGAAGGTCTCGGCGAGAAGCTTGAAGGCATCAACAGACAATTCACCGAAGCCATGCGCGGCTTACGGGGTATTCAAGCTGATCCGGCTTTTGTTCGGGATTTCGGCAAGGCCTTCAGCGATCTGAAGGAGCGGCTGGACAACGGCACCGCCTCCATCGGCGACATCAATGCGGCTCAGCAGATGCTGGCGACTGCCGTCGATCAATACGGCGTTAAGTCGGTTTTGGGCTTTCGCGACGCATTCGACCAGATCACGCAATCGATCCAGAAGTCGATTGCCGCATCGAAAGAGGCGCGCGAGGAGTGGATAAAGGCGCTGGCCGGCGCCACGAGCGTTCAGGACATCACCGCCGGCTCGACATTTCGCGATGAGAACGGCAAGACCCATCAGACCGGCACTTTCACGCCGACCGTCGGGCCCACCCCCCAGAGCCGGCCGTTGATCGAGCTCGAGGGCCTGCCCGGCGCCGACAAGGCGGCGAAGAGCGCAGAGACAGCGGCCACCAAGGCAGCGAACGCCTACCGTGATCTCTTGAAGGCTGCAGATGACCGGCTCGGCCAGATGCTCCAGGAAATCGACCTGCAGGGTAAGTATGGTGTGGCGGCCGATACCGCACGCTTCCGACTCGACTTGCTTCAGCAAGCTGAAGACAAGGGCCGGTCGCTTAATGCCGAGCAAAAGGCCGCCATCGAGCAGAAGGTCGCGCTCTACGAGAAATACGCTGACGTCCTTTCTAAGACAAAGCTGCAGCAGGACCTCATCAACGAGGCCCGCTTCAATTCACTTTCGAAGGAAGACCAGCAGATCACCACCATACTCCGGCAGTACGGCCGGCCGGAAGATTTGAACAGCCAAGAAGCTGACCAGATCAGGCAGTCACTCCAAACGGAAGACCTGCGCGGTGATCTGAAGTCATTCGCCGGCGATTTCAAAGACGCCCTTCTAAATAACGGTGGCGATATCGGCAGGGCTTTCGCCGATTCCATTCAGCGCCCGATCTGCGGCGCCGAGCACAGCCTAAACCTCAATCTCGGAGACCTTTACCGATGAGTGCATATTTTGCCATCCAGGCTGGCGATGCGTCTGTTATGTTCACCGACGGCGCCGGCTACACCACCAGTGACGGCATAGTTCGTTCGTTAGAGCGCAAGGTGTCAGTCGCGCAGACCGCGCCATTCGCCGTCACCACCCAGGGCGACGCCGCGCTCGGCGAAAAAATCCGGACCTTCCTCACGCGGCAGGCAGATAAGCTCGGCGTCGACGATTTCATCGATCTCCTCCTGCCTGTCTTTTTGTCTGGCCTGCGTGACAGCTACGCAGACGTGCCACGCATCGCCGGCAACGACGTGGTTGCGGCAATGGCACTATGGAGCGAGACGCGCGGCATTCTGCATCTGGGTTTCCAGACCGGCCCCGAGCCCGATCGCCCCGACACGGTTCCGTTTGAGGTCCAGGTACTTGGCACGACCACACTGCGCGGACCGTCCTTTGACGTAATGAAGCTGGCCGCGTATCGGCGCCCGCGGTTCGGAGAAGATCAGGCGTCCTTCATCAAGGAGCTCGGCGTCTCCGTTCTCTCTTGGATGCGTGAGACAGCATCGGTTCCGACAATGCTCCAGGGAGTCGCCGGCGCGAAGCCGCATCACTGGGTCGGCGGCTTCATCGATATGACCACCCTCGACGCAGCCGGCGCCCGCGTAGAGCGGATCCACACGTGGCGGCAGGACGTAGTCGGACAACCTATCGACCCTTTCCTCTCACCACTCAATCGCTCCCAGCGCCGCGCTCTGAAGCGCGCCGCCTAACCCCTTTCAAAAGGAAAACAATGACGCAAGCAACAATCTTTAGTGTTCCGACAACAGGACCGGCGACGCCAGCTGCGATGGCGTCGCGGATCGACGATAACTTCAAGGCGGCGGTGAGCGCTCATTCTGGCGCTTCCCGGCCATCCTATGCTGTAGCTGGCACTATCTGGATATCGACGGCCACGGCCGGCCAACTTAAGCTCTATCTTTACGATGGAGCCGACGACATCCTGCTGATGGTGCTAGACACTGCGACGAACGCCGTCACCTTCAGTGGCCTCGGCACCGCCATCAACGCTGCGACGGCGAAGACATCGCCGACGGGCGCCGACAAGTTGGGGATTTGGGACAGTGTCGCAGGCGACACAAAGAGCCTCACGCTAACCGCTCTCAGCACCTGGCTGGCGCCGTTGCTTGGCCCCGACTTCGTCGAGGGCGGCATTATCCTGCCGAACGGATCAAATCCCCAGACACATCTGGATATCGCGGCCTTCAAGGTCAAGGCACTCAGCAAGGTCGCGATCTCGTCCGGTACGCTGACCAAAAACATCAACGGCACATGGGTGGCTGGCAATAATGGCGGGCTCGATACCGGCACGAAGGCGGCCAACTCCACCTACTTCGTCTATGCGCTTCGCAAGCAGTCTGACGGAACCGGCGAAGTGGTGTTGTCAACGTCGGCAACGGTCGGTGGGGTCAATACATCGCTGCTGACTGGCTACGACGTTTTGGCGCCGATCGGCGTTGCGCTGACTGACGGCAGCTCGAACATTCGCGAGTTCACGATGGAGGCGGACGGCGAATACACGTTTACGTCACCGGTCAAGGATGCGGTGAATGTAGCGATGTCTACCACTTCGACGCTGTTGGCGCTGACGGTGCCAAACGGGGTCAGGGTTAAGGCCAAGCTGAGGTTTGAATTCACTTCGTCGGCGACAACCAACGCGGCCCTCCTTTCGGACCCTTCGCAGGGCGTTCTGGCGGCCGGTATCGGCGCCGATGGTGGCAACGTCGGTACTATTCAGGTGGCGAGCGGCTTCGCCGTTGGCTCTCAGGAAATGTGGACGAACACCAGCAAACAGATTCGCCAGGTCGCCGGTGCCGCCGGCAACCTTTGGGTCTGGACCGACGGTTTTTACTTCCCATGCAAAAGGACTGCCTAATGCCCTACGTGACACGAAATGACGACGGCGAGATCGCCGGAATGTTTGAACAACTGCAGCCCGAAATGGCAGAGGAGTTCCTGCCGGATGACAATCCGGAGGTCGCTGCCTTCTCCGAAAGGTCGAATGCGGCTCTGGCGGATCTTCGGGAAAATATAAAAAGGGATTGGCTTTAGGCGGCTCGATGCGGGCCGAGGCCCGCCTATTCTCGCGAGCCGCGCACCGAGCGGCTGATCTCGGCCAGCGCGCCGAGGGCAATGGCGACCAGCAAGGCGTAAACACCTCGATCGATAATTGCTCCGGAGCTCTCCGCCCTGCCACCGTAGCGGCGTAGAGCTTCCTCATAAGGTCCGAGGATTTCGGTGGCGATACCGATGCCGGTGATGATCCGCATGACACTACCAACAAGGACCATCCAGGCCACGATCCTGGCGAGTTTTGTGAAAATCATTGTGCCCCCAGCACTCATAGAAAATCGCGGATGATTGTCCGCGACCGTGGAAAAGTTGCGTTTCTCGCAACTCATTCGTTGCAGCACCCGGCAATCTGTTGCACGGTACCTCTGGCTGTCGGCGAGACCAGCATTCGCGCTGATCTCGCCTACGGGGAGCCACCTGACGCGGGAGAGTGCGGTAACAGCTTGCAGGCAAGCCGCATTCCCCGCTTCCAGGATCTTCAGCTAGGCAGCATTGCACGGCAAGATCAATTGCATTGCCGGGCTTTAATCGCTAGATACGCGGCAATTCCACAGGATTCACACTAGTGGGCCGCGGCACACGACGTTACGCGTTTCCGCCAACCTCTCCGTCTTCATCCAACTCGTGGACCGGCAGATACGTGTTCTGCTGCAGCCATTCGCGCACGATCGTCCTGATCGTGTCGTTGCGCGTTAGGCCGAGCTCGCCGGCCAGGTCGCGGAGGGCGTCCTCGATGTCATCGTCGAACGATGTGGTTGCGGTCGGCTGAAGCTGGATCACATTATCCGTCGCCATTTTCAAAACTTCCAATCACGGTAGGTGTCCATTCGCTTCACCTCGGCGCGCCCTTCATCCGTGACAAACCACTCGCGTCGGCCGCTGGCGTTTTTGGCGCCGGCACGCACCACACCCACTCTGGCCAGGGTTTCCATGGTCTTGTCTCCCGCCTGAGGGATCAGGTCTGTTGTCAAATAGTCGGGATGCGCGACCATGAAGCGTAGAATGCGCTCCTCACGGGCGTCGAGGCCGTGAATTGGTGCGTGTTTTTCTCGCTGTCGATCTTGCTCCTCCCAGTATTCAAACCCTTTCTCTTCTGATTCTCTCTTGGCAGCGCGCTTCTGCTTAACTGGATTCCCTCTGATATCCTCTTTGTAAACAGTGCTGAAAATTCGGAAGAGATCGTCTTGTTCTCTTAGGCTGACCTCTTGCACGACGATAAACCAGGCGTACCACTCATTGCCCGTCTTTTCGTCAATGTGCCGCATGAAGTACCGACCGACCACCTCGGCTATTGCCGTTCCACTTTTGTGGATCGCAAGTGCGTAGCGATCGCCAAAGCCGGGAACAGTGCCGCCGAGGTCGGAAAGCGAGAACGTGGCATCGAGATAGAACGATCCATGTTTCTGCCGCTGAATGAAATAGATCTTGTCGTCGACGATGATAGACACGAGGCTAAGCCGGGTCGCGCAGCTTGATCACACCTTCGCCGCGATCATTGTTGATGAACTCGATGCCTGCCGCCTCAAGCGCAGACTGGATCTTCGATACTGTGTTCCCAGTCGCAGAAAGCAACGGGCCTTCAATCTTTTCCAGCCGTTTGATGGTCTCCACAGAGACGTCGCCAGCCAGCGCAAGTTTCTTTTGATCCCATTTGACGACGGCGCGAGCGCCCCGGATCTGTGCACCGGTGATCATAAATACACCTCAGAGGTAAAATTATGCACCTGGAGTGTTGACACCTCAGGTGTGTTCGTGTACCCATAAAGTGTCACGAGAATAAACGCAACGAGGAGCCTAAAATGCTAGCTACCCCAACCACGATCGACAGACATGTCCTGCCGCGTTCGCTGATTGGAAGAAGAAGACACCGCTTCTTCAACCCGGAATATCAATTCGAGTACGAGATCGGCCAGACGGTCGTTCTCGAGTGCACCGGTGAAACCGCCGTGATTGCTGGCCGCATCCAGATAATGGGATGCATCGACGAATATATCATCGAGATTATTGGCGCGAAGTGCGACCCGTTGCAGGTCCACGATTACCAGATCCGCGACGACATCTCTCGCCCCTAAAGTTTCCATCCCTGCCGGTCCATCACCCGGCAGGAGCAGCGACGCCGCTCGAACACGGCGCCGCGGCCGGGCGCGGCTCAGCTCTATGGGCGCGCTCGGTTCAAATTCGGCCCGCTATGGCCGATCGGCGGTCAGCCGTTGTCGCCGCATGATGCGGCTGACCGCTCACCTATACCAATGGCCGGCGCGGCCACCACCTGCGCCAACACCAGCAGCGCGCCGGCCGGTATTGATAAATTTGTAAATCCGTCGCTTCCTATTCTCCTCACGAACGGAGAACCAATGCCGACCGCTGCCAACGATAACAGCCCGCTTTACCTTTCGGAGGCCGCGGTGGCTCACCGTGTGCTAGGCCCCAAGAGCAAAACACAATGGGACGCCTTGGCCATCGTGTGGGAGCGCGAAGGCTTACCGCGCATCGATCCCATGACCGGCTGCCGCTATTGGCCTGCCGTGCGCGCTTTCCTCGATCGACGACACGGGCTGCATCAAGCGTCCCTGCCTTCAACCGTCGACGGCGCCGAGAACTGGAAATGACTGACGCCCCCGGATTAAAGCGAAAGCGCAACAAAGACGGCACGTTTCGCGAATACTGGGAGGCGCGCGCGGATCTCGTGAAGCGTGGCTATCGACCGTCCAGCGTGCGACTTCACTACCCGGTGACAACCGAAGGTCGAATGCAACTGGCGGCGCGCTGCAGGATCCTGCAGGCGGAAATGTTGGCGTGGGCCGCGAACGGCGAACATGCCGCGCCTGGATACGACGGGACGCTCAAAAGCCTCTCGCGACTCTATCAGACGAACGCCGATTCTCCGTTTCATTCCCTCAAGTACAACTCGCGTGAAAACGTTCTGAAGTCGCTTGTCATCATTGAGGCGACCGTCGGCGCCCGCCACGTTGGGAAGCTGCTGGGTCCGGACTTCAAGCGATGGCACGGCCAGTGGGGAGAACCAAAAACGCCCGGCAAGCCCCCTCGCCCATGGCGCGCCAAGCACGCAATCGATGCCGTCCGCCAGCTGGTCAGCTATGGCGTTACCCTCGGCTTCGACGATTGCTTTCGCGCCGATACCATCCTCGGCAAGATCCGGTTCAAGACGCCACCTGCCCGCACATCCGTTATGACAGCTGAGCACGTTGCGGCCATCCGCATTACCGCGCATGCCGAGGGCTTCCCGTCGATCGCGTTGGCGACCGTGCTACAGTTCGAGCTCACCATGCGCCAAAAGGACGTGGTTGGCGAATGGGAGCCTGGCGCCAGCGCTGAAGATGGCGGCATCACATATAAGGATACCCGTTGGGTGAACGGCCTTGTGTGGTCAGATATCGGCGACGACATGATCCTGAGGAAGATACATACCAAGACCGGCTTCCCGGTCGAGCACGACTTAAAGCTCCATCCAGCTGCGATCGAGGAAATAAATCTCGTACCGCCTGAAAAGCGAGTCGGCCCATTGATCATCTCTGAGGCTACAGGCGTGCCGTACAAAAATCGGAAATTCACCGAGCGGTGGCGCAAAGTCGCCGATAAGGCCGGCATCCCGCGAACCATTTGGAACATGGATGCCCGCGCCGGCGCCATCACCGAAGCCTACGACCTGGGCGCGGCCGAGACCGACGTCATGAAATCCGCTGGCCATAAGAACCGGCAGACAAGCGCCCGCTATAATCGCGGGACGATCAAGCAAACCAGTCGCGTTGCCGAGATGCGGCTGGCAAAACGTAACGAGAACAGTGAATGAGGGACGCATGTGGGACGTTTGGGGGACGTTTCGGCCAAGAGGTTGAAAAAACAAGGCAATTCTATGCCGAGAAACACATCCGCATCCTCTTTCTCGACAAGCGCAATGTGCTGATCGCCGACGAGGTGCAGGGCCGCGGCACGGTCGACCATACGCCGGTCTATCCGCGCGAAGTGGTCAAGCGCGCGCTCGAGCTTTCGGCAACGGCGATCATCCTCGTCCACAACCACCCGTCCGGCGACCCGACACCCTCACGCGCCGACATCGACATGACGAAGGTGATCATCGAGGCCGCCAAGGCGCTCGACATCACCGTCCACGACCACATCATCATCGGCAAGGACGGCCATGTCAGCCTGAAGGGGCTGAAGCTGATCTGAAAGCACAGGGCCGGCGGAAGCGGCAGTCGAATCGACGGCTTGGATTTTGAGGGAAATGGGCGCGCTATTGTCCGGTAACGATCGGAATACGAGGATCATCCTTGCTGCCCTGGAGGCGGCTTGCCAACGCAACAGTCAAAGCCTGGGCCAGGCACATCGGAGCAGCAAGAGAGCGCGAGAACGTGTATTCATGCTCCGGGACAGGGAAGAGAACCGTCGCAGACTTGGCCAAAGGTGAAAGTGTGCTGTCGGAAATGGCAACGATAGAAATGCCCCGGGCGGCCGCATCTTCCACCACGTTCACAACTTCAGTCGCATAGAAACGAAACGATACGGCAAAGAGGAGATCCGTATCTTTCATCGTACGCCCCATATACGTGGCAAGCCCACCACCTGGGTCGAGAAGAACACATCGCTTTCCAAGCATGGTAAGAACGTACCGCAGCAATTCAACCACTGGCGCTGAACGCAGCTGGCCGATTAGGAAGATTGTCTCGCTTTTTTCCAGAAGGTCGACCGCTGTGGCCAAGTCCTCACCGGAAATTTGCGCAAGTATGTCCTGTAAGGACGCTATATCCCGCACCACGAGGTCGCGAAGGAACCCCGCCTCGCTTCTATCCGTCCGTGCGCCAAGTTCCGTCTCCAATGCCTTCTTTCGCGCTTCGAAACCAGGAGCGGCAGTTGAGAGCCGGCGCTGAAACAAGCCTTGCAGATCCTTGAAGCCCTCATAGCCGAGGTACTGGGCGAAACGGACGAAGCTGGAGGCGTGAATGCCGCAACGCTCCGCGATCGCATTGACGGAAAGGACTGCCACATCATTCGGGCTCTGGGTAAGATAGACCGAGATCTTCTGATAGGTTTTGCTCATGTCGCCGTAGCGGTCATGGACCAGACGAATGAATTCCTCGTAATCTCGCGGTGGTTCGATCTTCGCCATTTCCTAAACCTGCAAATCTCATTGCATCATGCGCTGAACAGCAAAAGATTGGCAATGTCAAATCGATCTGCCTTGCCGGGCGGCTGCCGGAGCCGCCCGCAACCCTTGGAGCGCAAGATCAAAAGGACTGTTGTCCGGTCAGCTTTTCAATGATCTTGTCTATGGAAACGGCAAGGACCAGCAGAAGCCCGGTGACGATCAGACGAACTTCGTTCTCCACGCCCATGAGATTGAGGCCGTTTTGGACCGTGCCGATGACCAGGGCTCCCAAGAGCGCTGCGTGGATAGCGCCTCGCCCCCCGAACAGGCTCACGCCACCGATAACCGCCGCCGCGATTGATTCCAGCAACAGTGTTCCGCCGCCGACGCCGCCGCCAGAGAAGACACCGACGCCGAGAGTTCTCGACGATGCAACGATCCCAGCAATTGCCGCAATACCGCCGGCGATTGCAAAGGCAGCCATGCGAATGAGCGGCACGTTGATGCCGGCTCGGCGCGCCGCTTCGTCATTATTTCCAACCGCATATAGATAAAGACCGAATTGAGTTTCGCCCAAGACGTAGCCGCCGATGCCAAGGAGAAACACAAAGATCAGAACAGGCAACGGAATGCCTTGACTGGCATTGAGGACGAGCACAACGAGTGCCCCCAGAATGCCTGCTCCGAGGAGAGGAAGCAGCACGCTATGAAGAATCGATACTTCAAGGCCTGCTCGCTGTCGCCGGACGACGCCAGAAAAAATCAAACCTCCGAGCAGCATCAACCCAGCTGCCCAGGCGATCCAGGCGCTGGCGCCTGCGACGGTCGTCTGCGCTATGTATTCAACACCCGTCCCCATCAAGGCATAGCGCGCAGTCGCAGGAAGCAGAAGCAATTGAATGCCGTTGAGTGCAAGCCCCAGGCCCAGGGTAACGACGAACGATGGCACTCCTACCCAGTTTACCCATCGCGCGGAACAAGACCCGATCGCTGCGCCGATCAAAATCGCAATAGGCAGCGCCAGCCAGGGCGAGAAACCATAATCGACGATCAGCTTTGCGCTGAAGACTGCCGTGACGCCATGTATTGCCGCGATCGAAAGATCGATCTCCTTGACCAGAAGGACAAACATCAAACCGAGCGCCATCATGCCGACGACCGTCGATTGCTGAAGCAGGTTCGATAGATTTCGCGGCGTGAGGAAAATATCGCTCTGAGTGGCAAAGAAGATCCACAGCGCGATCAGCGCGATGACCACGGGCAGCGCCCGGAGATCACTGTTGAGAAGCTCTCCGAAAGTGCGTCGCTTCGGCGCGGCGGTTGTGGAGATGGAGGCCATGGTATTCGTTCCTTGAATATGGAAAGAGTTCTGGTCAGCCGGCAAGATTGACGCCCTCGTTGCCGCCGACCATCGCGTTGACGACCATTTCCCCGGTCACATCCTTGGAGCGAAAGCTCGCCGCATTCGCGCCAAGTCGCATGACTTCGATTCGGTCGGTCGAATTCACGACGAAGTGGTGGATGTCGTGACTGACAATGACGATACCCAGTCCATCATCGGCTAGGCCGCGGATAAGGTCTGCGACCTGTTGCGCCGCCGAGTGGCTAAGGGCTGCGGTAGGCTCGTCGAGGATGACCACCTTGGGCTTCCAAAGAATGGATCTTGCTATCGCGATGTTCTGACGTTGGCCGCCGGACATGGCGCCAACGGGCCGGGTCAGCGAAAGATTGCCCAGACGCATTCTCGTCATGACTTCGCGGGCGCGCACTTCGCATTCCGCGCGGCGGATGCGGCGGCCGAAAATGCCCGAGCCGGTCAATTCACGGCCGAGAAACAGATTCTGGACGGCGTCTAGATTGTTGCAGAGCGCGAGATCCTGATAGACCGTCGCAATGCCTTGCGCAGTGGCATCCGCCGGGGTTCGGATCGTAACCGGCTTACCTTCAATCTCATATTCTCCGGAGTCAGCCGCATAGACGCCTGCCATCACCTTCACGAGCGTCGATTTGCCCGCGCCGTTATCGCCCACCATCGCGACGATTTCGCCGGCATGGACTTCAACGGAAGCTCCTCGCAGGGCGTGAACCGAGCCGAACGATTTGTGAATGTTGCGCATCGAAATGAGCGGAACAGACTTTTTGGTTGAAAGGGCTTTATCCTCTGAACGCCCTGAATCGGTCACGGTCATGTCATCCTCGGAAGGGTCCTGATCCTGCAGCGGAGGAAGACGGCCGCGCCGCCCTCCCCCGCAACAACCGATCAAATTAAAGATTTTTCTTGCAGACGTCGGCCGTTTCGATGCCTTTGCAGATTTCTGCCCAGGTCCAAACGCCCTTCGAGACCACATCGCCAAGATTGTCCTTCGTGATGTTGGTCACCGGCAGGAACACAGCCGGGACGTCCATGAAGGTGTTGTTGACCTTGCCGTTGACCAGGTCTTTCGGCACCCCCTTGCCGGCAACGATCGATGCGACGACTTCCGCGGCTTCGTTTGCCTGGACCTTCAGGTCCTTGAGAACGGAGTTGTCCTGCCAGCCTTGCGCGATGTAGCGGAGCGCCTCCACCGTGGCATCCTGGCCGCCGGTGACGAGCTTCTCTCCCGGCTTTGCTCCCTGGGAGATCAGCGCCGCAACAGACCCGCCGGTCGTGCCGTCATTCATGCCGAGAAAGACGTCGACGTCGCCACCATTCTTCGTCAGGCAATCTTCGGCGAAGTTCTGAGCCAGCACCGGATCCCAGTTCTGCGTGTACTGTTCGCAAACGACCTTGACCTTTCCGGAGTCGATCAGCGGCTGAAGAAATTCATTCTGGCCTTTTTCGTATTGCCCGGTGCCGTACTCGCCCTGGTTACCCTTGACGCGTGCAACCTTGACCGGCGATTTCGACATGGCCTTGATCAGTTCCGCAGCGCGTTTGCCCTGCGCCTGACCAACCGCCAGCGAGTCGAAGACGATGTGGGCTTCGGCCTTTCCGCCGACAGCATCATGATCGTAGAGCACGACAGGAACGTTCGCCTTCGCCGCCGCGGCAAGCTCACCGGCGGCAAGGTTCGCGTCTGCAGACGTGAGCAGAATAACCTTTGCCCCCTGAGCGATCGCATCCTCGACCTGAGCCTGCTGTTTGTTGGGATCGCCCTGCGCATTCTGAACAACGACTTCAACGTCGGGCGCCTTTTCCTTCATCGCCTGGACGAAGAACGGTGCATCGCGGCTTTCGAAGCGAATTGTCGTTTGATTTGGCAACAAGAAGAAGACTTTCGCCTTGTCCTGCGCGACTGCCGCGCCGCCCATTGCGACTGCGATAACTGTTGTGGCCATAAGGCCACGGATCAGACGTTCCATCTCTTACCTCCCATGGAACAAAGTGCATCCAGGACCGACAGATTTTCTAGGAACGACGCCTCCCAGCGCCAAACTTCTGCCTGCCCATGATTGCTGTCGAGAACCTCAAATGCAACAACCATTGCAGAATAGACTAATCAGCAATAATCACTGAGTCAAACCGTATTTCAATATTTTATGCTGTTTTCAATATGTGCAATTTTCATTGCTTGGCGCGAATGGAATTTCGTGGGCGCGGAAGCCACGCCCTCACAACATTCAGATTGTATCTTATCGGCTTGCTGGCCTAGGTCGCTTGCAAGTGCTGGGCGTTCACAACGAGGCTCGGATCTATTCTTCCGGCAAAAAAATCGAGCACATTTTGAACTGATGCTACGGCCATCCGCTCACCGCATTCACGGGTCAATCCGGCGATATGCGGCGACAGCACCACCTGATCGAATGCTAGAAGGCGGCAATCCTCAGATGGTGGTTCGTCGTCAAAAACGTCGAGTCCTGCTGCGCCGAGACGACCGGATTGCAGTGCTTCGATCAAAGCTGCCTCATCGACAACACCACCGCGGGCTGTATTGACGAGGATGGCGCCGGGGTTCATCGCGGCAAGTTCATCTTTGGCTATTATCGGTCGATCGGCCTTTGGAACATTGACCGAGACTACGTCAGCCCACCGAAGGCCATTGAGGAGGCTGCTCTCGGGCAAGACCGCCCCCCCGGGCCAGCCTTGGGCCTGCAGATAAGGATCGAAGGCTCGGATCTCCATGCCAAAACCGGCGGCCATCCTGGAGAGATGACGCCCAATGCGACCGAACCCGATGATCAGCAGGCGCTTTCCCGATATCTCTTCCGCCTCCAGCCGATTCCGCCATCCCCATTCCGATGGATTGCGCACGGCACGATCGCCGCGAAGAACCCGTTTCGCCGCCGACAGAATCAACATCATCGCGTGTTCCGCCACCGACACCGAATTGACGTCGCCGACTACTGCGAGTGCAATGCCTCTTTCATTGAGCGATGCCAGATGTACGGCATCGTATCCAACGCCATGGCGTGAGACGATCTTTAAGCGGTCCGCATGCGCGACAGTCGATGCTGAAAGCGGCTGCGTGCGCAACACCAGGGCGTCAGCCTTGCTGATAAATGGATGATAGGATTGCTCCGACACTTCTTCCACGTAGTCGAACGTCACGCCCGGAGCGCTTTTCAAAAGCGCCATGCCGGACGGATGCAACTTTCCCGCAATGAGAATATGGGGCATCAGTAGGCCCCCTTTTCAGCTATACCCGCCGTCTGTCCTACGAGGTCGCGGAACTTCGCGACGCTCGCCGCCGCTGCAGCCGCCAACAGTCTGGCGTCGCCTGACACAGTTGTCATATCGAAGCCCCACTGAATGGCGCGGGCGGCATATTCCGGCGTGCCGCAATGAAGGGCGGCGCGAATTTTATTCTTCTTGCAAACAGCGACGATGCGCTGGAGAGCGTCGATCATTTCCGGCTCTTCGCGATCGAAGGCCGGCGCAAGCCGACCGTCGGTCAAACTGAAGGTCAGATCGGCTGGACCGACATAAATGCCATCCAACCGTGGCGTTGCGGCAATTGCATCGAGGTTCTCCATCGCTTGCTTGGTTTCGACCATGGCGAAAGCAAGAACTTCTCCATTCGCCTCAGCCGCATAGTTCGGCCCGGCGGCGAAGCTGACGCGTGTCGGCCCGAAACTGCGCTGACCGTGAGGCGGATAGCGTAGATAGCTGACGAATTCGGCCGCCTGTGCGGCAGTGTTGACCATCGGGCAGATCACGCCATAGGCGCCTGCATCCAGCACCTTCATGATAATGCCGGGCTCCAGCCAAGGCACGCGTGCCATTGGCACGACACCGGAGGCGCGCATGGCCTGAAACATCGGCAGCACCGAACCGTAGTCCAGCGCACCATGCTGGATGTCGATCGAGACCGAGTCATAGCCTTGAGCTGCCATGATCTCCGCCGTGAACGCATTGCCGATTGACAGCCAACCATTGATCGAGGGGCGACCTTGAGCCCAGATTTCCTTCAACCTGTTCTTGATCATACCGGCAGCCCTCAAAACACGATCTGGGCAAGCTTGGTGTCGAGATAGTCGCCAATGCCTTCAATCCCGCCCTCTCTGCCCATGCCGGAATGGTTGGTGCCGCCAAACGGTGCCTCGGACGCCGCCAGCGCAAAGCTGTTAATACCGACCATCCCTGCCTTCAGCGCCGATACCGTTCGCCGCGCCCGATCCGGCGACCGGGTAAAAGCGTAGGCCGACAGTCCCATGTCTGAAGCGTTGGCGCGCGAAAGAACTTCATCCTCCTCGTTAAACCGTGTGATTGCGGCAATGGGGCCAAAATTCTCGTCGGCGAAGACTTTCATATCGTCGGTGACATTGGTCAGAACGGTTGGCTTGTAGAAATGACCAGCGTTGAATTCCGACGCGCGTTCGCCGCCCGCCGCAACTTGCGCACCTGCTTTCACGGCATCCGAGACAATCGACTCAATCTCCGAAAGGCGTCCGCCATTGATCAGCGGCCCCATTTGCACAGAAGGATCGAGGCCGTCGCCGATTTTGAGCGCGTTTGTGCGGGAAACGAACCCGTCAACAAACGCGTCGTGTAAGCGTTCATGCACGAAGAAGCGATCCGGCGTCACGCAAACCTGGCCAGCATTTGCAAACTTTGTCGGCACGGACACGTTCAGTGCGAGTTCGAGATCGGCGTCGTCATAGACGATCAGCGGAGCGTTGCCGCCGAGTTCCATCGATACTTTCTTCACTGTATCGGCGGCATCGCGGATCATCCGCTGACCAACGCGTGTCGAGCCGGTCAGGGACACCTTGCGCACCGACTTGTCCGCCATGATTGGCACGTAGGTCGTCGCTGTCGGACCGACGACGAGATTGACGACGCCATCGGGCAAGTTGCCCGCCCGCATGCAATCGACCATGACCATGGCAACGCCCGGCGTCTGGGTCGAAGGTCTGATAATGATTGCACAACCCGCCGCAAGCGCCGGTGCCGCCTTGCGGGCGACGAGTGCCGCAGGAAAATTCCAAGCGGTAAAGGCGCCAACGATGCCGACCGGCTCACGCGACACCTCGAAGCGACCACCCGGCACGCGCGATTCAATGATCCGGCCATAGATGCGGCGTGCCTCTTCCGCGAACCACCGAAACTGATCGATGGACAGTCCCCATTCGCGCTCTGACTGCGCGATCGGCTTGCCGGTCTCGGCGGAGATCATCCTTTTCGCCTCATCGGCACGGCGGAGCATCTCGTCGGCAATCCGATGCAGGGCGTCGGCACGTGCGAAAGCGGGCGTCGTCCGCCAAGCCGCGAAGCCTTTGCCGGCTGCAGCCAGGGCTTCCTGCGTGTCGGAGGGCGTCGCTACGGGAACTGCGCCAAGAGCGCTCTGAGTGACGGGGCTTAGGACGTCAGCCGTTGCGCCGTCGGAGGCACGGCGCCAGTTGCCGTCGATATAGAGTCCAAACTTCTGATACATGGGTCACCCAATTTCGCTGGTTTTTATGGCGCGGCCTTCGGCCGCCGATTTGATTGCCGCTTCGGCCAGGATCAGAGCCTGACGACCATCCTCAAATCCGACCTCCGGAGCCTTGCCGGCGCCAATCGCATCGACGAAAGCGCTGATTTCAGCCATGAAAGCCTCGGCGTAGCGATCGATGAAGAAGTTGAGAAGCGGCGCGCCTTTGCCGGTGAAATCGGCACGGTGCAGCGTTGTCATGTTTGGGCGGCGATTTTCAGAGACGACCATTCCCTTTGTGCCGAGCGCCTCAACCCGCTGGTCATAGCCGTAGACGGCCTGGCGAGAATTATTGATGATGCATTGCTTGCCCGATGCGGTCTTGAGGACGACCGTCACTGTGTCGTAGTCGTCCAATCGCTGCATAAGAACCGGATCGACAAGACGGCTACCCACGGCCGAAACCTCGATCACCTCTTCGCCGAGCATGAACCGTGCCATATCGAAGTCATGTATGGTCATGTCGCGAAAGATGCCGCCGGATGCTTCGGTATAGGCGACCGGCGGCATTCCGGGGTCGCGCGAGGTTATAACGACCTGATGAAGGTCCCCGATATCGCCTGCACGGATAGCATCGCGCGCCGCCCTATGGCCGGGATCGAAGCGGCGGACAAAACCGAGCATGATCGGTACGCTGGTCGTCCCAATTGCCTCCGCACATTGCTGGACACGCTTGAGGCTCAAATCGATCGGCTTCTCGCATAATATCGGCTTGCCGGCCGCGACGGCTTTCTCGATGAAATCTGCGTGTGTCGGTGTCGACGTGGCGATCAGGACCGCATCAACGGCGCTGCTGGAGAACAATCGCTCGGCAGAATCAAACACGGCCACACCGTGTTTGCTCCCAACATCGTCTGCCGCAGAGCGATGAACGTCGAAGACGCCCGCAAGCGTCGCCCGCGGATGGGCAGCTATGTTTTCGGCATGCATGCGGCCAATACGGCCGCAGCCGAGAACGGCAATTTTCAACATCAAGATCCTCCCATTTCTATTTTTGCAATGATTGTTGCGGAACTATTGCTTTGTCAATTAATATTTCGTAACGTCGAAAAAACATGATCCATGGGAGGAGACCGGATGTCCCGGAAGACCGTACGCCTGACGATGGCGCAGGCGCTTGTGCGCTACTTATGCAATCAATTCACGGAGATCGATGGCGAGCGCTTACCGCTTTTTGCCGGCGTGTTCGGCATTTTCGGTCACGGCAACGTGACTTGCCTGTCGGAGGCGCTGGAGTCGGTGCAGGATCAGTTGCCAACCTGGCGCGGTCAAAATGAGCAGTCGATGGCACTCGCAGCGATCGCTTTTGCCAAAGCCAAACGCCGACGCCAATTGATGGTCGCGGCGACCTCGATCGGACCCGGTGCGGCCAACATGGTGACAGCGGCTGGCACAGCCCATGCCAACCGCCTGCCGGTGCTCCTGATCGCGGGAGATACGTTCGCAAACCGAATTCCCGATCCAGTTCTTCAGCAGGTTGAGCATTTCAGTGACCCGACCGTGACGGTCAACGACGCCTTCAAGTCAGTCACCAGATATTGGGATCGCATCGTTTTGCCTGAACAGATCATCTCATCCTTGCCGCAGGCAATCGCCACGATGCTTGATCCCGCAGACTGCGGTCCCGCATTCATTGGCCTTGCACAGGATGCTCAGGAAGTCGCGTTCGACTATCCCGCCGCGTTCTTCGAGCCCGCTGTATGGTCCATACCCCGCCCCCGTGCCGACAGAACAAGGCTTGTGGAAGCAGCCGCATTGCTCCAGGCCGCGAAGAGACCGCTGATCATTTCGGGAGGTGGCGTCCGCTATTCGTCGGCCGAAGAGAAGGTCGCGGAATTTGCTGTCAAACGCGGCATCCCGATCGTCGAAACAATCGCCGGCAAAGGCGCGCTGACGCACAACCATCCCGCACACGCCGGCCCCATCGGGATCGTTGGATCGACTTCGGCGAATGCGCTCGCCGGTGAGGCGGATGTCATTCTGGCGATCGGCACACGATTGCAGGACTTCACAACCGGTTCATGGACCGCGTTTCACCAGGATGCAAAGTTCATTTCGATCAATGCCGCGCGCTTTGACGCGGTAAAGCATCGCGCACTTGCCGTCGTCGGGGACGCTCTCGAAACGGTGATTGAACTGGACGAGGCTCTCGGTGACTGGAAGGCCGATCCGGCGCTGCTTCCGAAGGCACAGTCGCTATTTGCTGATTGGAACAAGCTCCTCGATCAGCATCAAGCGGTCACGAATGGGCCGATCCCGACCTACGCGCAGGTGGTCGGCATCGTCAACGAAACCTCAAAGCCGAACGATACGCTGATCGCAGCGGCAGGCGGCACACCCGGTGAGGTGACCAAGGGCTGGCGCGTCAAGAATCCCAACACGTTCGACTGCGAATTCGGCTTCAGTTGCATGGGATACGAGATCGCCGCAGGCTGGGGCCATGCAATGGCGAAAGCCGGTAACGGCACGCCGATCGTGATGATCGGCGACGGCACCTACATGATGATGAACTCCGACATCTATTCGACGGTGTTGACGGGCCACAAGATGATCGTCGTCGTCTGCGACAACGGCGGTTATGCCGTCATCAATCGTCTCCAACAGTTCAAGGGCGTGCCTGGTTTCAACAATCTCATCAAAGATTGCCGCGTCAAGGAGCCTTTTGCCGTCGACTTCGTCAAACATGCTGAATCGATGGGTGCGCTCGCCCGCCGCTGCGAAAGCCTTGCCGATCTGAAAACCGCAATGGCGGTGGGCACAAACGACCGACCGGACGACAATCGTCACCCTCGTCACCGATGCCCATGCCTGGGTGCCGGGCGATGCCGATTGGGACGTCGGCGTTCCTGAGGTTTCGGAACGTGAATCCGTTCAAAAAGCACGCGCTGATCAGGAAAAGATCCGCCAGAAGCAGCGTGTAGGTGTCTGAGATGAACAGTATCGAGGGAAAAATCGCCGTCGTCACGGGTGGGACGCAGGGACTGGGTGCGGCAATTGCGCGACTCTTCGCTAAAGCAGGTGCCGCCGGCATCATCACCTGCGGACGAAATGCCGGAAAAGGCAACGCCGTTGCGGCTTCGATAACGAGCGAAACCGGGGTGCCGGTGACATTTGTCCCGGCGGATCTTGAGAAAGTCGAAGATTGCCGGTCGATCATCGCCAAAGCGGACTCCGAATTCGGCAGAGTCGATATTCTGGTCAATGCCGCCGGCCTCACTGACCGAGGCAATCTTTTGAATTCGTCTCCAGATCTTTTCGATCGAATGTTCGCCGTCAACGTTCGGGCACCGTTCTTTCTGATGCAGGAAGCGGCGAGACTGATGATCCGTGGTGGCGTCAAGGGCAGTATGGTCAATATCGGCTCGACATCGGAGCATGCGGGCCAGCCATTTCTAGCTCCCTATTCTGCGTCGAAGGGTGCGCTGGCGACGCTCACCCGGAACTCCGGCTACGCCCTGATGCGCAACCAGATCCGCGTGAACCAGCTCGATATCGGTTGGATGGCGTCTGACGGCGAAGATCGCATTCAGCGCGAATACCACGGAGCCGACCCCAACTGGCTCGCCACGGCCGCGGCGGCGCAACCCTTTGGCCGCATTCTGGCGCCCGAAGAAGTCGCCCGGGCCGTCCTCTTTCTCGCATCGAACGATTCGGGAATGATGACAGGCTCCGTCGTTCATTTCGATCAATCGGTCTGGGGAGCCTATGACGGCGGCCCCCCGGCGCCGGCAGAAGCCTTATCCGAATAGGAAAAAAGCATGAAAACGATCAAGGGACCGGGCATCTATCTCGCCCAATTCGCAGCTGACGAAGCCCCTATAATTCGCTTTCCAGCCTCTCCAGGTGGGTCGCGGCCAGAGGTTTCGCCGGCGTTCAAATCCCGACCTGGGATAATCGCCTGATCGATATGAAGATGGCAGCCGAAAGCAAGACGTATTGCGATGACCTCAAGGGGGTGCTGGCGGAAAGTGGCCTTGAAGTGACCGAACTGGGCTCGCATATCACCGGCCAGCTCGTTGCCGTCCACCCTGCCCATGACCGGATCATGGACAGTTTCGCCCCCGCCAATGTCCACAACAATCCGGCCGGGCGCCGGGCATGGGCTGAGGAACAAATGCGTTTTGCTGCCCGCGCCTCGCGGAATCTCGGTATTGATCGCCATGTCAGCTTCACCGGATCGCTGCTGTGGCCCTATCTCTACCCCTATCCGCAATGGCCGGAGGGCCTGGTCGACGAGGCTTTCGATGAGCTTGCAAGGCGCTGGATGCCAATCCTGAACGACTTCGATGAACAGGGCGTCGATCTCTGCTTTGAGATCCATCCCTGCGAGGATGTCCACGACGGACTGACCTTCGAGATGTTTCTTGAGCGCGTCGGCAATCATCGCCGCTGCAACATCCTCTACGATCCGAGCCACTTCGTCCTGCAGGCGCTCGACTATCTGGAATTCATCGATCACTACCACGAGCGCATCAAGATGTTCCACGTCAAGGATGCCGAGTTCAGGCCGAACGGCAAAACGGGCGCCTATGGCGGATTCCAGCCTTGGTCGAAGCGCGCCGGACGATTCCGGTCACTCGGCGACGGTCAGGTAGATTTCGGCGCTGTCTTCACCAAACTGGCAACCTATGACTTCGATGGATGGGCGGTACTGGAGTGGGAGTGCTTCATCAAACATCCGGAGGACGGTGCCGCGGAAGGCGCAAAGTTCATCCGCGAGCACATTATCAGGGTCGCGGACCGTGCGTTCGATGACTTCGTGAAATCCGGCGCCAACAAGGACGCCAATCGAGCCATGCTCGGACTTGATTGAGGACAGCCATGACGACAAACTCTTCTTCGCAAATGCCGCTCCGCCTCGGAATGGTGGGGGGCGGCAACGGCGCCTATATCGGCAATATTCATCGTATCGCGGCTCGCCAGGACAGGGCGTGGGCCTTGGTCGCTGGCGCATTCGACGTCGATGCTGCCCGCGGTCACGCCTTCGCGGCAAGCGAAGGTTTGGATCGCACGCGCTCCTATGATGATTTCAAGGCGATGATCGCGGGCGAAAGCAGCCGTGAGGATCGGATCGATGCCGTTGCGATCTGCACGCCCAATTTCACTCATTTCCCCATCGCCAAGGCTTTTCTGGAAGCGGGTTTCGACGTCATCTGCGAGAAACCTTTGACCGCAACTTTGGAAGACGCTGTCGCGCTCGAAAACTTGGTTCGCAGTAGCGGCCGGTTCATGGGGGTCACATATACCTATTCTGGCTATCCGATGATACATGAAGCCAAGCATATGGTTGCGACCGGTCAGCTCGGAAAGATCCGTACCGTCCAAGTTGAATACCCGCTGGAATGGATGGCAACCGCCATTGAGACAAGAGGCAATGCTCAGGCCGCCTGGCGCACTGATCCGAAGAAAAACGGTCGTGGTGGCTCGATCGGCGATATCGGCACGCATGCCTACCATCTGGCTGGCTTCGTCTCAGGCCTCAAGCTTCAATCGTTGACCGCGGATCTCGCCACCTTTGTTGAAGGGCGCGCCTTGGATGACAACGCTCATGTCATGCTGCGCTATGAAGGCGGCGCCCGCGGACTTCTCTGGTCTTCACAGGTAGCGCTTGGATCATCAAATGGCGTGCGGCTCCGGGTGTTTGGCGAGCAGGCCTCGCTAACGTGGTTCCAGGAGCAACCGAACGAGCTCGTGCACGCTCGGCTGAATGGAAGGACTGAAATCGTCAAACGCGGTGCGGACGACCTTAGCGAAGGCGCCAAAGCGCGGATCCGCACACCTCCCGGCCATCCCGAAGGTTATCTCGAGGCATTTGCGAATCTGTATGCCGGCTTTGCTGAGGCAATCCGTGCCAAGCGCGAAGGACGCGAACCGACAGCGATCGGACGCGATATTCCGACGGCACATGATGGGCTCAAGGGTGTCGCATTCGTCGATGCCGTTGTTGACTGCGCAGCGGCAGCCAATCAGCCTTGGTTTACGCCAATTGCCGTTTAACCATTCAAGCCCGTCGACGCGGCCAAGGCGCTCCGGTATCACCGTCCACGACGATGGCATCATCGGCAACGACGGCCATGTCAGCCTGAAGGGGCTGAAGCTGATCTGAAAAGCACTGGGGCTGATCGCCGACGGGATGCAGAGCCCGGCGCGCCCACAATATCAAGGCTTGTCCTGGCGATGCCGCCGATCCAGCGAGGTCGCAAGATAGCATTCGAGGCGAGCGGAGATTGAGCAAGGCTGGAGTTGACAGCAGTGGGTGACGCGCGATTGTATGCAATCTGCGCCCCATTCGCTGAACAAATGCCCGCCGGGGATACCGAGAAGATAAAGCTCATGACGATCCGCAGCGGTAACACTGATCGATCGACCCGGCTCTGCCGCGACGTGCTTTGCCTCGACGACTTTGAAATCAAGGCGCGGCGACATCTGCCGAAGCCGCTGTTCGGTTATATCGCCGGCGCGACCGAGACCAATGCGTCGCTGCGGCATAACGCAGAGGCCTTCCAGGCCTACGCCTTCCGGCCGCGTGTGCTTCGGGACGTCTCGACGCGCAGCACCGCGACGAGCCTCTTCGGCAAAACTTATGCCGTGCCGTTCGGGATCGCGCCGATGGGGATCAGCGCGCTGATGGCCTATCGGGGGGACATCGCGCTCGCGCAAGGCGCGGACCAATCGGGAATCCCGATGATCATAAGCGGTTCGTCACTCATCCCCCTGGAAGAGATCGCTGCGGCCTCGCCACAAGCATGGTTTCAGGCCTATTTGCCCGGCGAACCCGATCGTATCGATGCTCTCATCGATCGCGTCGCTGCGGCCGGCATCGGCACGCTCCTGCTGACCGTGGACACGGCCACGCTGCCCAACCGCGAAAACAATGTCAGGGCTGGATTTTCGACGCCTTTGCGTCCCGGTCTCCGCTTGGCATGGCAGGGCATCTCGCACCCTCGCTGGAGCACCGGTACATTCCTGCGCACGATCGCCCGGCACGGCATTCCGCATTTTGAGAATTCCTATGCCACAAGAGGCGCGCCGATCATCTCCTCCAACGTCATGCGCGATTTCGGCAGGCGCGACCATCTCAACTGGGCCCATTTGGAGCAGATCCGCAAGAGGTGGTCCGGCAAGCTCGTGGTCAAGGGGATCATGCATCCTGAAGACGCGGCACGGGCGGCCGATACGGGGGCGGATGGCGTGATCGTCTCCAATCATGGCGGCCGCCAGCTTGACGGCACCGCATCTCCCCTTCAGGTCCTTCCGGAAATTGCGGCACGTGTCGGAGACAGCATCACCGTCATGGTCGACGGCGGCATCAGGCGTGGAACTGACATCATGAAGGCGCTGGCGCTCGGGGCCTGTTTCGTGTTCGTAGGCAGGCCGTTCCTTTATGCCGCAGCCGTCGCGGGGCTGCCGGGCGTGCTGAAGGCGGCGGATATCCTGAAGGCGGAACTGCATAGCAATATGGCGTTGCTCGGCGTTACCGGGGTGGGCGATATTTCCGCGGATTACATCACCCGCGCATGAAAAGCCGTCGCGCGCTGACATCGATATGACGAAAGTAATCATCGACGCGGCTTATGCACTTGATATCATCGTCCACGACCACATCATCATCGGCAAGGACGGCCATGTCAGCTTGAAAGGGCTGAAGCTGATCTGAAAAACACAGGTCCGGCGGAATCAATGGTCGTAAAACAATCTGTAACATTGACCGGCTACCGATGAGGGGCGACATTTTTGTCGCAAATGATTCCATTCCAATCCGGGGCTAGAGGATGTTTCAGTACGATCTCGTTGTGGTGGGTAGCGGTCCCGCAGGGCGCCGCGGCGCGATCCAGGCTGCGAAACTCGGCAAGAAAGTGCTCGTCATCGAGCAGGGCAAGCGCGTCGGCGGCGTGTCCGTTCATACCGGCACCATCCCCTCGAAGACGCTGCGCGAGACGGCGCTCAATCTCTCCGGCTGGCGGGAACGCGGCTTTTACGGCCGATCCTACCGCGTCAAGCAGGAGATCAGCGCCGAAGACCTGCGCCGCCGCCTACTGATTACCCTCGACCACGAGGTCGAGGTACTCGAGCACCAGTTTGCCCGCAACCGCGTGCACCATATTCGCGGCAAGGCGAGCTTCGTCGATGCTTCAACGCTGCAGGTGATCAAGGATGACGGCGAGGTCACCCAGGTCAGCGCCGCCAGCGTGCTGCTCGCCGTCGGCACCAAGCCGTTCCGCCCGGACTACATTCCTTTCGACGGCAAGACCGTTCTCGACAGCGATGAGCTGCTCGACATCCAGGAGCTGCCGCGCTCGATGATCGTTATCGGTGCAGGCGTCATCGGTATCGAATATGCAACGATCTTCAGCGCACTCGACACCGCCGTCACCGTGATCGACCCGAAGGCGACGATGCTCGACTTCATCGACAAGGAAATCATCGAGGACTTCACCTATCAGCTGCGCGACCGCAACATGAAACTGCTGCTCGGCCAGAAGGCCGACAAGGTCGAGACGCTCGATAACGGCAAGGTCGAACTGACGCTCGACAGCGGCCGGCGTCTGACGACCGACATGGTGCTCTTTGCGGCCGGCCGCATGGGGGCGACGGACACGCTGAACCTTGAGGCGATCGGCCTCGAGGCCGACAACCGCGGCCGTCTCAAGGTCAATCCCGAGACGTTTCAGACCTCGGTTCCGAACGTTTACGCCGCCGGCGACGTCGTCGGCTTTCCGAGCCTCGCCTCGACCTCGATGGAGCAGGGCCGGATCGCCGCCCGCGTGGCGATCGGCGCGGTCGCCAAGGAGCCGCCGAAATATTTCCCCTACGGCATCTATGCCGTGCCGGAGATTTCGACCTGCGGCCTGACCGAAGAAGAGATGAAGGAGCGCGGCATTCCCTATGAATGCGGCATCGCCCGCTTCCGCGAGACCTCGCGCGGCCATATCATGGGCCTTGACACCGGGCTTTTGAAGCTGATCTTCTCGCTGAAGACGCGCCGCCTGCTCGGCGTGCATATCGTCGGCGAAGGTGCCACCGAGCTGGTGCATATCGGCCAAGCGGTGCTCAACCTCAAAGGCACGGTCGAATATTTCGTCGAAAACACCTTCAACTATCCGACGCTCGCCGAAGCCTACAAGATCGCCGGCCTCGACGCCTGGAACCGGATGGGCGACATCAAGTCGGAATTGTAGGCGCACAGCGACAGGGCAGCCATCTCCATCCGGCCACCCAAGGGAGCCGAAGACATTGCGCATCATTTCGCTGAACGCATGGGGCGGCAGACTGCATGAGGCGCTGATCGACTATGTCAGGCAGACCGATCCTGACGTGCCGTGCCTGCAGGAGGTACTGCGGGCGCCGGATCCTGGTTCCGGATGGTCGATCTATCGCGATGCGGGGCTGGAGCTGCCGCAGCACGCCAATCTGTTTGCGGAGATCAGCGCCGCCCTGACCGATCATGACGGCTTCTTCTGCCCGACATCGAGAGGCACGCTTTTCGACGGCGATGCCGCCATTATCGCCGAATTCGGGCTGGCGACCTTCGTGCGCAAATCGCATTCCGTCATCGCCCAGGCGATGGACTTCGTGCACGGCAGTTTTTCCGCCAGCGGCTGGGGCGAACATCCCCGCCCGCGAAACGCGCATTGCATCCGTCTCTTCAGCCATGGGAACGCTTCCGCGATTACTATCGCCCATATGCATGGCCTGCGCGACCCAGCCGGCAAGGGCGATACGGCGGCGCGCGAAGAGCAGGCTTTGGCGCTGGCCGGGCTCGTCGAACGGGTCTGGCCCGGAGGCGAAGGGCTGGTGGTCTGCGGCGATTTCAACGTGCTGCCCGACAGCGCGACCTTTAAGGTCCTCGCCCGATTGGGCCTTTCCGATCTCGTCACCGGAAACGGCCTTGTCGACACGCGGACGTCTTACTATCTGAAGCAGGGCCGCTTTGCCGACTACATGCTGGTTACGCCGGAGGTGAAGGTTGCCGGGTTCGAGGTGGTGGCGACGCCTGAGGTCTCCGACCACCGCGCATTGCTGCTCGATATCGTGTAGTATATTGAGGAACGGCGCGCCGCCCAAACTTTTGCGCGCAGTGTTCGATTTTTGCGCCTTGGTTCGAACCCTGATAAGGCGCATTGATACGCCGTGCCTGACTTGTGCCTTCAACGCCATTTTGCCTCCGGGCAGACGTTTCTAGAGAAAGATAGATACTCTTGTCCCATGCTTTGGAAGCCGCACGCAGACGTTTTCAGCTGATCCTGATCAAGCCGTCGCATTACGACGATGACGGTTACGTCATCCGCTGGTGGCGGGCGATGATCCCCTCGAATTCGCTCGCGGCCCTCTACGGCATCGCCGCAGAATGCGCCGAGCGCCAGGTGCTGGGACCCGATACGGCGATCGACATTACAGTGATCGACGAGACCAATACGCGCATCGATTTCCCCCGGCTGCTCGCCCAGTTCAAGCGCCACGGCAATTTCGGCATGGTCGCGCTGGTCGGCGTCCAGTCGAACCAATATCCGCGCGCGCTCGATATCGCCCGCCCCTTCCGCAATGCCGGCCTGCCGGTTTCGATGGGCGGCTTCCACGTGTCCGGCTGCCTGTCGATGCTCGACGGCAAGGCGGTCGGGCTCGACGCCTGCCGCGACATGGGCATCTCGATGTTCGCGGGCGAGGCCGAGGGGCGGCTCGACATGGTGCTGCGCGACGCGGCGAGCGGCGAGCTGAAGCCGCTCTACAATTTCATGAACGACCTACCCGGCATCGGCGGCACGCCGGTTCCCTTCCTGCCGAAGGACAATATCCAGCGCACGCTCGGCCTCAGCACCAGCTTCGACGCCGGGCGCGGCTGTCCCTACCAGTGCTCGTTCTGCACCATCATCAACGTGCAGGGGCGCAAGTCGCGCTTCCGCTCCGCCGACGATGTCGAAAAGCTGGTGCGGATGAACTGGGCGCAGGGCATCCATAAATTCTTCATCACCGACGATAATTTCGCCCGCAACAAGGATTGGGAGGCGATCTTCGATCGGCTGATCGAGCTCAAGGAGCGGGACGGAATTCCGCTCGGGCTGATGATCCAGGTCGATACGCTCTGCCACAAGATCCCGAACTTTATCGAGAAATCCCGCCGCGCCGGCGTCACCCGCGTCTTCATCGGCCTCGAAAACGTCAATCCTGATAATCTGACCGCCGCCAAGAAGAACCAGAACAAGATCACCGAATACCGCAAGATGCTGCTCGCCTGGAAGGCGCAGGGCATCATGACGCTGGCCGGTTATATCTTAGGCTTCCCGGCCGATACGCCGGAATCGATCCGCCGCGATATCGCGATCATTCAGGAAGAGCTGCCGCTCGACGTCATCGAATTCTTCATCCTGACACCGCTGCCAGGTTCCGAGGACCATCAGGTCCTGTGGAAGAAGGGCGTCGAGATGGACGGCGATCTCAACATTTACGATGTCGAACATGTCTGCACTGCGCACCCCAAGATGAGCAAGCAGCAGTGGGAAGACATCTACCACGAGGCATGGTCGCTCTATTATTCGCCTGACCATATGAAGACGCTGCTGCGACGGGCCGTGGCGACCGGCGTGCCGCTCGCAAGGCTCGTCAAGGTTCTCGTCTCCTTCGCAACCACCGTGCCGCTGGAAAACGTACATCCGCTGCAAAGCGGCCTCATGCGCCTGAAGACGCCGTCGGAGCGGCGCCCCGAACTGCCGCGTGAAAATCCGCTGGTCTTCTGGCCGCGCTTTGCCTGGGAAACCTTGAGCAAACATGTTTCGCTCGCCGGCACGATCATCGGCCTGACGATTTCGGCTTTTCTGATTTCACGGGATGCGAAGTCGAAGAGCTACACGGATCAGGCCCTGACACCCGTCGCGGACGACGAGGAAGAGACGCTCAGCCTCTTCACCAAAACCGCCGGTGGGGCCGCGGCCGTCAGCCATGTCCGGAAAGTCGCGGAGCTGACACGGCATTGAGCCACAGTTCCCGCTCAAGCGCCTCGCTTGAAGCAAGGTTGGTGCGAGGCGCTCTGGTGGCAGCTTAAGCGACCTGGATTATCCGGGTTGTCTCGGCCACCTGTAGCGTGTCGACAAATTCGACGATCTTGACCGGTTTCCCGTCCCTGAAATGGATCTTGTCGACGAATTCCGTGTGGAAGCTCACGCCGGACGGGATATGTGTGACCTCCCCTTCGCGGTGGGCGAAGACGATCTGCGCATCCTCGTCCACATGGATGCCGGTCGTACTGATCTTGGATAGATCCCACACGGTGATGAGCTGCGCTATCACCTGGCGAAAGGCATGGCCGCCCAATTCAGTCGAAAAAGGCGCCAGCCGTGTATTGCCAGCCATCCGGAAAGTGCAATCCTCTCCGATCAGCGCCAGCGTGCCCTCGATATCGCCGCGGTCGCGCACAGCATAGATTTCCTCCACCAATTTCTTCATGTCGTATTTTGCAGTCATTTTCAGGTCCCTCCAACCATCAACAAATCTGCATCGAATTATACTTTATTTCAACTATTTGTTGCTGCGATAAACCATGAAAGGCCGGATGGTCGAAAAAGAAAAGGCCCCGCACGATGGCGGGGCCTTCCAAACGTCTGAACCGGGAAGCGATTATTCGGCGCTGTCCTCGGAAGCCTTCTTCTTCGGAGCAGCCTTCTTTTTCGGAGCGGCTTCCTCGCCTTCGCCAGCCTCGGCGGCTTCGGTCTTGGCGGCAGCCTTCTTCTTCGGCGCGGCCTTCTTGGTCTCGGCCTTGGCTTCACCTTCTTCCTCGGCGAGCAGCTCTTCCTTCGTCACCTTCTTGTCGGTGACGTCGATCTCGGTCAGCAGGTGGTCGATGACCTTTTCTTCGAAGATCGGCGCGCGGATCGAAGCGGCAGCACCCGGCTGGCTGCGGAAGAATTCGAGGATCTGCTTTTCCTGGCCGGGATACTGGCGCAGCTGATCGTAGATGGCGCGCTGCATCTCGTCTTCGGTCACTTCGACGCCGGCCTTTTCGCCGATTTCGGAGAGAACGAGGCCGAGGCGGACGCGACGCTCGGCGAGCGTCTTGTATTCTTCACGCGCCTTCTCTTCGGTCGTGTCTTCGTCCTCGAAGGTCTTGCCGGACTGAGCGAGGTCGTTGTTCACCTGGCTCCAGATGCCGTTGTATTCGGCGTCGACGAGCGAAGACGGAGTGTCGAACTTGTACATCTCGTCGAGCTGGTCGAGGATCTGACGCTTCAGCTTCTGGCGGGTCAGCGAGCCGTACTGCGATTCGATCTGGCCGCGGACGATCTCCTTCAGGCGATCGGCGGATTCGATGCCGAGCTTGGAGGCGAGTTCGTCGTTGATCTCGACAGCGCCGGGGGCTGCGACATCCTTGACCGTAATGTCGAAGGTCGCTTCCTTGCCGGCGAGGTTTTTGGCCGGGTAGTCGGCCGGGAAGGTCACGGTGATGGTCTTCTCTTCGCCGGCCTTGACGCCGACGAGCTGGTCTTCGAAGCCGGGGATGAAGCGGCCGGAACCGATCACCAGCTCGGCGCCCTGGTCGGTGCCGCCTTCGAAGGCTTCACCGTCGACCTTGCCGACGTAATCCATGGTGACGCGGTCGCCGTTGGCGGCCTTGCCGGTCTTGCTCTCGTAGGAACGGGCGCTTTCGGCAACCTTCAGGACCTGCTCGTTGACTTCGTCATCCGAGATGTCGATGACTTCGCGCGTGACCTTGATGCCCTTGACCGACTTCAGCTCGATCGGCGGCAGCACTTCGTAGGAAAGCGTGAATTCGAAATCCTGCTGAGCGGAGAGGATCTTGTCGGCTTCGTCCTTGTCTTCCGTCATGGCGATTTCCGGCTGCGTGGCCGACTTTTCGCCGCGGCTGGACAGGATGGCGGTCGGCTGTTCGCGGACGATCTCGTTGACGAGCTCGGCCATGATCGACTTGCCATAGACCTTCTTCAGGTGAGCTGCGGGGACCTTGCCCGGACGGAAGCCGTTGATGCGGATCTTGTCCTTCACATCGGCAAGACGCTCATTCATCTTGTCTTCCATGTCCTTGGCCGGGATAACGACCTTGATTTCGCGCTTCAGCCCTTCAGCGAGCGTTTCGATAACCTGCATGTCTTCCTACCTTCATGTCGTGGCGGCCGTGCCCAGACGCCGTTCGTTTCGATGAGCACGACGCCGGCAGCGTGCCGCGCGTGGCTTTTCCCAATTCCTGTATCATTCCGCCAAAAGGGGAACGGCACTCACTTCCGAGTATTCGGAACAACCTTCGGTCATTCGGGGACAACCAAGTTCTTGGTCTCCCCCTGCAAACAGCCTGGTGCGGGTAGAGAGACTTGAACTCCCACGCCTTGCGGCACCAGAACCTAAATCTGGCGTGTCTACCAATTTCACCATACCCGCGTCCACAGAACCGCATGCCTATGCCTGCGCACGAGGCCTTCCGGAGCGCGGCGTCTCTATATCACCCGATTTGGTCGAGGCAAAGGAAAAATGAACGGCAAATGACAGGGGATTTGCGCCTTAAAAGCGCCCCTGCCCCGAAGGCTTGCGGGATCAGTAAAGCGGCTCGTCGTAAACCGGCTTGCCATCGACGAGCAGGCTGCGGATCTGCGCGCTTCCGTCCGCTGAAACGCGCACCGCTATTGCGACGTTGCCATCATTGCGCGCCTCCTCCAGTGGTTTACCCTGACCTTCGGGGACGTAATAACGCTCGATGCCGTATTCGACGCGGACGCTGTCGCCCGCAGCCAGTCCGCCACTATAGAATGGCTGGCTACGCAGGATCACCGTCTCCGGCTGCGGCGGCAGCGCGTGGAAGGACGATTCGGTCACCGTCCAGAAACCGTCCGCCTGCTTCTTCAACCGGACCCATAGCGTGCGTTCGCCCGGCTGGGCCGGAACGCCGCCGGAAACCGTCTGCACCGGCACGGTGGAAATGTCATAGTTCAGGACGACATAATCGCCGCGCAGGAAATCGCGCGGATCGACCGGGGCCGTCTTCAGCAGCACTTCGGCGCCATTGCTGAGAATCGACGCCCGGCTCTGGATGATCGTGCCGAGGATTATGGTCTGCAGGCCGGCGACGATGACCGCCGAAAGCAGGTAGCCCTTGCCGGACTGCAGCCTTGCCATCCACGAACTCATGCGCGCGCCTCCCGCGAAAAGCGCCGCTCGAGCCGAATGACGATCCAGGCGACAAACGCGACCACAAGACCTGAAAACAGGAAAAGGCTCGACGTGCCGAGGATCGAACCGACGGTGACGGAAGCGAGATAGAGCATCTCTGCGGCAAAAGTCGTATAGGCGAGGTAACGCACGGCGCCATTGTTCCTGCCATGCAGCGCGATCGCCAGCACGGCGGCGGCAAGTGTCGCCAGACCGAGCACCACCAGCCGCCATCCCTGCTCAATCTCGATATGCAGGAGCAGGAAGCCGATTGCGGCGACGAGGAAGCTGTAGAAAGCCGGGGCCGCGCCGGCACTTCTGACCAGGGGCGCGATACGGGGATGTGGCAACGCTGTCAGCACGAAGGCCGCCATGCCGCCGACGGCGAAGGCGAGCGCCACCGCCATCTGCTCATAGAGCGTGTAGAGCCATGCAAGCCAGCCGATCAGGAGCAAATAGGCGAGATGACGTGCTCGCGCAGCGCCGGTGTAACGCACCAACGCAATGACAATCACCGCCATGACCGGCGCCATCCAGGGATCGAGCCCGATCCAATGCGTGTCATGGTTCTCGAGATAAACGGCGAAGGACGCCCAGGAGAGAAAGCCCGCAACGACCACCACCGCGCCCGAACGGAACAGAATCGCCGAGATCGTCGCGATGGCGAACCAGAGATACATCACCGTCTGCTGGTCGCCGGAGAGATGATACATCTGCCCGACCAGCGAAATGGCGCCCCCGAAGCTCATCGCGCCGATGACCAACAAGCCGCCTGCGGCCGCCGCCGCACCGCGGGCGAGCATCAGGGCGGCGGCAATGTGCACGGCCCAGATCAGGGCGAGGATAGCGCCGACGCGGACGAGGCGCGGAATGGCCTCCCAATTGGAAGCGACAACCAGCAAAACGGCCGCAGCAAGCAGCACCGCCGCCAGCGCCATCAGCACCCGGCCGAGGCTGAAGCTGGCCGGGCGACTGTCATATTCGGCGAGAAGCGCGCCGGCCGTTTCCTTTGCCAGCAGACCCTTGCCCACCCAGAGCGAGAGATCCCGCTCCAATCTGCCGCGATACATGCTTCCACCCCTCGGTTCCGCGACGCTCGCGCTGCGGCTGCCGTCATTTATAGACGCAGCAGGCAGCTTCGCAAACGCCTCAGCGCTAAATATGCAAATTCCTCATTGGTCTAACTTGGGTCAGATGTTAACCGGGCGCTAACGTCGGAACTGCTAATATCAGCATATGAAGGAAGAGGTATGCACATTACGCATATCTCTCATGTAATTATTGCACTGCAAAATATCAATTAGTCATACTATTTACCCAGATATCGAAGCACGGGGATGGCGCCCCGGCCCGGCACCGCCGGACGCCCGCGGATTGCTTTATCCGTGACGAGATTCGCAGCCGCGCACTCCTCCTCCCAAGCGCGCTGCGATAGACTGGCGACACTCCTCCTCCCAGTTGCCAGTCACTATAATGCGCCCGCCGGATCCTCCCCCGGCGGGCGTTTTATTTGAAGACAGCATAATGCGTAAGTTCAAGGCGTTAGCACATCCGATACTAGCTGCGCTGTGCCATCGGGAAAGCAAGATCCACCGGATTTTTCTTCGCCTCAAGCCGTGGCACCGCATTCGTGATCGCGCCGCTTTGCGTGGGGCAATCGCAATGACTGACAGCTTGTCGAACCGGCACCGGACCGCCCGCCCAGCGCCCAACTCGCCAGAGGCGGGTTTTCCTCATCGCAGCCCCTTCGCCACTTCAAGGCTCGGGTATTCGCTCAAGTGACTTTGCCTATTCGTTGACCAGACTGCGGTAAGATTGTGTAAAGCATTGCATAACTCGCATAGGTGACCTGAAAACTTGGCTGTTTTCGTCCTTCGCGCCGCAACATATATTGCGGTCATCAAATAGAGGTCAGCGCCGATGGGTGGCTGCTGGCAGATCAAACCCTCGGAAAGGGGCTTAACATGAACATCACCCGCTCTTTCAACAATTGGCGCAAGTATCGTCAGACGGTCACCGAACTCGGCCGCATGACCAACCGCGAATTGCATGACCTCGGCATCGACCGTTCGGATATCCATCGCGTCGCCCGCGAAGCTTCTTCGCGTTAATTCAAAGGTTTCTGCTTCCTCCCAAGCAGATCCCCCAAGATTAAAACGCCCGCTGCACCGCAGCGGGCGTTTTCGTTTGCGGCAATCGACGGTCGTCTCGGTTGCAGGATCTTCCCAGTTCCTTAGCCCGCTCAAAAAATGTTCACCGCTTAATTCTCAAGCATCATATTGCACATTTGCATGGCAGACGCCTTTTATTTGCACTGCACAATGAGAGGGTTTTCGCCTATATAAACATCAACCGCAGAGAGACAGGCGATCCCGCCGTCAAGCGGACATTTGTTCGAGGAAGATGACAATGAACCCGATCCGCATTGCAAAAAGCTGGCTCAGCTACCGCCGTACACTCAACGAACTCGGCAACCTGTCGAACCAGACCCTGTCCGACATCGGCGTCAGCCGCTACGACATCCGTAACATCGCATCCCGCTCGTTCCGCTAATCGCGGGAAAACCGGCACGATGCTTCAAGACGGCGCCATCAGGGCGCCGTTTTTGATTCCGGGTGTTGGATCGCATCTGCCGACATGATATCAGCCCGGAATGAACACGATCTCCTATCCTCCTATTCACGTCGTCGGCGGCGGGCTTGCCGGTTCGGAAGCCGCCTGGCAGATCGCCAGCTCCGGCGTTCCCGTCATTTTGCATGAAATGCGCGGCGTGCGCGGCACGGATGCGCACAAGACCGACGGTCTTGCCGAACTCGTCTGCTCCAATTCCTTCCGGTCCGACGATGCGACCAGCAATGCCGTCGGTGTCATCCATGCCGAGATGCGCATGGCGGGCTCGCTGATCATGGCTGCCGCCGACCGCCACCAGGTGCCGGCCGGCGGCGCGCTGGCCGTCGATCGCGATGGCTTTTCCGAAGCCGTGACCAAGGCGATCCACGACCATCCGCTGATCACCGTCGTGCGCGAGGAAATCACCGGCCTGCCACCGCGCGACTGGGATCTTGCCATCGTCGCCACCGGGCCGCTGACAGCGCCGTCGCTCGCCAGCGCCATCCAGGCGCAAACGGGCGAGGATTCGCTCGCCTTCTTCGACGCCATCGCGCCGATCGTCTACCGCGACAGCATCGACATGGATATCTGCTGGTATCAGTCGCGCTACGACAAGGTCGGCCCCGGCGGCACTGGCAAGGATTACATCAACTGCCCGATGGACGAGGCGCAGTACAATGCCTTCGTCGACGCTTTGATCGCTGGCGATACTGTCGGCTTCAAGGAATGGGAAGGCACGCCTTATTTCGACGGCTGCCTGCCGATCGAGGTGATGGCCGAACGCGGCCGTGAGACGCTGCGCCACGGGCCGATGAAGCCGATGGGGCTGACGAACGCGCATAATCCGACAGTCAAGGCCTATGCCGTCGTGCAACTGCGCCAGGACAATGCGCTCGGCACGCTCTACAATATGGTCGGTTTCCAGACGAAGCTGAAATACGGCGCGCAGGCGGAAATCTTCCGGATGATCCCAGGCCTGGAAAATGCCGAATTTGCCCGTCTCGGCGGCCTTCATCGCAACACCTACATCAACTCCCCGACCCTGCTCGATCCGTCGCTGACGCTGAAGTCGCGGCCCGGCCTGCGCTTCGCCGGCCAGATCACCGGCTGCGAGGGTTATGTGGAAAGCGCCAGCGTTGGGCTGATGGCCGGCCGTTTTGCCGCCGCCGAACGCAAGGGCGAAGCGATCTTGCTGCCGCCGGCGACAACGGCGCTCGGCTCGCTGCTCGGTCATATCACCGGCGGCCACATCGTCACCGACGAAGAGCCCGGCAAACGCTCGTTCCAGCCGATGAACATCAATTTCGGGCTGTTTCCGGAGCTTGAGCCCGGCTCGATCGTCAAGCCCGAGGGCGTCAAGCGCTTCCGCGGCAAGGATAAGACGATCATGAAACGGCAGTTGATCGCGCGTCGCGCGCTTGCGGACTGCGCCGCCTGGCTCGGCCAGACACCGAGCTTTGCCGAAAGCGCCTGAGCAGCTGCCCTACTGCTTGTTGGCCGCGGATATATGGCCGGCTGGCAGGTCCTTATCCGGCTCAGCGATGTAGTTGCCGAGCAGCCACAACGCAACTTCGGAAGCCTCCTTCGGCGAAGCGAACTCGAATTGTCCGTTGTGACTGGGCGCATCGAGAAATTCGATCGCCAGCCCCCTGCCCGTCTCCGAGCTTACCACGCGCACACGGCCGGGCTCGATCAGATGGCAGGAGAAGTGGCGCGCCATGTTGCGCATCAGCCCGGCCTTGTTGTCGTGGAGGCGCACGAAGATCGCCTGACCGTTTTCAGTCGCCTGCAGCTGGCGGATCGCCTCGTTGGGAAAGGCGCGGCCGAACTCGATGATGGCGAGACCGGTGTCGTGCAGGCCGTCTTCCTTGTTTTGCGCAGCCATGCGTGTTGCCACGAAGGCAAAGAAAATGACGATGGCGAAAAGGACGCACCAGACGATAATGCCCACGCCGAGTCTCCGTTCAAAGGGTAGCGGTCAGGCCCTTGTAGCGCGCGAGACTTGCGCGAATTTGACCGATATCAGATTTTCCTGCGCGATGCAGCCAGCGCCATTGCGAGCTGGCGGCGCCATTGCGGCGGCTGCAGCGGCCGGTCGAACAGCAGGGCGCCCCGCCTCTGCGCCTTCCGGAGCACCGGCTCGGCCAGTGTGACCGGCAGGAAGGCCGGAAAGACGGCTGGCGCAATCGCCCCTGCCCCCCTCGCCTTTGCCAGATGCTCGCGGCCGAGGCCGGCGAAGGCCTCGATGGCGGCGGAGATGCGCGGTCGGTCTTCGCCGGCAAGGAAGGCATCGCGGTCGAGGCCGGTGGCTGAAAGGATCTGCAGCGGAATATAGAGCTGGCCGCGGCGGCGATGCAGCGGCATCAAAAGCAACAGGCCGGCAATCGCCTGGGCGACGCCGGCATGGCCGGCGGCATCGGCCGATCGTGAGGCATCCTCCGGCGAAAGCACAAGGCTTGCAAGCTGGATCAGCGCGGAGGCGGTTTCGCCGGCATAACCTTCGAGCGTCAGCCGCGTTTCCATCGGGTCGTCATAGAGGTCGAACGTGCGGGCCTCGATCATGTCGACCAGCGTCTTGCGCGGCAGGCGATAAGTTTCGATTGCCTCCAGAAGCGCGGCGGCGCCGGGATTGGCCGCCGTCGAACCATGCGCACTGCCTTCCAGCAGGTCATGCCAATATTGCATGCGCACCTCGCCGGGCAGCGGCTCGTGCACCAGGTCGCGGATGCGGGCAAGCTCGGCATTGAACGCGTAAAGCGCCGCAAGCGCGCCGCGCTTGTCCTGCGGCGATAGAAGGCAGGCGAGATAGCGGTCGCGATCATTGTCGCGCAGCATCGCCAGGCAGATATCCTGGTTCGTCGCAATATTCGCGTCAGCCATCGTCAGACCGCAATCAAGGCCGCCGCGACGGCGCGCTGCTCAGACAGCATGATATTGAAGGTGCGCACCGCGGCACCCGTGCTCATCGGATCGGAGGAGATGCCGCGCGCCTTCAGCGCCTGCTTCAATTCGTCGGGCAGACGGCGAAGCTCGGTTCCCGTGCCGACGAGCAGAACCTCTATATCGGCGGCCTCCTCCAACACGCGGCGAAAATTTTCAAGCGACAGCGGCTTCGACATGTCCATGTCCCATCCATGAATGCCGGAGGGCAGGCAAAGGATCGAGCCGCGATGCGACATGTCGGCAAAACGGAAGCCGCCATTGCCGTAAGTGTCGATCGGAGCGCGCCCGGGAAAATGCGCGGCGCGGATTTCTATGCCTTTTGCCATGTTTTCAAACCACTGTGCCGGATTTAACACCGGCATCCGTCTTGCTGCTCTCTTCCCCGTCGGGGCTCTCCGGCCGCAGCCGGAAGACGATCAGTACGGGAGCGGCGATATAGATCGAAGAGAAAGTGCCGAGAGCGACGCCGAAGAGCATCGCAAAGGCAAATGAGCGCATGACGTCCCCGCCGAACAGGCAGAGCGCCAGCAAGGCAAGCAGCGTCGTCGCCGCCGTCAGGACAGTGCGCGACAATGTCTGATTGATCGAGGCATCGATCAGGATCGGCAGCGGCATCCTCGTGTATCGCTTCAGGTTCTCGCGCATCCGGTCATAAACGACGACGGTGTCGTTCAGGGAATAGCCGACAATGGTCAGCACCGCGGCGATACTCGTCAGGTTGAATTCGATGCCGGTCAGCACGAAAAGCCCCAGCATGATGATGACGTCGTGCAGCGTTGCGACGATGGCGCCGACGGCGAACTGCCACTCGAAGCGAATCCAGATGTAGAGCAGGATTGCCGCGAGCGCGGCAGCGACACCGAGCGTCGCCATCATCGTCAATTCGCCGGAGATGGCCGGGCCGACGACTTCGACGCGGCGGAAATCATAATCCGCCTCGAGCTCGCCGCGCACCAGCGTCGCTGCCGATTGCTCGGCATTCTCTCCGCCGCCCTGGGACGCGATGCGGATCCGCGCGTTCGCCGGCCCGCCGGTGCGTTCGACCCCGACCTCGCCGAGATTGAGATCGTTGAGGCGCGATCGGAGATCGGCGATGTCGGCATTGCCCTGTTTCGCCGTCACCTCGATGAGCGAGCCGCCGGTGAAGTCGATGCCGAGCTGCAGGCCGACGGTGGCAAAGGCCGCCATGGCGATCAGCGAGATTGCAGCCGACGCCGTGAAGACATAGCGGCGGATGCCCATGAACCGGATATTGGCGTGCTCGAAGAGATGGGTCAGGACGCCTTTCGGCAGGTGCCGCGGATGGCGTCGCGCCAGCCAGGCAGCAACAATCGAGCGGGTCAGCGTGAATGCCGTGAAGACGGTCGTCAGAATGCCGACCGCCAGCGTCACGGCAAAACCACGAATGGATTCGCTGCCGAGGTAAAAGAGAATGACGGCGGCGATGAAGATCGTGACATTCGCATCGACGATGGTTGCGAAGGCGCGCGAGAAGCCGCGGCCGACCGCCTGCGCAAAGGAGGGGCCGGTTTTCTCCTCCTCGCGGATGCGCTCGTAGATCAGCACGTTGGAATCGACCGCCATGCCGACAATGAGCACGATGCCGGCAATACCGGGCAAGGTCAGCGTCGCGCCGGCAAGGCTCAGCACGGCAATGATCAGGATCAGATTGAAGAAGAGCGAGACGACGGCAACGAGGCCGAGAATCCGATAAAGCGCGATCATCAATGCTGCGACCAGCAGCACGGCGACGAGGCCGGCAATGAGGCCGGAGAAGATGGAGTCAGCGCCGAAGCTCGGGCTGACGCTGCGTTCCTCGACGCTCGTCAGCGTTGCCGGCAAAGCCCCTGCCCGCAGCATTACCGCAAGGTCGCGGACGCCATCTTCGGAGAAGTTCGCCGATATCCGGCCCTCACCGCCGGTGATCGCCGCATCGATGACCGGCGCCGACATGACCTGGTCGTCGAAGACGATGGCAAGATGCTTGCCGATATTCTGCCCCGTCGCCTCAGCCAGCCGCCGCGTGCCTTCCGCATCCAGACGATAGGCAATGGAGGTATCCTGCGTCTGCGGATCCACGACCGGCTGGATGTCGACCATGTTGCTGCCGGTGACGAATGCCGTACGGTCGACGAGATAGGGAACCGGCGGATCGTCCAGCGAATAGAGCACCTGCGAGGTCGCCGGCCAGCGACCGTTCAGCGCCTCCTGCCCCGACATGCTTTCATCGATCAGATGAAAAGAAAGCTTGGCCGGCTGGTTGAGGAGGTTCTTCAGCCGCTCGGCATCGACCGATCCCAGCACCTGCACGGTGATCCGGTCGTCGCCATTGGGACGAACGAGGAAATTCTCGTAGCCGAATCCGGCGATGCGGCGGGCGACGATATCGAGCGACCGGGTCCGGGCGGAGGCGACGTCAGCGGTAATGCCGGCGTCGGAAATCTGCAGGGAAAGCTGCCCTTCGCCGCCCTGCTGCAGCGCGAGCCCAGGGGCGGAATCTCCGCCGGTCGTCGTCAGGGATTTCAGACGATCGACCGCTTTCTGCGTCTCGGCGGGATCGGTGATCCGGACAGTGACGGTCTGGTCGTTGCCGGTCAGCCCGGTATAGCGGATGCCGGCGCCGCGCAGCGCGTTGCGTACATTCGCGACGGCCTCTTCCAGGCGGTCCTTGACGATATCGGAACGCTCGACCTTCAGAACGATATGGGAACCGCCCTGCAGATCGAGGCCGAGCATCAGGCGATCGTTTCGCAGCCAATCCGGCAGAGAGGCACGCTGTGCCTCGCTCACCAGATTGGGCGCAGCGATGACGACGGCCGTAAGCGCAACCAGCCAAATCAGAAGTGTTTTCCAGCGGGAAAAATGCAACATTCTCTCGACGATCTTCCGATCCGGCGGTTTGCCGTTATCGCCTGTTACGCCGCGTCGGCCTTGACAGGTTCACCCTTGACGCGAACTTCCGAAATGCCACTGCGGACGATGCGGACGCGAACGCCTTCGGCAATCTCGACTTCGACTTCCTTGTCGTCGACGACCTTCGTCACCTTGCCGACGAGACCGCCGCCGGTCACGACCTGGTCGCCGCGACGGATCGCCTTCAGGGTTTCCTCACGCTTCTTGGCCTGGGCGCGCTGCGGACGGATCAGCAGGAAGTACCAAACGACCATCAGCGGCACGAACAGAATGATCATTTCGAAACCTGAGCTGCCGAAACCGGTTGCGGTGTCGGTCGCACTCTGGGCGAATGCCGGGGTGATGAACATGCTAAACTCCTCAGGCTTGGCGGCGGAACTCCGCCTCATTTTTCAGGTTGCCGGACTATAGTTGCCGCTTCGATGAATGCAACAGAAACAGCCGGAAACAGTACCGATTCCGCTGCCTCATAACCTTTCCGGCGGCAAAACGCCATGCTACCCGCATCGAAAGATAAAGCGGATTGCCGCAGCAAGAAATCAGGAGCTTGCGATGACCGAGGAAATCAACACCGCCTTGCTTGCCGAGCTGAAGCGGCTCGCTGATGCCGTCCAGCGTCTTGCCGGACCGGCACCCGCCGTCAACGACTGGAACGCGGCAGACTGTTTCGTCTGGGCGCCGCTGCGCCAGCATCTGCAGCCCGTTAAGAAACCCAACCGGGTGGCGCTGAAGCTCATCCGCGGCGTCGACCACGTGCGCGACATCCTGCACGAAAATACGGTGCGTTTCGCCGCAGGTTATGCGGCCAACAATGTGCTGCTCTGGGGTGCGCGCGGCATGGGCAAATCGTCGCTGGTCAAGGCTGTGCACGAGGACGTCAGGCACGAAAGCGGCGTCGCGCTGAAGCTGGTCGAAGTTCACCGCGAGGATATTGCCAGCCTGCCCAACCTGCTCGACCTCCTGAAAGATACCCCCTACCGCGTGATCGTCTTCTGCGACGATCTCTCCTTTGATCACGACGACACCGCCTACAAGTCGCTGAAGGCGGCGCTTGACGGCGGCGTCGAAGGACGGCCGGACAACGTGCTCTTCTATGCCACGTCGAATCGGCGCCATCTTTTGCCGCGTCACATGATGGAAAACGAACAGTCGACAGCGATCAATCCGTCCGAAGCCGTCGAGGAGAAGGTTTCGCTGTCCGATCGCTTCGGCCTCTGGCTTGGATTTCATAAATGCAGCCAGGAAGACTATCTCGGCATGATCGACGGCTATGCCGATCACTTCAAGCTCGGGCTCGCACGCGACAAGATGCATGCCGAGGCGCTGGAATGGGCAACGACGCGCGGCGCGCGCTCCGGCCGCGTCGCCTGGCAGTATATCCAGGACCTGGCAGGACGCATGCGCGTCCATATCGATAGAGTCTAAATGACAAAAGCCCGGCGGTTGGCCGGGCTTTTGCGCTTCCTGGTACGCTCTACCTATTCCAGGAAAGTCATCGGGTTGACCGGGGACGCGTCCTTGCGCACCTCGAAATGGACCTGCGGCTGCTTGACGTCGCCGCTCATGCCGGAGACGGCGACGGTCTGACCACGCTGGATCTTCTGGCCGCGGGCAACGCTCAGCGTGTCGGCATTGCCATAGACAGTGACGGTGCCGTCGTCGTGACGGACGAGAACCGTGTTACCGAGTTCCTTCAGGCCGTTGCCGGCATAGATGACGACGCCGTTTTCGGCGGCCTTGATCGGCGTGCCCTGCGGGACCGAGATATCGATGCCGTCGTTGCGGTTGCCGTTGACGTTGGCGCCATAGGCGGCAATGACCTGGCCGCGGACCGGCCAGCGGTATTTGCCGATGCCGGTCGATTCCGGCGCGTCGGAGCTGACGTCGGCCTTCTTCTCGACCTCGTCGACGGTCTGGGTGGCGACCGGCGCCTTATAGGGCGCGGGCTGGACGGAAGCCGTCTGCTGGGCAGGCGCCGGATCAGCCGGCTTCGACTCGACCTTTTCGGCCGGGATCGAGGCGGTCTTGATCGTGTCGGCTCTGCCGTTCGGGACCTTCAGGGCCTGGCCGACACGCAGCGAGCTCGCCGAAAGATTGTTGGCCGCCTTGAGATCGTCGATATTGGCGCCGGTCGCCTTGGCGATCTTTGCCAGCGAATCGCCCTGCTTGACGACATAGGTGCCGGCAGGCGCCTTCGGGTCCTTGCCGGCGCCGGCCGGAAGCTTGCCGGTTGGATCGGCGCTCGCCATCGTCTTGTCGCGGGCGGAATTGGCGCCCGGGACGACCGCGACCTTCTGTTCAGGCGCCTTGGCCGGCCCCGGCATATTGCCGGGTTTGGAAAGGTCGGCTGCCTGCGAAGCTGCCTTGGCGGCATTGCCGCCATTGAACGTCGGGATCAGGATCGCCTGACCGGGTTGGGCGGCAGAGGCCGTCTTCAGATTATTGACGCGCAGGATTTCCTTTTCCGGAACACCGAAACGTCTGGACAGCGTGGCGATGTTTTCGCCCGGACGCAGCGTCACGGAAGGCGCATTGGTCGCCGACCAGCCGGAAACCTTCGGCGTCGTGCCTGTTGTCAGCGAATCGGGCGTCGCCTTGGGTGCTGCCGGTGCCACGAGCCGCGGCTTTTCAGCCTGCGGCGAAGCCGGGAACGGCTGGGCGAGCGCCACTTGCTTTTCCCGCTGCCGGGACGGTGCGGCAGCCGTCGGCGCCGCAAGCTCGGAACGCTGTATCGCGACCGGCGAGGAAGCCAGGCGTGCGCTCGATGGACGGACCGGCTCGTAGCCCGGGTTCGCCGGATAGGGCTGGTTCAGCGCATTGTTGCCGCCGTAACCGGACTGGCTGGCAACGGCCGTACCGCTAAGATCGGCGCGCGGCACCGGATCGCCCTGGACGCCGCCCCTGCGCGGAATGGAACTTGTGGTGATCTGATCCTGCCCGGAGGAGGAAAACAAACCGCCAAACCGTGTCACATCGGAACTGCAGCCCGTTGCGGCACTCGCCAGCAGGCCCACAACCAGAAGATTACCGGCCGACTTACCGAACTTCGGCGAAAGACTGAAACGCATTGACTCGACCCACTGAGAACGCAACCATTTGTGAGTCTATTAAAACGCGTTAGTATTACCACGCGGTTAAGATGCTGGAATCAGTGCGATATTTTTGAGAAGTTGATAACCATAGCTTACGGGTGAAAAATCGCAGTGCCTACAGCAGCGAGGCAAGACGCGGAACGATCGGCAGATAAGGGGCTTCGAACAGTTCCTCGCGTTCGAAACGACTGCCGGTTTTCGTCAGCCGCACCATGCGACATTCGTTCTCGGAAATCATCAGCGGCGCGATCATCGAGCCGCCGGAAACGAGCTGGTCTGTATAAAAACGCGGCATCGCATTGAAGGCCGCCGTCACCAGGATACGATCGAACGTGCCCTCGCCCTGCATGCCGGCGCTGCCGTCGGCCTGGCGGATGACGACGTTGCGCAGGCCAAGCGATTCCATGCGCCGCTGTGCAGCCGTCGTCAGCGTCTTGTAGCGATCGATCGACAGAACGCGTTCGGCCAGGCGGCCCATGACCGCAGCAGTGAAGCCGCTGCCGGTGCCGATTTCCAGAACACGCTGTCCCGGTTTGAGCCTGAGGTGATGGAGGATGCGGACGACAAAATCGATGCCTTCGAGGAAGGAGCCGCATTCGATCGGAATCGTCCGGCTCGAATAGGCGTCGTCGGCAAATTGCGCCGGCACGAACAGCGAGCGCTGCGTCTGCTCGACCGCCGTCAGCAGATCGAGGTCGGAGATGCCTTCGGCACGCAGTCTGAGGACGAGCGCCGCAAAGCCCTCCTTCTCCGCCAGTCTTGCCGTCAAACCTGTGCTCCGTATCCCAGGGCCCGCGCCACGCGGTCCGTTACGGAATAATCGGTCAGATCCAGTTTCAAAGGCGTTACCGAAATCTTGTTATGCTTGAGGGCGTGAATATCGGTGCCTTCGATGAAGGCGCCGGCGCGTTCGCCGAACTTCAGCCAGTAATAGGGAAAGCCCCGACCATCGGAGCGGGCATCGACCTGCAGATTGAAAGCGAGCTTGCCCTGCATGGTCACCTCCGCGCCATCGACCTCGTCGGGACGGCAGTTCGGGAAGTTGAGATTGAGGAACGTGCCCTCCGGCAGGTCCAGAACCATCAGCTTTTCCAGAAGAGCCGGCGCATGCGTCTCGCAGACCTCCCAGGGCACGATGCGCGCGCCATCCTCATAGAGATAGGCCTGGCTCAGCGCGAAGGAGCGCACGCCTTGCATAGTGCCCTCGATGGCGCCGGCGATCGTGCCGGAATAGGTCACGTCGTCGGCGACATTCGAGCCCGAATTGACGCCGGAGAGAACGAGGTCTGGCTTGATGTCCATCACCTGCCGGATGCCCATGATGACGCAATCGGTCGGCGTGCCGCGCAAGGCGAAATGCTTGTCGGAGATTTTGCGCAGCCGCAGAGGTTCCGACAGGCTCAGCGAATGGGCAAGACCGCTCTGGTCCGTCTCAGGCGCCACGATCCAGACATCGTCCGACAGCGTGCGGGCGATCCGCTCCAGCGCGGCCAAGCCTTCCGCGTGAATGCCGTCGTCATTCGTAAGCAGGATGCGCATCGCCTCAGGCCGCCCGTTCGATCTTGGTCAATCCGCCCATATAAGGCAGCAAAACGTCCGGAATCGTGACCGAACCATCCTCGTTCAAATAATTTTCAAGCACGGCGATCAGGCAGCGTCCGACGGCGGTGCCGGAGCCGTTCAGCGTGTGGACGAACCTGTTGCTCTTGTCGTCCTTGCCGCGATAGCGCGCATTCATGCGGCGGGCCTGGAAATCGCCGCAGACCGAGCAGGAGGAGATTTCCCGGAAGGCATTCTGCCCGGGCAGCCAGACTTCGAGATCGTAGGTCTTGCGCGAGCCGAAGCCCATGTCACCGGTGCAAAGCGTCATGGTGCGAAAATGCAGGCCGAGCCGCTTCAGCACTTCTTCGGCGCAGGCGGTCATCCTTTCATGCTCGGCAATGGCGCTCTCGGCATCGGTGATCGAGACGAGCTCGCATTTCCAGAACTGGTGCTGGCGCAGCATGCCGCGGGTGTCGCGGCCGGCCGAGCCCGCCTCCGAACGGAAGGACGGCGTCAACGCGGTAAAGCGAAGCGGCAGCTTTTCCTGGTCGAGGATTTCCTCGCGCACCAGATTGGTCAGCGTCACCTCGGCCGTGGGAATGAGATAGCGGCCATCCGTCGTCTTGAAGAGATCCTCTTCGAACTTCGGCAGATTGCCGGTGCCGTACAACGCTTCAGCCCGCACCATCAGCGGCGAGCTGACTTCGGTATAACCGTGCTCGCGGGTGTGGAGATCGATCATGAACTGGCCGAGCGCGCGCTCGAGCCTGGCGAGCGGCCCGGTCAGCACCGTGAAGCGCGAGCCGGAGAGTTTGGCGGCGCGCTCGAAATCCATATAGCCGAGCGCCTCGCCGATTTCGAAGTGCTCCTTCGGCGTGTGGTTCCAGCGCGGCTTTTCGCCGACGGTGCGGGTGATGACATTGTCATGCTCGTCCTTGCCGACCGGGACATCGTCGAAGGGTATGTTGGGGATGCGCGAGAGCGCGTCGTTGAGCTCGGCCGTAAGCTGCCGGTCCTCTTCCTCGACCATCGGCAGCAAGGTCTTCAGCTCAGCGACCTCGGCCTTCAGCTTCTCGGCGAGTTCGCCGTTCTTCTGGGACAGCGCCGCACCGATCTCCTTGGAGGCGAGATTGCGGCGGGACAGCAGGTCCTGCGCCTTCTGCACGGCGGAGCGGCGCTTTTCATCGAGGGCAATGAGGCTTTGGGCAAGAGGCTCCGCACCGCGCTTGGCAAGGGCGGCATCGAGCGCTTCGGCATTCTCACGGATCCATTTGATATCGAGCATCGTCGTTCCAGGTCGTTGCAACAGAAGTGACCCGGCCAAAGCCTGATCGGGCTTCGACCGGATGGGACGGCGCTCATGAAGGGATTGCCGGATTGCCGCTCAGACGCTGTCCGTCTTGGCAACGTCTGCGGATCCGGTTTCCTTCTCGACCGCCTGCCGGGCACGCTGGCGCTCCACGAGTCGCGCCGCATAGATGGCAATCTCGTAGAGAAGGATCGCCGGTATCGCAAGGCCGATCTGGGATAAGGGGTCCGGCGGCGTCAGCACGGCAGCGACGACAAAGGCCAGCACGATGGCGAATTTACGCTTTTCGGCGAGCCATTCCGACGTCAGCAGGCCGACACGGGCAAGCAATGTCGTGACAACGGGCAGCTGGAAGACGAGGCCGAAGGAGAAGACCAGCGTCATGATCAGACTCAGATATTCCGAAACCTTCGGCAGAAGCGAGATTGCGACCTCGTCGTGGCCCGGCGCCTGCTGCATCGACAGGAAGAACCACATGACCATCGGCGTGAAGAAAAAATAGACCAGCGCGGCGCCCAAGAGGAACAGAAGTGGGGAAGCGATCAGGAACGGCAGGAAGGCCGCCCGTTCATTCTTATAGAGGCCTGGCGCTACAAACTTGTAGATCTGGGCGGCGATGATCGGAAAAGCGATGACAAGGCCACCGAACATGGCGACCTTGACCTGCGTGAAGAAGAATTCCTGCGGCGCCGTGTAGATGAGCTGCGCCTTCTCGACATCGAGGTTGGCCCAGCTGACGGCGAGCTTATAGGGATAGACCAGGTAGTTGAAGATGTGCTTGGCGAAAAAGAAGCACACGACGAAGGCGATGAAGAACGCGCCGATCGACCACATCAGCCGCGTGCGCAGTTCCATCAGGTGCTCGATTAACGGCTGCGGCTTGTCTTCGATATCACCGCTCATGCCTCGTCCTTCTTCTCAGTCTGCGCCGGCGTTTTCGGCGTTGCGGGCTTCCTGGCTGCCGTCGCGCGCTTCGGCTTTTCGACCGGCGCGGCAATGGCGGCGACCGCATCAGCTTTGTCAGCGGCCTTGACGCGCGGCTTGCGCGGAGCCTTCGGCTTGGCGGCAATCGTATCGGCCTGGACGGCCGCGGCGGCGACGGGTTCCGGCGCCGGTACGGGTGCCGGCATTAGCGGCGGCGTTTCCGGCAGGCTCATCGACGGCGTCGGGGCGGATACGGCTGCCGGCGGCACTTCGGTCTTATTCTCAGAGGGCGTGCTTGCTTTCTGCAGGTCGGCCTTGATCTCGTTGCCCATCTGACGAAGCGGGTTCATGGCCTCGCGCAGACTGTTGACCGGATTGAGCTTCTGGGCGTCGGTGATCGTCTGGCGGACATCGTCGAGCTCGGCCTCACGCAGCGCTTCGTCGAACTGCGCGCGGAACTCACCGGCTACCTTGCGGGCGCGCTGCGTCATCTTGCCGAAAGCGCGCAGCATCGGCGGCAAATCCTTGGGACCGACAACGACGATCAGCACGACCGCGATGACCAAAAGCTCGGTCCAGCCAATATCGAACATGCAAGGCTCCTGGACGGGAAGCGCGGGGGCTGCGCTTTTTCCCGGACTTGGTTACTTCGTTTCGTCGGCCTTGTGATCGACGGTCTTTGCCGATTCCGGCGCATCTTCGTCGGTCATGCCCTTCTTGAAGCTCTTGATGCCCTTGGCGACATCGCCCATCAGTTCCGGAATCTTGCCGCGACCGAACAACAACAGCACGATGACCAGAACGATCAGCCAGTGCCACATGCTTAAAGAACCCATTACCTTAACTCCCTGTTGCGATGTTCCCTCGATGTAAGGATTTCCCACACCGTTTCCAACATCAAGCCCTTCGAACTGAGCTTAATGTCACGGTATCGCCCTTTGTGACAAGCCACAGACCCGCCGAAAAATGGTGAGCACCATTGTTTTCGTCATGCATGGCAAAAGCAAGACGAAGTCCTTCAATCTTCGGAGGTAGAGCGCGGGGCGAGCAACCCAAGTTCTTCGAGATCCATCTGGGTAATGGGGTCTTCGTCCTCGCTCAGCTCGTCGTTCATCAATGGCGAGGGAATATTGAAATTCGCCGGAATCCGGCCCGACAGCAGGCCTGCTCCCTTCAATTCTTCGAGACCGGGCAGATCGCGCAATTCCTCGAGGCCGAAATGGTCGAGAAAATCCCGCGTCGTGCCCAATGTCACCGGCCGGCCCGGCGTGCGCCGGCGGCCGCGAAACCGCACCCAGCCGGCTTCCATCAGCACGTCGAGCGTGCCGCGCGAGGTCTGTACGCCGCGGATATCCTCGATTTCGGCGCGCGTTACCGGCTGGTGATAGGCGATGATCGACAGCACTTCCAGCGCGGCGCGTGACAGCTTCTTCACCTCATTGTCATCGCGGCGGATGACGAAGGAGAGATCGGCGGCGGTGCGGAAGGCCCAGGCGCCCTCCACCTGCACGAGGTTGACGCCCCGCGGCGCATATTGTTCCTTCAGGCGCAGCATGATCGCGCGAACGTCGGCATCCCTGGGGAGGCGCTCGGCGAGGAAACCTTCGGGCACCGGCTGCGAGGAGGCAAAGACCAGGGCCTCGGCAATGCGCTCGGCCTCGATCTCGGCCTGCAGGTCGCGACCTTGGTCCTCGTAATCCTCTTCGCTCTTCAGATCGATCAAGCCGGCCGCTCCTGTTCCACCACTTGCAGCGTCGCATGTTTCGGGCCGCGGCGCATATAGATCGGCTGGAAGGCGCCGTCCTGGCGGATTTCGAGCTTGCCCTCGCGAACCAGCTCCAGCGAGGCGGCAAAGGCGCTGGCGATGGCCGTGACGCGCTCCTCGGGCGCTGCGAGATAACGCAGCAGATAATGCTCCATCGCCGTCCAGTCCCCGACCTCGCCGATCATCTGGGTCAGCAGCTCGCGCGCGTCGGTCAGCGACCAGACATTGCGCCTCTCGATCGTCACCTGGGTAACGGCGTGGCGCTGGCGCAGCGCCGCATAGGCGGTCAGGAGATCGTAGAGGCTCGCCGCGTAAGCCGACTGCTGCCGATCGGGAATATGCTCGGGCGCGCCGCGCGCGAAGATATCGCGGCCGAGGCGGTTGCGGTTAACGAGGCCTTCGGCCGCCTGGCGCATGGCTTCGAGGCGTTTCAGGCGGAAGGCAAGCGTTGCCGCCATCTCCTCGCCCGAGGGCCCGTCATCCTTGACCTGTTGGGGAATGAGCAGCCGTGACTTCAAATAGGCAAGCCAGGCCGCCATGACGAGATAATCGGCGGCGAGCTCGATGCGGATCCGGCGGGCGCTTTCGACGAACTGCAGATATTGCTCGGCAAGCGCCAGCACCGAAATGCGCGACAGGTCGACCTTCTGGTTGCGGGCGAGATAGAGCAACAGGTCGAGCGGACCTTCGAAGCCGGCAACGTCGATCACCAACGCCGGCTCGTGGCTGGCGCGCTCGGCGCCGTTGTCCTGCCACAGCTTGTCCATCGGCGTTGCCGCCTGCGGACGTTCCGTGCCCTTGACCGTGTTCACCACCCTGCTCCTCTGCGATCACACGATCGCAAACATTGCCTCGAACTCCGCCCGCAGTTCGGCTTCGTCAACCGTATCCGGCGCGGCGAAGCCTGCTTCCACCGCCTTGGCGCGGGCAAGCGACACGCCGGCGAGCGGTGGAACATTTGCCACGACATCCACCATCTCGTCCATCTTGCCATTGCAATGCAGCACGATATCGCATCCGCCTGCAATGATATTCGCCGCACGTTCGCCGATCGTGCCCGAAAGAGCGTTCATCGAGCTATCGTCGGAAAGCAGCAGACCGCTAAAGCCGATATGCTCGCGGATAACGCCGTCGATCACCTTGCGCGAGGTCGTCGCCGGATTGTGCGGGTCGATGGCGGTGAAGACGACGTGACAGGTCATCGCCATCAGTTCGTCCTTCATCGCGACGAAGGGCGGGAAATCATGGGTTTCGAGCTCATCGCGCGAGACGGTGACGACGGGCAGCTCCAGATGGGAATCGGCAAAACCGCGGCCGTGGCCGGGCATATGCTTCATCACAGGCAGCAGGCCGCCGGCCTTCAGCCCTTCGGCAGCCGCCCGGCCCATGGCGATGACGGTCTCGGGATCGCCGCCATAGGCGCGGTCGCCGATGACATTGCTGCTGCCTTCGACCGGCACGTCGAGGACCGGCAGGCAATCGACATCGATACCAAGCCTCGAAAGGTCGAAGGCGTGCAGCCGCGACATCGCCCAGGCGGCGCGCAGCCCGAGCGCTGGGTCGCGGCGATAGAGATCACCGAGCGCCTCGCCCGAGGGATAGCGTGAGAGAATGGGGGGACGGATGCGCTGGACGCGGCCGCCCTCCTGGTCGATCAGCACCGGCGCATGCCAGCCGACGCTGTCGCGCAATTCGGCGACGAGCTCGGCAATCTGCGAGGCTTCGGAAATGTTGCGCCCGAAGAGAATGAAGCCCCAGGGCCGTTCGCCCCGAAAGAAGGCCTTCTCTTCGGATGTGAGGACAAGGCCGCTGCAGCCAAGGATCATCGCTTTTGATTCGGTCATATAGGAATCATAGACCGCCCCGGGCCAAATGCGAGCAAGCGCGGGCGCGATGCACAAAAAAGAGCGGCGGGCCGATCGGCCCGCCGCTCTCATAATTCCGTGACCTGATTTTACTTGGAGATCAGGCAGCTTCCGCCGGCTGCGCGATACTGTTCGCAAAGTGCTGCGGCCTCATCCTTGGAGCCGACCGGGATGCGAACACGGTAGAAAGTGCCCTTGCCGGCGATATCGGCCCTGCGGATTTCATGAGCGCGGCCACCCAGCACCCCGGCGAATTTCTTCGAGAGGTTGGCATAGGACTTGTTGGCCTCGTCCTCCGACGGCAGTGACGCGATTTGGAGGCCGTAGCCGCCGGGGGATGCGGCCTGCTGCGGCTGGGCGGCGGCCGGGGCGGCAGAAGCAACCTGCGTCGGCTTCGGCTGCTGCGCCGGCGTGCGGACATTGCCCTTTTCGGTGACGGTGCCGACGACATTGACCGGCTGATCGGCCGGGCGGGCAATCGGAACCGGGGCCGTATCGGCGATCGTCGTCGTCTTAACCGGCCGTACCGGCGCATCGGCCGAGGCGGGATTTGCCGTCTGCGCATCGGCAGTTACGGCAGGTGATCCTGGTGCCGGTGCGGGTTCGACCGGTGCTGCGGAACGCGCATCGGCGGAAGCAACCTCGGCGCTTGCCGGGAAACTTGCAGCCGTTCCGCTAACCGGCGGCACGGTTGGGGTCGACGGCGCGGACTGGGCCGTGACCGGCGGCTGGGCAGACGGCACCGGCTGGGCAGACGGCGTTGCCTGGGCAGACTGTGCCGACGGCTCCGGCTGATCGACGGGCGCAGCCTCCTCGCGGGCGACCAGGGTGCCGTCAGGCTTGACGATCATCGTGCGGACCTTGCGCGGCGAAACGGACGGCGTCTTGTCGGCGCCGCTTGCGGGCGTGTCCTCGGCGTTTGCCTGGTTCGGCAGCAGACGCGGATCCTCCGTCTCACCGACCGCGGTCGGCGTGACCTGATCGGCGGCGGCGGCGTTCTCGTCGTCCTCGGGCAGCGCTTCCGGTGTCAGTGTGCGCTGGACGACATCGACGGGCGCCTCGTCGGACGACACGAGCGCCTTCTGTTTCGGTTCCTCGGCGGAACCCGCGACACGGTCATAGACGGCCTTGTCCTGGTTGGGCACGGTCTTGCCGCCGGGATTTTCCGGAACGACCTTGACCGGCTCCTTGTCGGCGGTGATCACGCGCGGCTCGCCGGATGCGACAATGCCAAGCCCCTCGCCGTTCCAGACGGAGGAATAGACGCCATAACCGACGCCAGCGAAGACCACCAGCACGACAGCCCCGGCAAGCAGCCGGCGCATCGAGCGGGCGCGGCTGAAATCGGCGGCCTGGCTTGCCGATTCGATGTGGACCTCGGACGTCTGGCGGCGCTCGACCGGCTCGCGCACACTGCGGCGGAAATCCTCCTCCAGCGCCCGTTCGAAATCATCGAGGCCGTCGGCAATGGTCGGCTTGACCGGCTTGGCCGCGGCAGCGGTATCACGGGGCGGCGCCGGCATTTCCCGCGGCTTGGCCGGTTCGAAGAAGCTCGCGATCTCTGCGTCGAGATCGAAATCGAAATCCGCCGTTTTCGCCACCGGCGCGGGCTGCTCGACCGGCGGCAGCGCCGGCACGTGCATGTCGTCGACGGTCTCGGGACGTTCCTCCGGATCAGAGATCATCGCCGGATCGAAAGGCAGGTCTTCGGTCGATTCTGCGACGGGCACTTCTGGGGCGGGCGCTTCTGGGGCGGGTGTCCAGTTGAAAACAGGCGCAGGAGCTACGGCCGACGGTTCGGCCGCAAAGACCGGCGCGGACCGCGTGGGCGCGGTCGCCTGCTGGAGCGCAGCGGGTGCCGGCTGCGGCTTCGGCTGCGGTGCAGGCTCGGACGCCTCGGAAAAATCGAGATCGGCAAGTTCCAGCTCGATGCCGGCAAGATCCAGTTCGAAATCGTGGCCGGCAAAAGGATCGTCAGCCTCCGGCGCCCGGGCATATGCCGTTGCGGCAGGCTGGGGCGCGGTGACCTCGGCAGGCTGGGGCGCGACCGGCTTTACCGCTTCGGCGACATCGGCAGGAACCATTTCGACGGGAGCGGACAGGACCGGCGCAGCGACGACCGGCGCAGGCTGAACCGGTGCGGCGGCTACCGGGGCGGCCTCGGCGGCGGACTGCGGCGAGACAGGCGCCAGATTGGCGCGCTGCAATACCGGATGCGGCACCGGATAGCGCGAGACGTCGGCCAGCAGATCGTCGAGATCGAAAGTGCCGGCGGTGTGCGGAACTTCCGGTACGACTTCGGTCAGGGCGGCATCAGCCTGGATCTCGCCTTCCACAGCGGCAGCGAGATCGAAACCGACGTCGGAGCTGAACTCCTCCGGGCCTTCCTCGACGTCAAAGAACTCTTCGGCTTCGGCAGTCTCTTGCGGCGCACTTGCCTCATCATGACGATCGAGTTCGGCGGGAAACCCAAATGACGGCGAAGCGGAGACGAATTCCTCGGCGGGCTCAACAGCGGCGACGGGCGCCGACTGCTCGACCGCAGGCTGCGGCTCTACCGCCACAGGATCGGCGAGCGATGATTCAGCCACCGGTTCGTCGGCGACCTCTGCCACCGGCGCGGCGACGGTTTCGGCCGCCGGCTCGACCATATCCGCCGGCGGAGCAACCGGCTCCTCGCGTTTCGGAGCGTGGAAATTGGCAAGCGGCAGCCGGATGCTGGCGGCCGACCATTGCGGGGCTTTGGCAGACTGCGGCACGGAAGAGACGGGCGCCGCACCGATCGACAATTCGAGCTCTTCGATCAGATCGCGGGCGCCACCGAAGGCGGCTTGGATGGGCGCCTCGGAAACGGGATCGACGGAAAGCTGCTGCGGGCCGGCCGGCCAGTCCGCAGCGGCAACGTCCCAATTTCTTGCTGCAGGCTGCGCTGCTTCTTCAGCGGCGGCAGGAGCAACGGAGAGAGGCTCCGGAGCCTGCGGGCTTTCGACAGCAGGGGCGACATCGAGAACGGGCTCGACATAATCTTCGGGCGCAATGCCATCGGAAATCGGCTCGGCCGGATGGTCGAGCTCTGCGAGCGGACGCGGAGAGTCGTAACGGTCGAACTCGCGGCCGAGCTCATCCTCAAGATTGAAGGCGGGCTCGCGCCGTGCGGCTTCGCTCACCGTATTCGCTGCAACACGCGGTTCGAAGCCGACGATACGAGCAAGCTCGGCCAACGGATCGTCGTCAGCAAACAGATCGTCTTTTCCGCGCGTATCATACGCAAGTTGTTTCTCAGCCATGCCTATCCCACTCGCAAACGCCAACGCTCAAATGCCAGCGCATTGTGGGGAAATGGTGACGTTATCGCATTTCGTCAGGTGCGGCAGTGCCTGTAATGGCAAGTCCCGACTTCAAAACCGACGCGACGGCGTACACCAGCCCAAGTCTGGCAATACTTGATTCTCGGTTTTTATCATTAACAAATCGTAATTCCGTCTGATCTTTACCTTTGTTCCAGTGCGCGTGGAAGGAACTGGCGAGGTCGTAGAGGTAAAAAGCGATGCGATGCGGCTCCTGCGACTGGGCCGCCGCTTCGACGATACGCGGGAATTCGGCAAGCTTGGCGACGAGCTGCAATTCGGCCGGATCGCCAATGCCAGCAACGGCTTTCGCAAGATCGTCAGACGAAACATCGAGGCCGGGGAAAGCCTCCCTCGCCTGCCGGAAGACCGACATGCAGCGGGCGTGCGCATACTGCACGTAAAAAACAGGATTGTCCTTCGATTGCTCCGTCACTTTGGCGAAATCGAAGTCCAGCGGTTCGGAATTCTTGCGGTAAAGCATCATGAAGCGGACCGAATCACGGCCGACTTCCTCGACGACGTCCCGAAGCGTGACAAAATCGCCGGAGCGTTTCGACATCTTCACCGGTTCGCCGTTGCGATAGAGCTTGACGAGCTGGCAGAGCAGCACCGTCAGCTTCGCCTTGCCATCCGAAACGCCGCGCGCCACCGCCTCCAGGCGCTTGACATAGCCGCCATGGTCGGCGCCGAGCACATAGATCATCTCGTCGAAACCGCGATCGAACTTGTTCTTGAAGTAGGCGACGTCGGCGGCGAAATAGGTGTAGGAGCCGTCCGACTTGATCAGCGGCCGATCCATGTCGTCGCCCACCTCGGTCGAGCGGAACAGCGTCTGTTCGCGATCTTCCCAATCCTCGGGCAACTGGCCCTTCGGCGGCGGCAGAGTGCCCTTGTAGACGTAACCCTTGAAGGTCAGGTCGTTGATCGCCGTGCGGATCGCGGCCGCACCATTGGCATGCAAGGTGCGTTCGGAGAAGAAGATATCGTGATGGACGTTCAGCGCCGCCAGATCCTCCCGGATCATCACCATCATCGCGCTGATGGTGCGATCCTTGACGATCGGCATCCATTGCTCTTCCGGCATATTGTGCAGCCGCACGCCGTAATCGGCGGCAAGCGACTGGCCGACGGGGACGAGATAATCGCCGGGATAGAGACCCGAGGGGATTTCGCCGATCCGTTCCCCGAGCGCTTCGCGATAACGCAGGAAGACCGAGCGGGCGAGCACGTCGATCTGCGAGCCGGCGTCGTTGATGTAATATTCCTTCTCGACGCCGTAACCGGCAAAAGCGAGCAGGTTGGCGAGCGCGTCGCCGACAACGGCGCCGCGGCAATGGCCGACATGCATCGGGCCGGTCGGATTGGCCGAGACATATTCGACATTGACCTTGCGGCCTGCACCGAGGGTCGAGCGGCCGTAGTCGGTGCCGGAGGCGATCATCGAGGCGAGCAGCCGTTGCCAGTAGCCGACGGCGAGACGGATGTTGATGAAGCCGGGACCTGCGACCGAGACATCGGCGACGTCGGCATCCTCTTTGAGCTTGGCGATGATGACGTCGGCAAGCGCGCGAGGATTGGACCCGAGCGGCTTTGCCAGGACCATCGCGGCGTTGGTCGCAACATCGCCATGGCTCGCATCGCGCGGCGGCTCGACGGTGATGCGGCCGAAATCGAGCTCGGATCGCTTTTCCCTGACCAGATCGATCTGTTCAAGGGCGGTTTTGATCCTGGCTTCGAAGTCGGTAAAAAGGTTCATCGCACTCTTCCATGCATAGGCTGTGCCAAAGGCGCAAATCGGCCTTCGGCGGGCGACCGCTGCCTATCGCAAATCCGGAGTGTGGTCAAACAATCGCCTGTGGGCACTGATTGCATAGGTGTCGGTCATGCCGGCCAAATAGTCGCCGACATGACGAGCCTTCGGCGCATCGGCGAGGCCGGCGATATGATCGACCCAATAATGGCTTTGCATCTCCTTGGGGCTGGCCATGTAGGCGCCGAAAAGATCGGTAACGATCTGGGCGGCGCCGGCGCGGATACGCATGATATCGGGATTGCGGTAGATGCGTTTGAAGAGCATCGCCTTGATTTGCCTGTCGGTTTCGGCCATCGCGTCGGAGAAGGTGGCAATAACCCGGTCGGCAGCGCGAATGTCACCTGCGCTCTCAGGGCGAAGAAGTGAAAGACGCTGCTGCGCGACGCCGATCACGTCTTCGACCATACGGGTGATCTGCCGGCGCATGATCTCGTGAGTGAAGCGGCTCGGCTCCAGATGCGGGTATCGCGCCCTCACCTCGGCCATCAGCCCGGCCAGAAACGGGATTTCCTCCAGCATGTCGAAAGTCAGGTAGCCGGAGCGCAGGCCGTCATCGATATCGTGGGTATTATAGGCGATATCGTCGGCAATCGCCGCGACCTGGGCCTCAAGGCTGGCGTAGGTTGCAAGCTCGAGATCGTGCAGTTCGCAATAATCGAGGATCGGCTGCGGAACCGGGCCGCGTGTGCCGACACCATTCGGCGTCAGCAGCGGACCATTGTGCTTGACGAGGCCTTCAAGACTTTCCCACGTCAGGTTGATGCCGTCGAATTCGGCATAACGGCGCTCCAGCTTGGTCACGATGCGCAGCGATTGGGCATTGTGGTCGAAGCCGCCATAGGGCAGCAGCACCTCGTGCAATGCGTCCTCGCCGGTATGGCCGAACGGCGTGTGGCCGAAGTCGTGCACGAGCGCCACGCCCTCGGCCAGATCCTCGTCGAGTTTCAGGGCGCGGGCGAGCGCGCGGGCGATCTGCGCCACCTCGATCGTATGCGTCAGCCGGGTGCGGTAGTGATCGCCATCCTGGGCGATGAAGACCTGGGTCTTGTGCTTCAGCCGGCGGAAGGCCGTCGTATGGACGATGCGGTCGCGGTCGCGCTGAAAATCGGATCGCGTCGGACTTTCATCCTCTTGGTAGAGGCGCCCGCGCGTCGTCCAGGGGTCCGCCGCATAGACCGCCCTTTCGCTGTTGCCGAAACCCAAAGCCCGCCTGTCAACCGTCATTCTTCACCGTCATTCTACCTGTTGCCGCATCTGCCCATTGACGCCGCTTTGCCCTGTTCATACCTATAGCCCGACGAAACGACAAAGAGGCGCCCGCCGACCGTTTCGCACATCATGGCCTTTTTGCGAAGATCATGGTAAGTTCTTTTGATATCAGGCATTTGAACATTTCAGTGCCAAAACCCATTCTCTCCGGATCTTGACCCCGGCAGGAGGAAACATGACGGATACGAGTGTAACCCTTTCAGATGCCGCGGCAAAGCGTATCGCTGCGATCATCGGCGCGGAGGCCGGCAAGAGCGCGTTGCGCGTTTCGGTCGAAGGCGGCGGCTGTTCGGGCTTTTCCTATAAGTTCGACCTTGCCGACAGCGCGGGCGACGATGACATCATCGTCGAAAAGAACGACGCGAAAGTGCTGATCGACAGCCTGTCGCTCGTCTATATGGCGGGCTCGGAGATCGACTTCGTCGACAATCTGCTTGGTCAATCCTTCCAGATCAAGAACCCGAATGCGGTGGCAAGCTGCGGCTGCGGCACCAGCTTCTCGATCTGACCATCCAGAAACATTTCGCTGTGCGAACGAACCGGCCGAAGAAGCGCTTCCGGCCGGTTTATCGTCTTGTCCTGTTGTGAAAGACCACGATAAAAGAAGCGCACGCAGCGAAACAGGACGAAGAGATGAAGATCGCGACTTGGAACATCAACGGCGTCAAGGCGCGCATCGACAATCTGACGCAATGGCTCAAGGATTCCGATCCCGATATCGTCTGCCTGCAGGAGATCAAGACGATCGACGAAGGCTTTCCCAGGCTGGAGATCGAGGCGCTCGGCTATCACGTCGAGACGCACGGCCAGAAGGGCTTCAACGGCGTGGCGATCCTCTCCAAGACTTCGCCTTCCGAAGTCAACCGCGGCCTGCCCGGTGATGCGCTGGACGAACAATCCCGTTTCCTCGAGGCGGTGTTCACACTGCCGGACACGCGCATTCTGCGCGTCTGCTGCATCTATCTGCCGAACGGCAATCCGGTCGACACGGAGAAATATCCCTACAAGCTCGCCTGGATGGAGCGGCTGCGGATGTTTGCGGCCGAGCGCCTCGCCTATGAGGAGATTCTGGTACTTGCCGGCGATTACAACGTCATCCCCGAGCCGCACGACTGCTTCGACCCCAAGGTCTGGGAAAGCGATGCGCTGTTTCTGCCGCAGACGCGGGAGGCATTCCGCAGGCTCGAAAATCTCGGGCTGACCGATGCGGTGCGCGCGACGACCGATGCGACGCGGCTCTATTCATTCTGGGACTATCAGGCGGGTGCGTGGCCAAAGAATAACGGCATCCGCATCGACCACCTGCTGCTATCGCCGGAGGCTGCCGACCGAATGACATCGGCGGCAATCGAAAAACATGTGCGGGCCTGGGAAAAGCCGTCCGACCACGTGCCTGTCGTCGCCTATTTCGATTTTGCGGCCTGACATCCGCAGCCCATAGCACCGCGTCATTGCGAACGCGCGACAAGGCGCTGCATGGCAGGCTTCAGTCGTCGGAGCCGCTCGCGATGGCGTGCGACAGCGATACCGCTGTGCGCCGGTCGGCCTCGTTCGAAACCGAGAAAGCCTGCTCCTGCAGCGCTTCCATCCAGCCGCAGTCTTTCGGCTTGCAGCGATCGAGAGCGGCGGTCATCAGCGCGAGACCGCGGGCCGTCTGGCCTTCGTCGAAAAGAATATTTCCGAAAACCGCCATGGCGCCGGGATGGCCGCTCTTGCGCGCCTGGTTCAACCACTTCTTCGCCTGCTGCGGGCTGGCATTGCCGCCCTCGCCGGCCAGCATCATCTGCGCCAGCTGGAACTGCGCCTCGGGAACGCCAAAGGTGGAGGCCACCTGGAAATAAAGCTGGCGGGCCTGGGTGAGATCGATCTTGACCGGGCTGCCCGATATGCCGTGCTTGTAGTAATTGGCGAGCGAGAGAAGCGCGTTGACGAAGAAGCCGGTGTCTTCCGAGCCGGGTTCGACACCCTGCTGGGCAATCTCACTGTAGATCTTGAAGGCTTCGAAATCATCCTGGGTCACGCCGTCGCCGTCGGCATACATATTGGCGAGCGCCCAGCGCGAACCGGTATGACCTTTTTCGGCGGCGTATTTGTAAGCTTCGACCGCCTCCTCCTTCTGTCCGTTTTTATAGGCCTTGAAGCCGAACTTGAAGAGGTCGAAAGGACCGGACTCCTTGCTGACGTCGCTTTTGATGTCGAACGCGCGAACCGGGCCGGACATTGCCAGCGCGATCCCTAAACCCATCAGCATGAATTTGAACAATTTGAACTCGGACGTTACCATTTCAACCGATTTCTTTCGTTCATCGCAGGCAGCCGGCGCCGGCGCCGGGCAGACCGTGGATGTATTCATTCGAGGCGAGCGATCCCGCGGCGAGCTCCATGGCTCCTTTGCCCGCGTCGCATCCAGCCCATTGGCCTTTTCCGAAAGGCCGAATTTTCAGCATGTCATCTAGAACCACCCGGCTCCCGGCATGGCCCGACTGCAATCTGCCTGGCATTCCTTTGGCAGGCGCGGCATCCGCCTTCCTGCCCTTATTGCTTTCGTAAACAGCAAATGTGACGAAACCAGTATCGGCTTCTCCGCCAAAGCAGCGCCGCTCAGGCGCGCGGGTCGAAAAAACCGGCATTGGATGAATCGACAACTTCATTGCAAGGTCGGATCTGCGGCCGGAACAGCCTCGTTCAAAAAGCGAAACGGCCGCAATCGAACGACTGTCGCCAATCGCGTCGCATGATCTGTTGTTGCCGGAAAAAAATCGACCCATGCTACTCTTTACACGCACCTTCAGTCTGCCGTCTCGTCGCCTGCCAATAGCGCTGCGCCCTCTTTGTGGCGGGAAATAGACAAAATCGCCCCGCCGCCACCATATGCCAACCGTCGTAAAAAAGTGTTGCTGAATCGTCACAAATTCGGCGCGGGAATAGTATGAATAAGTATGATTAACGGGCGCCAAAATAGAAGAGCCCGGCAGGGCCGGGCTCTCAATTCTTCAAACCGGAGTATTAGAACTTAATCTTTAGGCTCGTCGACAGTGCAGTGACCAGATCGTTGCCAAAGGAATAGGAGACCTTATCTCCATAGGTGACGCCGTCCTGGGTCACAACGCCGGACGAACCGCTCGTCAACAGACCCACGGCGCCGGCGATGCGCCATTCGATATGTTCGGTCGGCGTATAGGCTGCGCCGACACCCAACGTCCAGCTGTCTGTCTGCGCACCGTAGCCATGGCTGGTGCCGCGGTCCCAGGTCAGGCTGACCGCACCGGCCCACTGATCCGTGAACTTGTGGCCGACACCGCCGGAGATCGTCCAGCCGTCACGATAGAGAAGGTCGAGCGAGGTCAGACCACCCGCGGGGCACGACAGGCCGTTGGTCGGGCAGAATGCTACCGACTGCAGGACGCTCCAATTCGTCCATTTAACCGATCCGAATGCAAGCCAATCCGGAGCTATACCAGTCTGAACCTTCAACTCCAGAGAGTCCGGAGCTTCTGCGGAACCGGACACGGGCGTGATTAGGCCTCCATATATCGGCACAACCGGAACCTGACGCAGATCAACAGTTCCGGTCAAGTCGTCGTACTTGACGCGGCTGTTATAAACCAGGCTCGCACGCATAGCATATTCCGGGATCTCGTAAGCAAGACCAGCGCGCCAGCCCCAGCCGCTGTCTTCGAGGTCAAGGCGACCGACGCCGGTGCCGGTGCCGAGCAGAAGCGGAAGTGTTGAAACCAGACGTTCCTTGAAGCCCTCGACTTCCTGATAGAAGGCGCCGCCAATGAAGCGAAGCTGCCCGGGACCGACGTCAAAACGATAGGAGCAAGTGCCGCCATAGTTGCGGGTCTTGATTTCCGTTTCGATGTTGTCGTTGGCGCCAGCCCAGTTCAAACCGGGATCGGAATGCCCGCCGAAGGGCTCGGAATAGTCGACAAGGCAGTCGATCGTATCGGCGAAGCCGGCTTTGAAGCCGATATAAGGAATGGTGTAATTCGCCGTCTCGTCGGCGGTGTCCGAACGGGTGTTGAGATTGCCACCCCCAGTTAAGACGGAGGTATTCGTGTCACGGACGTCCTTCAGCCTGCGCTGCGGGGTGACGTAGATCACACCCGACTGAAACGAGAAAGGCGACGTATCGAACAGCTGATCGATATTGTAGCCGCCGCGCTCCAGACCGCCGGCGAAGGCCGGCGATGCAAGCGACGAAAGAAGAACGAGCGACGTTACGCCCTTGGAAAACCTACGCGATGCCATTGTGTCTCCCCCACTCCAGCAATTGATGTGACGCCACTCTAGTAAGTGTTCGCCTGACATGGCAACGCGCCCCACGGCAGCGCTCCCGGGCATTGCAGTGGCCAACTTACGTAAAGAAATTGACGGACACGTCAAAAAATCTGGTTAATAAAATTTTATTCCAGAGTTATTGCTTTTTCGTGGAGCTTTTGGGTTTTCATTCCAAACATTGCGGAAGCTGTATCAATCCGACAACAGTGGCAGTTTTCGCCCGCCGGATGCCGGTAGAGCCCCAATCCACAGGCTGAGCGCCTGAAATCAGCCGCTTTCAGGACCGAATCACGTGGGCGCCCCGAACGACAAAAGACGCGCCCGAGACCGGGCGCGTCTTTGAAATAACTTACCAAAATGGGCGACGAAACTTATCCGGCTTCGCTCACCCTGGAAAGGGCGATCTTCAGGCTCGCCATCTGACCCTTCAGTTCCTCTAAACGCTCGCGCTCAGCCTCGACCACTTCGGGATTGGCATTGGCGACGAACTTCTCGTTGGAGAGCTTGCCGTCGATGCGCGACATTTCGCCTTCCATCTTGGCAATCGCCTTTTCGAGACGCGCCTTTTCGGCGGAGAGGTCAATCAGATTGCCGAGCGGCAGGCAGATGGTGGCCTCGGCGACGACGATCTGAGCTGCTCCCTTCGGCGCATCGTCGGCCAGCGATATCGCCTCGACACGCGCGAGCCGCTTGATGGCGGCGTCGTGGCGGAACAGCCTTTCGCGCGTCAGGTTGTTGGCCTTGACGACGACGAGCGGCGCTGTCGCCGATGGCGGCACGTTCATTTCGGCGCGCACCGAGCGGATGCCGGAGACGAGGTCGATCAGCCAGTTGATCTCGTCGGCCGCGGCGTCATCGGCATAGGAGGGCGCCGGCCATTCGGCATGGCAGACCAGCGTGTCGCGCTCTTTGCCCTCGCCTGCCGTATGCGCCCAGAGCTCTTCCGTCATGAAAGGCATGAAGGGATGCAGCAGCTTGTAGATCTCTTCGAGGATATAGGCGCTGCAGGCCTGGGCTTCGGCCTTGGCGCCCGCATCCTCGCCGTTGAAGACCGGCTTCAGCAGCTCGAGATACCAGTCGCAGACCTCGTTCCAGACGAAACGGTAGAGCGCGCCGGCGGCATCGTTGAAGCGGAAGGCTTCAAGCGCTTCCGTTACGTCACGTTCCGTACGGGCAAGCTCCGTCAGGATCCAGCGGTTGATGGTGAGTTCGGCCGCCTCCGGCACGAAATGCGGGTCGCTCTTGGCGCCGTTCATCTCGGCAAAGCGCGTGGCGTTCCAGAGCTTGGTGCCGAAATTGCGGTAGCCGGCGATGCGGGCCGGATCGAGCTTCACGTCGCGGCCCTGTGCGGCCATGATCGCCAGGGTGAAGCGCAGCGCGTCGGCGCCGTATTCGTCGATCAGTTCCAGGGGGTCGATGACGTTGCCTTTCGACTTCGACATCTTCTGCCCGTTCTTGTCGCGCACCAGCGCGTGAATGTAGACGGTATGGAAGGGTTCGACGGGATCGCCATTGTCGTCCTTCATGAAATGCAGACCCATCTGCATCATGCGAACCACCCAGAACGGGATAATATCGAATCCGGTGACCAGAACATTCGTCGGATAATAGCGTGCAAGTTCCGGCGTCTGCTCGGGCCAGCCGAGCGTCGAGAAAGGCCAGAGCGCAGAAGAGAACCAGGTGTCGAGCACGTCCTCGTCACGCGTCAGGATTTCGCCGGGCTTGAAGTTTTCGAGCAGGTCCTCGACATAGGCCTTCATCGGCCCTTCGTGCGAGAGGTAATGCTGAATCGCCGCCTGCAGCGCCTCTTCCTCGGTCTTTTCGACAAAGACCTGACCGTCGGGACCATACCATGCGGGAATCTGATGCCCCCACCAGAGCTGACGCGAAATGCACCACGGCTCGATGTTCTCCAGCCAGTTGAAATAGGTGTTTTCCCAGTTCCTGGGAATAAACCGCGTTCTTCCCTCGCGAACGGAATCCAGGGCGGGCTGCCCCAATGTCTTGTTGTCGACAAACCATTGTTCCGTCAGCCGCGGCTCGATCGGCACGCCGCCTCGGTCACCATGCGGGACCATATGCTTATGCGGTTCGATCTTGTCGAGGAGGCCGGCCTCTTCGAAGATCTCGACGATGACCTTGCGCGCATAGAAACGGTCCTGCCCTTCCAGGCGGTCCCAGGCGCCGTGGAGTGCGGCCGGATTGTCGAGGCCCTCGAGGAAATCCTCATTGTCCTTGATTGCAATGGTGCCGTCGACGTTCATGACGTTGATGGCGCGCAGCTTGGCGCGCTTGCCGACGTCGAAGTCATTGAAATCATGGGCCGGTGTGACCTTCACCGCGCCCGTGCCGGCCGTCGGATCCGCATAGGAATCGGTGACGATCGGAATCTTGCGGCCGACGATCGGCAGGATGACATGTTTGCCGACGATCGGTTTGTAACGCTCGTCTTCGGGGTTCACGGCAACGCCGGTATCGCCGAGCATCGTTTCCGGCCGCGTCGTCGCGACGACGATATAGTCACGCGTCTCGAATTCGGTCGGCTTGCCTTCCTCGTCGAAAGCAACCGGGTATTGATAAGTGACACCCGGCTCAAGGGGATAACGCAGATGCCAGAGATGGCCTTTCACCTCGTGCTGCTCGACCTCCATGTCGGAGATCGCCGTCAGCAGCTTGGGGTCCCAATTGACGAGGCGCTTGTCCTTGTAGATCAGGCCCTCCTTATAGAGCGTGACGAAAACCTCGAGAACCGCCTGTGACAGTCCTTCATCCATGGTGAAGCGTTCGCGGGACCAGTCGCAGGACGCGCCCAGGCGCTTCAGCTGGTTGAAGATCAGGCCGCCCGATTCGGCCTTCCACTCCCAGATCTTGTCGATAAAGGCTTCGCGGCCCATTTCACGGCGGCCCGGCAACTGCTGTTCCATCAGCTTGCGCTCGACGACCATCTGGGTGGCGATGCCGGCGTGATCCATGCCCGGCTGCCAGAGCACGTCCTTGCCGCGCATGCGCTCGAAGCGCACCAGGATGTCCTGCAGCGTGTTGTTCAGTGCGTGCCCCATGTGCAGCGAACCGGTGACGTTCGGCGGCGGGATCACGATACTGAAGGTCTCGGCCCCGGGCTTGGCGTTCGTGCCGGCGCGGAAGGCATCCGCTTCATCCCATTTGGCGGCGATTTTCGGTTCGACGGCAGCGGAATCATAGGTCTTGTCGAGCATTTTCTGACCAATTTCGAGGTTCGAGGATGGGCGTTTGTAAATAGGATGGCCACAGCCAAGTCAATAAAAAAGCCGCCCCGGAGACCGGAGCGGCTTTTCCAGGAAAAAGCAATCCGATCAGCGGCGCGGGCCGCGCGCCACGCGTTCGATTTCCTCGCGCACCAAGCGCTCGACCAGCGTCGGCAGATTATCGTCAAGCCATTCGCGCAGCATCGGGCGCAACATATCCTCGGCGATTTCGTCCAGCGAGCGGCGTTCCGCACCGTCGATCGCCGCGGCAAGCTCCTCGAAGGAGCGGCTGATCTGCAGGCCGGCATCTTCCGAAAGCAGCGTCGGCTGGACCTCCTCGACGACGCTCGGCAGAAAACGCTCGGTCGACGAACCAGCGGGTTCCAAAGCCGGCGGCGGCGGTTCGACGGCGGCGGCCGGCGCGGCGACGGCGACCCGCGGCGTTTCGACAAATGCCGGCTCGGTTGGCTGCGGGGGCGCAACAGGGGGAACGGGTGCGGCGGCGGCCGGGAAAACAGACTGTGCCGGCTGCGGCTGCGGGGCTGCGGCGCGCGGCGGTTCCGGCATTACGGTGGGCTGCGGTTCGGGCTGGCGGAAGCCGCTCGGAATTTCGCGCAGGGCCTGGCCGGCCTGCACGGCGCTGCGCTCGGAAGCGGCACGCACACGGGCGGCGACATCGGCAAGCGACAGCGCGCGGGCCGGCGCTTCGGTCTCGGGGGCAGTGCCGGCCGAATTGGCGGCGACAAAACGCGGATCGGAAGAGCGCATGGCCGGTTCGGGAAACTCCACGCCGGCATAGGTGTCATCGACCGTCAGATGGATCTCGGAGCCGTTTACGTCCTCATCGGCGCCGTAAACCGGCGGCAGGGATGCGGAAATCGCCTTGCCGGCACCGGGTTCATTGCTTTCGATGATCTGGCGGATGGACGCCAGAATTTCTTCCATGGACGGTTCACGCGCTACACTTGGCTGAGCCATATCTATCCCCGTTATCCCAAAACAACGACCGGATGGTGTGGAGCGTTCATCCGAATCACCACGACCTTAGAATACCCCAGACGTGAAAAAAATCATCGCGAATCAAATGAATGCGGCCATGCACAGTTTTGTTACCCAATGATTGCCGTCGGCAATTCGCGGCCGAGGCGTCAGGATAAATGATGTTTGTGAAGGGTTTCCGGCAGTGCGAACGAATCCGCCCGGAAATCGGAATCGATCCTGAGGGCGGATGCGTCGATTCAAACTGTCACAGCGTCCTTTGCACGCCTGAAAAGACACGCGGCGCGCACAATAAAAACGGGCGCCATCGGCGCCCGTCGCTGAAATTCACCGCGGAGAACAGCGTCAGAAAACGAATTCGCGCGCCTTGGCAAAACCCGGCAGCGGCTTGACCGAAGCGTTGAAGAAGACATTCTCCGAAATGGCGCCGCGCTCGGCGACGAAGACCTTGGCGCGGGCTGCATTGCCATGCCCCTCGACCGTGACCAGACGGCCGCCATCGCGCAATTGACCGAGAAGAGCGGTCGGAACTTCCTCGACCGCGCCATTGATGAAGATCAGGTCATAGGGAGCGCCGGCAGCATAGCCCTTTTCGAGCGGGCCGGTCACGACTTCCACCTTGCCGTAGCCGGCAAGCTTTGCCTTCGCCTCGGCGGCCAGCGCCTCGTCGCATTCGAGCGCGATGACGGAGCCGGCGATGATCGACAGCAGCGCCGATGTGTAACCGGTGCCGCAGCCGACTTCGAGAACGAAATCATCCTTGCTGATGGCCGCCAGTTGCAGCAGCTTGGCGAGTGGCGAAGCCTCCATCAGGAAGCGGGCCGGCTTGCCCGGTGCGGCAGCGGAGATCTCGACGTCGTTGTCGACATAGGCCAGGAGCTTTGCCTTCTCCGGCACGAAAGCCTCACGCGGCACCGTGAGAAACGCCGTCAGCACGGAATGCGAGGTAACGTCCGTCGTGCGAACCTGGTTGTCGACCATCTTTGCGCGCGCTGCTTCGAAATCCATCATGTCCTCTCGCTCTTGAAAAGCGGTTCCTGTCCCCCGTCTCTTAATCCCCGACACGGATGCTTTCAAGGCTTGGCTGCGGTCGGCGAGAAGAATCCGGCGGACGCCTCTTTCGCGCCACAGCAGGGACAAGGCGCTACAGCCCAAACGTGGAATCCTTTGCCCCTTCATGGTATGATTTGCAGCGGAGGAAATAGGAGGAGCAGGCCATGTCTGCGATTTTCGAATATCTCACGCTGTTCGATTTTTTCATCCTCGCAACGCTCATCGGCATCTTCTGCTGCGGGCTGCTGGACGGTGAAACGAGCTGAGAAGCGCGCGCTCCGGCATGGCTCTGATGGCGCCGGCCACAATCTCATGCGGGCGGAGGCGGGCTGCGCACGCCGCTTGAAAGTAAGCTGGAGCGAGCGACGCGCGATCGTCTCGAAATTATCGAGGTTCCGCAATCATTTATCAGCGGTGGGGAGATATTGGAGGCCTCGCCCGGAATTGAACCGGGGTACAAGGATTTGCAGTCCTCTGCGTCACCACTCCGCCACGAGGCCTCACGCGCTCATCATCTGAGCCGTGGCGAGCGTTTAGAATGATCGTAAGGAAATCGCAAGAGGGCATTTTGGAAAAACGCCATTCCGCGGCAGTCGAGAAGACCATTTTTCCATCCGGGCCAGGCCCCGCCCGGGCTGAAATTTCCTCTCGGCGATCACGCCCTGTTTCGCACCAACCACAGCATTTGAACCAACTCTTAACTTGACTTCGAACGCCTACCCGCCATCTTCCGCCCCGGGAGGGTATAGGAGCTGCTGTATGAAATGGGCTGCCCTCAAGTCAAATCAGGGACGTGCGGCGTATAATGCCGAAACCGGCGATCTCCGCGTAAAGTTCTCCGGTTCCGCGGCGGTACGACATGCCGACATTCCGCCGCATGTCTATCAGAACCTGCTGGAAACGAACGATCCCCATTTCTATTACCAGTACTATATCGCGCCATCGCGCGTCTCGCCGGCTCGTCGAGGGCCGATCTCGATGGTCTCCTACGGACTGAAGCTCGTTCTGCTTCTGGCCGCCTGCAGCCTGTTGATGGCAACCGACCTCGATCCGGGCCATGACGTGATTTTCGAGGAAAGCCAACTGAGATCGAATTAGAACCGCATGCGCCCGGATCCATGCGTCTCGATTCCGGCAGGCTACAGGGCGCAATCAGGCAACGATGCTGACCGTCGCAAGCGAGGTCCTGCTCCGGGAGCGGTAGCGGCGATCATCCCGGCCACGGTCGTTCTCGCCGTCGCGCTCATTGCGGCCGTTAAAATTGCGATAGTTGCGAGGCCCGCTATAGCCGCCGCCCTGGCCTTGGTCGATGACGCAGCCTTCCGGACGGCGGCAGATACCGCTGGCATCAAATCCGCGGCTGTCGACGGGCTGGGCTCCGGCGGAGCCTGCCGAAAGAAACGCCGCCGCTGACAGGACGACAATCAAGAACACCTTCATTACCTCACCCCGGACGATCGTGGCGCGCTTGGAGCTCCATAAATCACGAATGCAAAAGGCGATCCACAGTTCCGCGGAGCTCTGCGGCGAGGGCCGTCACCCGGCCGGCCCACGCCGCCTGTGCCACCAGACGGCCAGCCGGCGCCGAAGCCGGCGCGCTATGGGAAGATCATGCGAGAGCACCAAGAGGCCGAGCGGCAGCATCCAAAAACCGAGGATCGGAAGAAAGCCCAGCAAGCCGCACAAGACGAGCGCCATGCCGATTGCCATCCGCCCGATGCGCGAACGCGGCATACCGATGCTGAAGGAGCCGAGCATAAGCCTGTGGCTTGCGTGATCGATGCCGAAGCGCCGTGCCTGCACCCTGCGCTTCTCGCTGCCCTTGCTGTCCCGGAGATCATCCCTATTTGTCATTTCCCAGAGATGGGCATAGGCCACCCAAATACAAGTTCATTTCATTTTTTTGAAAAAACCGCTTGGCAAATCGGGCAAGCATTTGTATTAGCCCACTCACACCGCGCCAAGCAGTGATCCCTGGTAGCTCAGCGGTAGAGCATTCGACTGTTAATCGACAGGTCGCCGGTTCGAATCCGGCCCGGGGAGCCATTTTTCAAGTAAGCGCCTTTTTGTTGAAAAATCCGAAAGTAGGCGCTTTTTTCCCACTTTCCCTCCGTTTTAGACCGCCGGCATTCGCGCCGACGGCTCAAGTGGCCCGGGCACTGCCAACTAAAAATTGAAATACACACTCACACCTGACCGACGGCGGGGGTAATAGTCGCGATAACCGTAATAGTCGCGATACCGCGGACGGTAGCAAGAGTCGTAGTACCGGCAGTCACGGTGAGCGTACCGGCGTTTCTTCCAGTGGCCGTACGCATGTCCATTACCATGACGACGGTGTTTGACCTGCTCGACATCGGCGGTGTGCATAGCTACCGCTTTTGGCACTGCGATCGGAGTGGCGTTTAGCGGCAGGGCGAAACATGCAGCCAAGACTGTCGCTGCGACTGCGGGGAAAAGCTTGTTCATCGGCGCATCCTTTCAGCCCGCGAGTCTGGGTTAATAGGCATTAACCTAACATGAACGGCTCTCCGCCGTGGACTTTCCAGAAAGAGATCGGCCGGCGCGATACAGGTCCTAACTATCACTGGTGCGAGTAGCGAAGATCCTCAGTCCGAGACCGGAACCTTGCAGGCGCTCTTTCGTTAAAACAGTAGGATTGCACGGTGTTCCTCCGTGTGATTCGTTTGTCAGAACTTGCCCCGTCTCGGCGGGGCTTTTTTTGGGTTCGGCGCTCACCGCAGTCGCGGAACGGGGCAGGCCCCAGCAAGTTTGAACGTCGAGATATGCCTTTTGGATAGGCGCGGAAAATCACCGGACCGAAGACCGACGGAGTCCCCTGCCCGGTGCATGCCGATTACCAAGTCTGGCGACTACACCAGTCATCGATATCTTTCTTGGCACGGTCTTTCTCGTAGCCGTAGCGCTCTTGGATCTTGCCTTCGAGCTGATCGCGCTTACCATCGATGACATCAAGGTCATCGTCGGTCAGCTTGCCCCACTGCTCCTTGACCTTGCCTTTCACCTGCTTCCAGTTACCTTCGACGCGGTTCCAATCCATGGTTATTTCCTCCTATCGTCAGAATAGAGGAACGGAGGCGAACGATAAGTGTTCCGCTTCGTCGGGCTGCCAACCATTGCAGATCGACATTCGTCCACAGGTCAGGACCGGCATTTGGAACCTGTACTGCCGCTAATAGCTGCACGAACGGCCGTCGCCAGGTCGGAAACCGTCGGCACAGGCCGGGTTCATCGAGTCTCCCGGTTGATATCCGGACGCCGAGCCATAGGAATTCGGCGGCGTCGAGCAGGCGGAGGCAATGGCGACAAGAGTGATTGCTCCGGCGACTGCAAATGCCCGAAATCTGTTCATCGATGTTTCTCCCATTTCCGCTGTGACCCAACCGCGAGAGCTTTCCCCCAGTAATAAGAGGAGAGTTTTCCAGCGCTCATCGCCGCGTCCAAATCATCCTGCGCCTAAAGATATAGGCGCTCTCTCAACCGACGTTAGTTCCAGCCGCGCAGATTCTCTCCGTCCGTTAGGCATTGCGTGCGAGCAGTCGCTATTGGCGGCTGCATCGCGAGTCCTGCTTGACTCGAAGGACAACCAGAACATAATAGGAACATCAGCGCGGCGGCAGATAAAAACCTGGTTGGAGTTCTAAAGGAGATCGAGGTCGTGCGTCCGCAGACAGCTGAAAAACTGGCAGAAGAAGCGCTGAGAGGAGAAGTCGACGCAGTCGTCGCTTTTCACGATGGGGACATTCGTGCCGCCATGACGACGCTGCTGCTGGATTGCCGTCATCTGCGACTTCAGCTTGCCCTTGGCGACAAGGGAATGAGCCGCGGCGTGACAGCTGAGCGGACAACCGATGTCGAAGGGCTATGAAACATCGTCGCGGCATCGGGCTGGCACCCCCTGATCACCATGCCGTCGAAGTCGACAAGGTAACGCTGAGGACCTTACCGCAATGGTTCGTCATTTACGCCCGTTGCCGCGCATGCCGGCGCCAAACGCTTATCGAGCGGCGGGACGTTGCCCGGCGCTGTGGCCAGGACCTGTCTCTTGCGGAGCTCGCCAAGCGCCTCAAATGCCAGCGATGCGACAACCGTTCCGGCAATCTGCTGTTCCTTCAGATGCTGCCCCGCGATTGAATAGACCGCGCGTTTCGAAGCCGCTCGGCGTCGGCCGGGAACAAACACCGTGCAGAAAAGTTGTGTGGCATCAACCACGTAACGTCGACTTTGACAGGAGGTCTCTCATGGGTCGCGGTATTCTACTTTGGCTGCTCGGTGTCCCACTGCCTATCATCATTCTTCTGGCTTTGTTTATGCGATAGGAGCGGATCATGTCGGTCTCAATGACAGGTTCCGGAGAGGTTGCTGCTCCGGTTGAATCTTCCAAATCGGCCATGACATGGGGACCTATCTTTGGCGGCGCGGCCGCCGCCATCGGGGTGACCCTCATCCTTCTGCTTCTGGGATCCGGGCTTGGGTTGACGATGGTGTCGCCCTGGTCGGGGCAAAGCAGTTCGCTCGGCACACTTGGCATCACGGCAGCGATCTGGCTCGTGGTCGTGCAATGGCTCTCCTCCGCACTCGGGGGCTACGTTACCGGCCGCCTGCGCACAAAATGGGCGGCCGTCCACACCGATGAGGTTTTCTTCCGTGACACCGCCCATGGCTTCATCAGCTGGGCTCTGGCGACGATCTTTGTCGCCGGATTCCTTGCCTCGTCGCTGACATCGCTCGCCGGCGCCGGCGCGCAGGCGGTAGGATCGGCCGCGCAAGCCGTCGGCTCGACTGCCGCTGCCGCCGGCACGGCAGCGGCGTCATCGGCAACATCGCCCCTGGATCTCTCCACCGCCTATTTTACCGACGCCTTGCTGCGTCCTGATCAGGCGCGTGCGGCAGCGCCAGAAAACGATGCTGCGGCAACATCGGAAGTCTCCCGCATCCTCCTCAACGGCGCCGCGGAGGGGCAAATTCCCGATGACGACAAGGCCTATCTTGCCACCATCGTCTCTGCGCGGACCGGTCTTTCCGAAGCCGATGCGCGCGCCCGCGTCGACACGGTGCTGAAGCGTATCGACGACGCCAAGGTCGCCACGCAGAAGGCTGCCGATGAGGCACGCAGGGCCGCCTCCACCACCGCCTTGCTCGGATCATTGTCGCTTCTGGTCGGCGCTTTCATCGCCGCTGCGGCCGCGGCTCTCGGGGGATCGCAACGCGACGACGAGGAAGATCTCATCGTCAAGTCCCGGGTCTAAAGATCGAATCGAACGGGGGCGCGAGCGCAACGCTACGCCCCCGTTTACGGCATACCGGCTGACGCTGACTGGCGGCGATCGGCCCGACGCCTTGATGAAGCGGCTCGATTTCGCACTGTGTTGGCATATGGCCGATTGGTTTCGACCTTGCAGGACACAAGCGTGCAGCGGCTTTTTCGTAACGTCTGCAAAAAACGACCCTTCAGAAGCAATGGACACTGCTCCGACCTGCGCCATCTTCTCCTGCAGGGGCTGTGGAGAGCCGTATGCGTTGGCGCTTTCGACAGATTTCTGATCTCTCCTGGACAGGGCATCGTGCGATCCCGGTCGCGCTGATCGCATTGGCTGTCACGTGGACGGCCGTCGGCCTGAGCTTTTCGTTTCCACGACAGTGGTTTTTGCTGACCAACATGGCCGCAACACTCATCACATTCTTTCTTTTGCTGCTGCTGCAACACTCTCAAAATCGGGACATGAAGGCGCTTCACACCAAGCTCGACGAACTGATCCGATCGAGCGAGGCGGGAAATCACTGGATTGCGGCCGAAAAGAAAGACGCCGACGCCATTGAAGGCATGCGCCAGCAACACCAAGACCAGATTTCGCAGGAGCGGGCCTGAACAGCGATCATTTAAAATGACGTCTCTGCGGCGGATTTTTCCTCCGCTTTCTCCTCGACGCATTCGGCCTTGTCAGCAAGGGTCTTGCTCATTTCCCTGAGTTCGCCCTCGTCCAGCTTTTCGATGCCGACAAACTTATTGGCGGCCTGGCTCGTCAGAATAAGCTCATCAAGCTTGGCCTGCAGAGCCTTTCCGTCGCGGTTCTGGCTGTTCTGCAACACAAACACCATGAGGAAGGTAATGATCGTGGTCGTCGTGTTGATCACCAGCTGCCAAGTTTCGGAATAGTCGAAAAAGGGTCCGGAAACCGCCCAGACAAGCACGAGCATCAGGGCCGCGATAAAGGTGAACGGCCTTCCCGACAGCTCGGCGACGGTGGTTGCGAAGGAAGAGAAGAAGTTGGATTTGTTGGACATTTGCGAAGGCTCCCGCAGCGTCAATGCTGTCAATCGACAACATCAACTCCACATCTGCGCGGAAGTTCCTTATGCCGTCGCGGTCGATCCAGACGGCGATGGCAGCCTCGATCCGCTAGATTGCCGCTCAGGCGCACTGCGGTTTTCGGACGGCATGCATCAGCGTTTCTGAGATTTGGCGACCGCCCGCTTTTGATGGCTAAGGACGAGCTCGATCTGCACATCTTGCTGAAACTCCAGCACCTGCTGACCGACGTCGCTCTCCGCGATGCCCGCGGCCAACAGCTGGTCGGCCAGCCTGCGGCATTCGGCCTTCCAGAATTCGATCGCGTCCGCACCATGACGCCGGCCGAGTTCGCGGGCGCAGCGCTCGATATTGGCAATTCCGGTTCCGGAGGGAAAGGCAATAACCTTGCCTTCATGAGAGGCGGCAGGGCGGCGGGTCATTTCAGTGGCCATCGAACACAGGTTTCCTTTGATCCTATGTGTTGTCTACGGGACGATGGTTAATGCTTTCTATTCGTTCGCCTGGTTCGATGGCAAGACTTGGCGCCGCACGGGTCAAATCGCCTCGTCTTCGACCTTGACGGCGGCCCACCGTTGCGCCGACAGTCCCCGCCGTGATCGACACCTCAGCCAGCAGAGACCAAGGATGACCATAACCGCCGCCCCCCGCGATTTCCTGAAAAGCCTGTTCGACGCGGCGGTTCGCGCCGCCGATCCGCTGACCGGCATAAAGGCCCGCCTGCCGGAGAAGCCGAAAGGCAGAACCGTGGTGATCGGCGCCGGCAAGGGCGCGGCGCAGATGGCGCAGGCGCTCGAAAGCGTCTGGGACGGGCCGCTCGAGGGACTGGTGGTCACCCGATACGGCTATGGCTGCGACACCCGCCACACCGAGATCATCGAGGCGGCCCACCCGGTGCCCGATGCCGCGGGGCTTGCTGCCGCAAGGCGGTTGATGGAAACGGTGAACCGGCTGACGGAAGACGATCTGCTGATAGCCCTGATCTGCGGCGGCGGCTCGGCACTGCTCCCCGCCCCACCGGAGGGGCTGACCCTTGAAGACGAGATCGCACTCAACGAAATGCTGCTTGCTTCGGGCGCGCCGATCTCGGCGATGAATGTCGTGCGCAAGCATCTCTCCACCATCAAGGGCGGGAGACTTGCGGCGGCGACGAAGGCGAGGGTCGTCAGCCTGATCGTTTCCGATATTCCGGGCGACAATCCCGCCCATGTCGCCTCCGGGCCGACGGTGCCTGACGGGTCGACACGGCACGAGGCCCTCGAGATCATCAGGCAATACGGTTTGCAGCTGCCGCAGGCCGCCCTCGATCATCTGAACTCGCCGAAGGCCGATGCGCCGCGGCCGGATGATCCGGTGTTTTCACGGCACGAGCACCACATCATTGCCTCGGCCGGCGTATCGCTGGAGGCTGCTGCCGCCCTGGCCAAATCGCAAGGGATCGAACCGGCGATCCTTTCGGATGCGATCGAAGGTGAATCGCGCGATGTGGCGCTGGTGCATGCGGCGATCGCCCGCGAGGTGCTCGGCCGGAACAGGCCTTTTTCGAAGCCGGTCGTTATCCTCTCCGGCGGCGAGACGACGGTGACGCTGCGGGCCAAGGGCGGCAAGGGCGGGCGCAACGGCGAATTCGCGCTCGCCATGGCGCTGGCGATCGACGGACAGCAGGGCATTCATGTCCTTGCCGCCGACACGGACGGCATCGACGGTTCGGAGGACAATGCCGGCGCCTTTGCCGATGGCGGAACGATCAAGCGGCTTCGCGCCGCCGGTCTCGATGCGCGCCGGCTGCTCGACGGCAATGACAGCTATTCGGGCTTTGCCGCCGTCGGCGACCTCTTCGAAACCGGGCCGACCGGAACCAACGTCAATGATTTCAGGGCCATCCTGATCGCTTGAAACCCGGCGGATCAGGTCTTGATCCGCCCCTGCCCGACCAGCCAGCCGACCGATTCCTGCACCGCCTGCAGCGACGTATATCGCGGCGTGTAGCCGAGCCGGTGTGCGGCTTTGGCGATCGAGCAATTCGGACTGCGGGCGATATGCTCCCATGTCGCCTCCGCATCCTCGGCCGTCTGCCCCTCGGCCCAGGCGTCAAACGGTGCGAAGGTGAGGTTCGGCTCCCGCCCGAACCAGCGCGACATGGCTTCCGCATAACCGCGAAGGGTCAGGGCCTGCTCGGAAACCGCGTGGAAACTCTCACCGATCGACGCGTTCCAATGGGCAATTGCATCCATGAACATCGCCGCCACGTCATCGGCGTGGACGTGATGAACGGTCTCCAAGCCGAAATTGGGCAGCGCCAGGGCTTCGCCCCGCGCAAGGGTCGAGAAGACCTGCAGGTTGAAATTGCCGGCCGGATTGAGCGGCGCCCATCCGGTGCCGACAATATGGCCGGGATGGATGATGGTTGCCGGGAAGCCTTGCAGCCTTGCCTGCTGCAGCAGATAGGTTTCGATCGCCGCCTTCTGGATACCATAGTCACCGAACGGGGACTTCGGGGCTTCCTCGCGTGTCGGCACCGTCGTGGGGTACCCATGCGTCCAGATCGTGCCGGTGTGCAGGAAATGGCCGACATGCCCGGACAGGGCCGTCACCAGCTGCTCGGCACTTTTCAGCGTAAAGCAGATCGTGTCGATGACGATATCGGCTTTCAATGCGCGTATGGCCTGGCCGAACTCACCCGTCCGCTCCATGGTCGCCCTGTCCATCTGCCGCTGATCGACGAAGGCCCAGGCGCGGCTTGCCGTATAAGGCTTTGCCGCACCGCGGCTGATGGTGACGACGTCGTGACCCGCCTCCACCAGCCGGGGAACGAGATAGGTTCCGACATGGCCCGTCGCCCCGATGACCAAAACCCGCATTGTCGTTCCTCCTTAGCCGTGATCCCGCGAGACTATGCTGCTCCATCCGGCGATCCCGCAAGCGGACTTTTCGTCTCAGAATGCGGAAGCCGCCCTGCTATCGATTTTTGAAGACAAGGCAGGTGCGGCCGTGCTTTCGGATCTGGTTGCAGACCTCGTTGGCTTCCACACGCGTCTGCCGGGCGATGCGTGCGACGTAACGCGGGCGAAAGCCGAAGCTGCGGTCGCGCTGGCGCAGGATCAGCGGCTGTTCCGCATCCAAAGGTGAAGGCAGATCCTGCACGGCATCGAGAAAAAGACGCCGGGCCACCGCGACATCCGCGTTCGCCGCCAGCTGAACGCCCCAGGGTGCCCAGTCGCCCTCCTGATGGCGGGGCGTGTCCTTCAACCTCCGCCTTTCAGCAAGCGCCACGCAGCCATCGAGAAAGGGCTTGTCCTTGTCGAGCGGGGCTGCCGCATTTTCCGGCGGATTATCCTTCCATTCCTCGACCGTATGGGCGGTGATCGCCATCACATAGCCGCGCGTCTCGTAAGGTAATCTTCCTGACGTAAGATAAGCCGCAAGGCCGTTTTCGCCGGCATTATAGGCGGCGGCGGCAAGACCGAGATTGCCGAAACGATTGCGCAATTCGTCGAGATATTGCGCCGATTTCCGCAGGGCTTCCAACACCTGGTAGCTGTCTTCGAGACCGCGCAGTTTCGCCGTTCCGGGCATGAACTGCGCAATGCCCTGCGCTCCCTTGAAACTCACCGCGTCAGGGCGAAAGGTGCTTTCGCGCCAGATGAGGCGGGCGAAATACGCCGGCGGCAACCGATTGGCCTCGGCGAAATGCTCGATCGCAGCGCAGAGGTCGCGATTGAAACTGTCCTGGCGGATGCAGAGCGTCTCGCCTGAGCCCGAGGCAGCAGGCCCGGAATAGAGGCAGGCCGGTGGCGTATCGCTTCCTTCCGGCTGGGCCTTTGGCGTGTCTGCCGTGGAAAACAGGAAGCAGAGCGAAAGCAGGACCTTCGCCGATCTCCTCCCCATGTCGGACTGACCTTTTCGCCCTATCATCGGATCTCGGCAGGTTCGACTTCCATCGCGACGCTGACCCTAGATAACATCGATCGAGGCGCGAAGCTTCCCCATTTTGCGCAATGCCGGCACGAAAAAAGCCGCCGGACCATATGGCTGCGGCGGCTTGCAAACAGCTTGAAGAAAAACAGCGATCAGGCCGTCGGCTGCTTCGTCTTCCTGAGATAGGGCAGAACCGTATCGAAGGAGCCGAAGCGCGTGATCGCGTCTTCGTTGGACACTGCGGCGGTAATGATGACATCCTCGCCCTGGTTCCAGTTTGCCGGCGTCGCCACCTGGTGCTTTGCCGTCAGCTGGATGGAATCGATGGCGCGCAGGATCTCGTTGAAATTGCGGCCGGTCGTCATCGGATAGGTCAGGATCAGCTTGATCTTCTTATCCGGGCCGATGATGAAGACCGAACGCACCGTCGCATTGTCGGCAGGCGTGCGGCCTTCGGAGCTCTCGCCGGCGCCGGCCGGCAGCATGTCGTAGAGTTTGGCGACCTTGAGGTCCTTGTCGCCGATCAGCGGATAATCGACGTCGAAGCCGGTCGCCGTCTTGATGTCGCCCTTCCACTTGGCATGGCTTTCGACCGGATCGACTGAGATGCCGATGATTTTGACGCCGCGCTTGGCGAATTCGCCCGCAAGGCCGGCCATGACGCCGAGCTCGGTTGTGCAGACAGGCGTGAAATTCTTCGGATGCGAGAACAGAACGGCCCAACCATTACCGATCCAGTCATGGAAGCTGACCGGTCCCTGCGTGGTGTCGGCAGTAAAGTCGGGAGCGATGTCGTTGATACGTAAGCTCATGGTCGGCCCTCCAAAGCCGTTGTTGGGTTTTCGTTATCTCAAATGGCGGTCATGGGAACTGCCTGCCGCAGTCGTGATAAAATTGCGATCGCCAGGGGCGCACCAGCTGCGAGCAAAAAACTCTCCCATCCCAAGGTTTTCGCTGCATTTCTTTAAAATATATACCACGAGAACCGAAGGCATGCTCTTTCGATTTGCAGCCTGCGCCGGCATTATTTTTCCCGGCGGGTCGACGCGACGAAAAGACCGCGTTTTTTTGATCGGCTATTAAACAAGGAGGAGGAGACCAAGGAGCTGGCGCTCGAAAGTGAGGCATACTGATTAATTTTTGTGCGTATTTATTTATGCACAGTTTTCGGGCGGATACCTTGCCAAAATTGCTGCACTGCGTCATAAATAGAAGCATGACGCATCTCGATCTGACGATTCTGGTGATCGACGAAAATGCCATTCGCGCCTCCATTATCGAAGAAGGGCTGCGCGAGGCAGGGCATTCGCGCGTCACCGTGGTGCATGAGGTCAACGGCATCGCCCGAACCATCGAAACGCTGATGCCCGACGTGATCATCATCGATATCGAAAACCCCAACCGCGACATGATGGAGCATCTGTTCCAACTGACGCGCACGGTCAGCCGTCCGATCGCCATGTTCGTCGATCGCTCCGACACGGCCTCGATCGAGGCTGCGGTCGATGCCGGGGTCTCCGCCTATATCGTCGACGGATTGAAGAAGGAACGCGTCAAACCGATCCTCGACATGGCCGTCAGCCGCTTCAACGCCTTCAGCCGGCTGCGGCGTGAGCTTGCCGATGCCCGCTCAGCGCTGGAAGAACGCAAGCTCATCGAGCGCGCCAAGGGCATATTGATGAAGAAACGCGGCCTGTCCGAAGAAGAAGCTTTCGCCCTGCTGCGGCAGACGGCGATGAACGAAAAGAAGAAGATGTCGGAAATCGCCCAGAGCGTTGTCACCGCCGCGGGACTTTTGATGTGATGGCGGGCCGCCTAAATTTCCGGAGGAAACCGGAGTGGATATGATGACGAAGACCGTCAGTTCCAGCGGCGGGCTGCCCTCGCCCGTGCGCATCGACAATGAAGGGCCGAAAGTGCTGCGGGCCGGTTTCATTCCGCTCGTCGATTCGTCGGTGCTGATCGCGGCGGCGGAATTCGGCTTCGCGCAGAAGGAAGGCCTGACGCTTGATCTCGTCAAGGACGTCTCCTGGGCGAATGTCCGTGACCGCCTGGCATTCCGCCAATTCGATATCGCCCATATGCTGTCGCCGATGCCGGTCGCCTCCATGCTCGGCCTCGGCTCCAATCCCTCGCCGACGATCACGCCGTTTTCCCTCGGGCGCGGCGGCAATGCGATCACGCTGTCGACGCGGCTCTTCGACAGGATGCGGGATGACGCCGGATTGCCGGAAACGGCAAGCGCGCTGGATAACGCCCATGCTCTGGCCAAGACGATCGCGGCGATGAAGGCGCGCGGCGAGCCGTTGCCGACCTTCGGGGTCACCTATCCCTTCTCCTCGCACAATTACGAATTCCGCTACTGGCTGGCGGCCGGCGGCATCGATCCCGACAGGCACGTCAAGCTCGTCGTCGTGCCGCCGCCGCTGACATCGGACGCACTGGCAGCCGGGGCGATCGACGGTTTCTGCGTCGGCGCACCGTGGAACATGGTCGCCTCGGAGCGCGGCCTCGGACGCATCGTCGCCGCCAAGCAGGATATCTGGCCGTCAGCCCCGGAAAAGGTGATCGGCATGCGCCCGGATTGGGTGGAAAGCCATCCGGAGACCGTTTCCCGGCTGATCGTGGCGCTCGACGCGGCAGCCCGCTGGTGCGACCTGCCGGACAATCACGATGCGCTGGCCGCCGCTCTCGCCGATCCGCGCTATATCGCCGCCCCCGTCGGCATCATTCGCCGGGTTCTTTCCGGCGAATTCAGCCTCGACGCCAGAGGAAACCGGCGCATCATCGCCGATTATTTCCAGTTTCATTCCGGCTTCGCCAATTATCCCCGGCCGAGCCATGCGCTGTGGATCTACAGCCAGATGATGCGCTGGGGGCAGGCCGAAGCCAGTCTCGTCAAGGCGCGGGCCGCCGCCTCCGCCTACCGCCCCGATCTCTATCGCACCGCTCTCGGCGACGCCAACGCACCTGACGACGCCGATATCCGCATCGAAGGCAATGACGAGGGCGACCGCTTCATGGACGGCCACGTCTTCGATCCGACGGAACTGCCGGACTATGTGGCGCGCTTTGCCGTCAAGAGCGCCCTGCCCTTCGCCTCCGATAGCGAAGAGACCTGATCCATGCCGGCCTGCACAAAACGCCAGCAAAGTTCGACGCCCGCCATCACCGCAACGCACAAAAGATTTGCACGTTTTTTGACAGCCACAAAAACGTGCAGACGGACGCCCATTATAAATTCCGTTTCCATTCAATCACTTAAAGCACAACGACCAAACTGGCACGCAGTTTGCAAGGCTATTAGCGCACAGATCAATGGCGATCAGCGCAGTATGAGAGCGCAATAGGCGCTCGCAGAAGACCAAGAATTGGGCGTCCAACGGCGGGCGCCACCAGCAAAGCCGCTGATCAGGATAGTTCGCGCGCCTCGTGCATGCGCAACCTGACCAGCGGCTTTTTTGTTTTTAACCCCAGCGATGGATCGGCGCGACCTTGTCGGGCCACGGAGAAGCCATGTCTGTCATCGAGAAAGCGCAGCCTATGTCCACCGGCGAACCAGCCAAGGCCCTGTGGATCTCCACGGTCGCCTTCACCCTCTGTTTTGCCGTCTGGACGATCTTCGCGATCATCGGCGTCCGCATCAAGCAGGAACTCAACCTCAACGAGGCCGAGTTCGGATTGCTGATCGGCACCCCGGTTCTCACCGGTTCGCTCGTGCGCATCGTCCTCGGCATCTGGACGGGGCGTTACGGCGGCCGTCTCGTTTACACGCTTACGATGCTTGCTGCGGCAGTGGCGACTTTTCTGCTCTCCTACGCCCACACCTATACGCAGATGCTGATCGCCGGCCTCGGCGTCGGGCTTGCCGGCGGCTCCTTCGCGGTCGGCGTCGCTTATGTCTCGCCCTTCTTCCCGGCAGAGAAGCAGGGAACGGCGCTCGGCATCTTCGGCGCCGGCAATGTCGGCGCGGCCGTGACGAAATTCGCCGCTCCCTTTGTTCTGCTCGCCTGGGGCTGGCAGGCGGTTGCGGAAATCTGGGCCGTCTGTCTGGCGCTGATGGCGGTCGTCTTCTGGTTCACCACCACCGACGATCCGGCCTTCCGTCTTCGCCGCGAGCGCGGCGTCGCCTCCAAGAGCCTTGCCCAGGAATTCGCGCCGCTGCAGAACGTCCAGGTCTGGCGCTTCTCGCTCTACTATTTCTTCGCCTTCGGCGGCTTCGTCGCCCTGTCGCTGTGGCTGCCGCGCTATCTGGTCGGCGTCTACGGCTTCAACCTCGAAACTGCCGGCATGATCGCGGCGGCCTACTCGATCCCGGGCAGCATCTTCCGCGCCTTCGGCGGCGTGCTGTCGGATAAGAAGGGCGCACGCAGCGTGATGTACGCAATGTTTGCCGTGTCGGCCGTGGCCACGCTCATTCTATCGCTGCCGGCTGCGACCATCACACCCGTCATCTTCATCGTCGTCATCTTCGTGCTCGGCTTCTTCATGAGCCTCGGCAAGGCTGCCGTCTACAAGCACATCCCGGCCTACTATGCCGACAGCGTCGGTGCCGTCGGCGGCGTCGTCGGCATGATGGGCGGTCTTGGCGGCTTCATCCTGCCGATCGCCTTCGGCCTCCTCAAGGACATGACCGGCCTCTGGTCCAGCTGCTTCCTGCTGCTCTTCGCAATCGTGGCGATTTCGCTGATCTGGATGCACCTGTCCGTCAAGCAACTGTCGCGCCAGGGGCACTCGGCGCCCGTGGCTGCAACCTAATCCAAGGGACTTGAACGTATGACCGAAAAACTCGTCATCATCGGCAATGGCATGGCGCCCGGGCGCATGCTGGAGCACCTCTTCGAACAGTCGCCCGGACGCTATGACGTCACGATCTTCAACGCCGAGCCGCGCGTCAATTACGACCGCATCATGCTGTCGCCGGTTCTCTCGGGAGAGAAGGACTACGAGCAGATCATCATTCACGGTGACGGCTGGTACATCAAGCACGGCATCATGCTCTACAAGGGCCACAAGATCGTCAACATCGATCGCGCCGCCAAGACGGTCACCTCCGACCACGGCGTCACCGAAAGCTACGACAAGCTGGTGATCGCCACCGGTTCCGTGCCCTTCATCATCCCGGTTCCCGGCAAGGATCTGCCCGGCGTCATCACCTATCGCGATCTAGACGATGTGCAGGCGATGCTGCTCGCCGCCCAGTCGCGCGAAAAGGCGGTCGTCATCGGCGGCGGTCTGCTTGGCCTCGAAGCGGCAGCCGGCCTTGCCCAGCGCGGCATGGACGTCACCGTGCTGCACGTCATGCCGACGCTGATGGAGCGCCAGCTCGATCCCGCCGCCGGCTATCTCCTGCAGAAGGCAGTCGAGGAACGCGGCATCAAGGTCATCTGCAAGGCCAATACCAAGGCGATCATCGGCAATGGCAAGGTCGAAGGCATCGAACTCGACGACGGCCGCATCATCCCGGCAACCCTCGTCGTCATGGCCGTCGGCATTCGTCCGAGCGTCGGCCTGGCGAAGGACGCCGGCCTTGCGGTCAATCGCGGCATCGTCGTCGATGCCGGCATGCAGACCTCGGACGGCGATATTTTCGCGCTCGGCGAATGCGCCGAAGTCGGCGGCATGGTCTACGGCCTCGTCGCGCCGCTTTACGAGATGGCCCGCATTGCCGCGGCACATCTCTCGGACGACCGTTCACCGGCTTTCGTGCATGCGGACACGCCGACCAAGCTGAAGGTCACTGGCATCGAACTCTATTCGCTCGGGGATTTCGCCGATGGCGACGACCGCGAGGAGATCGTGCTGCGCGATGCCAGCGCCGGCGTCTACAAGCGCCTGGTGCTGAAGGACAACAAGATCATCGGCACCGTGCTTTACGGCGAGACTGCCGACGGCGCCTGGTTCAACGATCTGAAGAAGAAGGCGACCGATATTTCGGAGATGCGCGAGACGCTGATCTTCGGTCAGGCCTATCAGGGAGGGTCGCCGCTGGACCCTATGGCGGCCGTTGCAGCCTTGCCGGATGACGCGGAAATCTGTGGCTGCAACGGCGTATGCAAGGGCAAGATCACCTCGACGATCACGAGCAAAGGACTGACGTCGCTGGACGACGTGCGCGCCCATACCAAGGCGTCCGCCTCCTGCGGCTCCTGCACCGGCCTCGTCGAACAACTGATGGCGCTGACGCTCGGCGACGGCTACAACCCGGCTGCCGTACAGCCGATGTGCAGCTGTACCGAACTCGGCCATGACGATGTTCGCCGCCTGATCAAGGCGAAAGGTCTGAAGAGCATTCCTGCCGTCATGCAGGAATTGGAATGGAAGACCTCCTGCGGCTGCGCCAAGTGTCGGCCGGCGCTCAATTATTACCTCGTCTGCGACTGGCCGGACGAATATGCCGACGACTACCAGTCGCGTTTCATCAATGAGCGCGTCCACGCCAACATCCAGAAGGACGGCACCTATTCCGTCGTGCCGCGCATGTGGGGCGGCGTCACCAATTCGAACGAACTGCGCGCCATCGCCGATGTCGTCGACAAGTTCGAGATCCCCATGGTCAAGGTGACGGGCGGCCAGCGCATCGACCTGCTCGGCATCGAGAAGGAAGACCTGCCCGCCGTCTGGGCCGATCTCGGCAAGGCCGGTTTCGTCTCCGGCCAGGCCTATGCCAAGGGCCTGCGTACGGTGAAAACCTGTGTCGGCTCGGACTGGTGCCGGTTCGGTACCCAGGACTCCACTGGTCTCGGTATCCGCATCGAGAAATTCATGTGGGGCTCGTGGACGCCGGCCAAGCTGAAAATGGCCGTGTCCGGCTGCCCGCGCAATTGCGCCGAAGCGACCTGCAAGGATATCGGGGTGATCTGCGTGGATTCCGGTTTCGAGATCCATTTCGCCGGTGCGGCCGGTCTCGACATCAAGGGCACCGAGGTGCTCGGCCTGGTGAAGACCGAGGACGAGGCGCTGGAGCATATCGTGGCGCTGACGCAGATGTATCGCGAGCAGGCCCGCTATCTCGAGCGCATCTACAAATGGGCCAAGCGCGTCGGCCTGGACGAAATCCGCCGCCAGATCATGGACGATGGTGAAAAGCGCAAGGCCTATTATGACCGCTTCGTCTTCTCCCAGAAATTTGCCCAGGTCGATCCCTGGTCGGAGCGTGTTTCCGGCAAGGACAAACACGAGTTCAAGCCGATGGCGACGATCGGCTATCCGCAGGCTGCCGAGTAAGGAGATGGACATGAATTGGATCGCAATCGGTGACATCTCCGATATTCCGCTGCGGGGCGCGCGCTGCGTGAAGACGCCGCAGGGCAAGATCGCCGTCTTCCGCACGGCCGAAAACGAGGTCTTCGCCATCGAGGATCACTGCCCGCACAAGGGCGGCCCGCTCTCCCAAGGCATCGTGCATGCCAAGGCCGTCACCTGCCCGCTGCACAACTGGGTGATCTCGCTGGAAACCGGCAAGGCGCTCGGCGCCGACGAGGGCGCGGTGCGGACCATACCGGTCCGCAACGAGGACGGCGCCCTCTTCATCGCGCTGGAAAGCCTGTTGATGGCGGCTGAATAATGGCGGCTGAGGTCAAGACCACCTGCCCCTATTGCGGCGTCGGCTGCGGCGTTATCGCCACGGTCGACGAAGCCGGCGCCGTCAGCGTCAAGGGAGATCCCGAGCATCCGTCGAATTTCGGCCGGCTCTGCTCGAAAGGTTCGGCGCTTGCCGAAACCATCGATCTCGACGGCCGGCTTCTTTATCCCGAAATCGCAGGCGCACGCAGCGGCTGGGACGAGGCGCTCGATCTGGTCGCCCGGCGTTTTTCCGAAACGATCGCCGAGCACGGACCTGATTCCGTCGCCTTCTACGTCTCCGGCCAGTTGCTGACCGAGGATTATTACCTCGCCAACAAGCTGATGAAGGGCTTCATCGGTTCGGCCAATATCGACACCAATTCCAGGCTCTGCATGTCCTCGTCGGTGGCCGGGCATCGCCGCGCCTTCGGCGCCGATACCGTGCCCGGGACCTATGAGGATATCGAACTCGCGGACCTCGTGGTGCTCACCGGCTCCAACCTCGCCTGGTGCCATCCCGTCATCTACCAGCGGCTGGCCGCCGCAAAAGCGGCGCGGCCGAACATGCGCATCGTCGTCATCGATCCGCGCCGGACGATGACATGCGATATCGCCGACCTGCATCTGGCCATCCGCCCGGACGGCGATGTCGCGCTGTTCATGGGGCTGCTCGCGCATCTTTCGACAAGCCCGGCGATCGACCAGAATTATATCGCCGCCCATACGGAGGGCTTCGCCGGCGCCTTTGCGGCCGCCGCAGCACTTGATATCAACGATCTCCTCGAGCGGACCGGCCTGCCGGCCATGCAGATCCGGGAATTCTTCCGTCTGTTCGAGACGACCTCGAAGGTGGTGACCTGCTACAGCCAGGGCGTCAACCAATCCTCGTCCGGCACCGACAAGGTCAATGCCATCCTCAACTGCCATCTGGCGACCGGCCGCGTCGGCCGCCCCGGCATGGGCCCCTTCTCGCTGACCGGCCAGCCTAACGCCATGGGCGGGCGCGAAGTCGGCGGTCTCGCCAACATGCTTGCCGCCCATATGGCGATCGAAAATCCTGAAGACCGCGACCGCGTTCAGCGCTTTTGGGAATCGCCGGTCATCGCCGCAAAACCCGGTTTGAAAGCGGTCGACATGTTCCGCGCGGTGGCCGACGGGCGCATCAAGGCGCTCTGGATTATGGCCACCAATCCTGTTGTCTCGATGCCGGACGCCGATAGCGTCGAAAGCGCGATTGCCGCCTGTCCCTTCGTCGTTGTCTCCGACATACTGAAAGAGACGGATACGGCCCGGCACGCGCAGGTGCTTCTGCCCTCGCTCGGCTGGGGCGAGAAGGACGGCACCGTCACCAATTCCGAACGGCGCATTTCCAGGCAGCGGCCGTTTCTCGGCATCCCCGGCGATGCCAAGGCCGACTGGTGGCAGCTTGCGGAGGTCGCACGCCGCATGGGATTTGCCACCGCCTTCGCTTTCGATGCGCCGGCCGAAATCTTCGCCGAACACGCCGCCCTGTCCGCCTTCGAAAACAACGGCAGCCGCGACTTCGACATCGGCGCCCGCGCCGGCATGACCGGCACCACCTACGACGAACTGTCGCCGTTCCAGTGGCCGCAGCCGGCAGGGAGCGCGCCCAGCATCACCCGCTTCTTCGCCGATGGCGGTTTCTACCATGCCGACGGCAAGGCGCGCTTCGTCGCGGTGGAGCCGCCGGCAACCGATCGCACCAATGCCGATTTTCCCTTCACGCTGAATACCGGGCGCATCCGCGACCAGTGGCACACGATGACGCGAACCGGAAAGAGCGCGCGGCTTTCCGCCCATATCGCCGAACCCTTTGCGGAGATCCATCCGCGCGACGCGATCGAGACCGGTATATCGAGCGCCGGCCTCGTCGAGATCGACAGCCCGCACGGCAAGGCGATCGTGCGGGCGCTGGTGACCGATCGCCAGGCGCGTGGCGGCATCTTCGCGCCGATGCACTGGAACGACCAGTTCGCGGCAAAAGCGCGGATCGACGCCGTGGTCGCACCGATCACCGATCCCTTTTCCGGCCAGCCGGCGTCGAAGAACGTCGCTGTCGCCGTCCGGCCCTTCCCCGCCAGCCATTACGGTTTCGCCGTCTCGGCGACAAAACCCGTAACACCTGACGCGGCCTATTGGGCGCTGGCGAAAGCCGAGGGCGGCTGGCGGCTGGAGCTTGCCTTCGACCGGACCGTCGAAGACTGGACGGCCTGGTGCCGGGCGGTTTTCGCCATTCCTGATGAGATCGAACCGCTGGGTTATGCCGACCGGCAAACCGGCGACCTCCGGCTCGCCTTCTTCGATGGCGAGACGCTGCTCGCCGCATTGTTCCTTGCTCGCGAGCCGGTCGCCGTCGCGCGCAACTGGGCGATCTCGCAGCTCTCCGCCGCACATGATGATCTGAGGAAACGTTTTGCGCTCGTCGCGGGCCGTCCCGGCGCCGGCAGGCCGGATCCAGGCGCCACCGTCTGCTCCTGCTTCAGCGTCGGGGTCAACCAGATCGCCGCTGCCGTGCGCGGCGGATGCCACAGCGTCGAGGCGGTCGGCAAGGAAACCAGCGCCGGAACCAATTGCGGCTCCTGCCGCGGCGAAATCGGCAGGATCATCGATCGCTGTCTTGCCGCGGCCGCGGAATGAAAGGCAGGAAACCGTAACGCGGCTGATGTCAGGCCGCGTTCGGCACGATAAACATCTTATGGTCGGCTGAGATGCGGACCGAGATCTCGTCATAGGATGCGAAGGTCGGGTGCGGCGTTTCCATCTTGTCATGATGGGTCGCCGTGACGACCATGACATCGGCGCCCGCCGCCTCGCCGGCAGTAATGCCGGCGGCGACATCCTCGAAAACCAGGCAGTCCTGCGTGCTGACGCCGAGGCGTTCGGCGCCGAGAATATAACATTGCGGATCGGGTTTTCCGACCTTCACATCCTCAGCCGTCACCATGAATTTCGGCAGCGACAGGCCTGCCGCCTCCAGCCGCCGGCGGGCAAGTCGCAAAGGCGATGAGGTGACGATCGCCCAGCGATCCGGCGGCAGCGAGCTCAGGAATGCTGCGGCACCCGAAATGGCGACGACATCGCCGACATCGGCGATCTCGGCCTCGGTCACCAGCCTGGCTTCATGTTCGGGATCGACGCCCGGCAGGTTCAGCCGGGCGATCGTGTCGACGCCGCGCGATCCATGCATCTTCGGCAGAAAGTCTGCGACATCGAGCCCCTGACGCCTTGCCCAGTCGCTCCAGACACGTTCGGCAGCACGGATCGAATTGAGAATGGTGCCGTCCATATCGAACAGGAAGGCGGCATAAGGCTTCTCGAAGCCATGGGGCATCGGCTGGGACAAAAGGCTGAATCCTTCGGGAAAAAGAGTCGGGTGGCGATCGCTGGACGCGATGAAACGGCAAATCGCCATGTTTTGCAAGCTTTCGAGAGTGTGACGGCGACGATGTCGCAAATCCGCCCTAGAAAGCGGCGGCGCCCGAAGTGGCGATCAGGTCGCAGGAGAGGCGGAGGCCGATCCGGTCATGGCAGAGGTCGCCGGTGCCGGCGGCAAGCTCCAGTTCGGCCGGCGCGTCGGCCCGCAGATAAGACTGTGCTGTCGGCTCGACGCGCGTCGGAATGGCGGTCCATAACAAGGGGCGGCTGACGTCGATCGCGGAAACGCCGGCTTTTTCGCCGCCCATCGCCGCGGAGGCGATCGCCATGCCACCTGCCGTCAAAGCAAGTGAAAGCGCAATCTGCAGACCGATATCTGCGGCCTCGCGGGGAGAAACGAACATAGTGGCCTCATGCTGCGGATTGGCGTTTCGTCATGCCCTAAGACAGGCAGTGGCAACGATCCAGCGGCTTCGCCCGTTAAGGTTTATGCGTAACCATGCAAGGCCAGCGTGCAGGTTTTTCGCAAATTTCGGAACAATGATTCCGTGACGCAGTTACACCAGGGTCATCCAAGATGAAAATCAAAGGAGGATATCCTCATGACCAAATCCCTTATTGCCGCTTCGCTGCTCGCGATCGGCATGGCGTCGTCGGCCTTTGCCCAGTCGAACCCCGATCCGATCGGGCCGACGAATGGCGGCTCGACCGATCCGAGTTCGGGTAACTATTCGTCGGATTACACCAACAGCGACAATGGCATGTATCCAGTGCAGGTCGCTCCGGTCGATCCGACCACGACGCAGAGCACCGGCCGGCCGCAAACCATGGAATGCCCCGGCATGCCGCAGCAGATGTCGGGCGTCGACACCCGTGGCGGACAGAGCGGCGCATCGATCAGCGAAGCATGCCGCGAATACGACAACTGAGCAGGCCTTCGCCCGCTTTGAGAAAAGGCCGGTTCACGCCGGCCTTTTTCATGTCGCGGCGATCACCAAAAGCCTTTCTCTTCGGATGAAACTCTTGATCCGACCATCCGTAGATTCGTAGCAGCCTGAAAATCGATTCCGATTTTCGGGCCGATGCGCTAGCTTTCAAGGACAATGGCCGGAGGCCGCCCGAGCACATCGTCACGGATGTATCGTCGTCCCTAACCGGCGAAAAAATGCTGGAGGAGGAGAGATGAGCAAGGCGCAGGATTGGAATCTGCTGGCCCGTGACGCGGTGACGCTGACGGCCGACAACATATCCCGTCTGGTGAAGGGTCTGCCATTCAAGGCCAAGCTGGCGCTGCGCGGACTTCTGCGCATGCAGCACGGCTCGCTTGCCGTCACCCTGCCCGATGGCCGCAGGCTGCTGATCGAGGGCAAGCAGGCGGGGCCGAAGGCGGCCCTCAGCCTCTACAACTGGAACCTTGCCTACCGGGCGCTAACAAGCGGCACGATCGGGGTCGCAGAGACTTATATGGACGGCGATTGGGACAGCCCCGACATCGCCGCCTTCCTCGAGCTCTTCCTCGTCAATGGCGAGGCCGCGCACAGCTATGCGCATGGCAAAAGCGGCGTCGGGCGCCTGGTCGAGCGTGTCCGCCATTGGATGAACGCCAATACCAAAGCGGGCTCGAAGCGCAACATCGCCGCCCATTACGACCTCGGCAACGAATTCTACCGGGAATGGCTCGATCCGAGCATGACCTATTCCTCCGCTCTCTATTCCACCGGCGCCAACGACCTGCAATCGGCACAGAATGCCAAATACCGCGCGCTTGCCGAGGCGACCGGCATCAGGCCTGGGGATCATGTGCTGGAGATCGGCTGCGGTTGGGGCGGTTTTGCCGAATTCGCAGCCGGCGAGCTGAACTGCAAAGTCACCGGGCTGACGATCAGCCGCGAGCAGCTCGCCTATGCCGAAGCGCGCATCGAAAAGGCCGGTCTTGGCGATCGCGTCGAATTCCGCTTCCAGGACTACCGCGACGAGACCGGGCTCTACGACCGGATCGTCTCGATCGAGATGTTCGAGGCGGTCGGCGAAAAATATTGGCCGTCCTATTTCTCCAAGCTCCGGCAATGCCTGAAGCCGGGCGGCAAGGCCGGCCTGCAGATCATCACCATCCGGCCCGAAGCCTTCGACCAATATCGCAGCAATCCCGACTTCATTCAGAAATACGTTTTTCCCGGCGGCATGCTGCCGACGCGCAACCACCTGGCCGAACTCGCCGGCAAGGTCGATCTGTCACTGGTCAGGGACTTCAGCTTCGGGCTCGATTACGCCCGTACGCTTGCCGAATGGCGCGAGCGCTTCCGGTCGGTCTGGGAACGCATCCGCCCGATGGGCTTCGACGAGCGTTTCAAACGGCTCTGGGAATTCTATCTGTTCTATTGCGAAGCCGGCTTTCGGGCCCGCAATATCGATGTGCGCCAGGTGGTGTTCTCGCGCAGTTGATCATTCCGCCGGATGCGGTGTCGCCGGATGGTGACCTGCCGATGACGGCCGTTCGCGCCAGCCGGTCAAGCGGTTCACCAGCGGGAAATAAGCGCCGTAGGGAAGCAGACGCGCAAGCTTCAGCATCGTGGTGAAGCGCCCGGGGAAAGTGATCTCGAACGCCTGCGATTTCAGTCCGGCTGCGATCTGCCGGGCAGCCTCCTCAGGCGACACCTGCGCCGTCTTCGGCAAGGCGCTCTTGCCTGTCGCCGGGGCATCGATGAAGCCTGGGCTGACGAGCTGGATGCGGATGCCCATCTTGTCGAGATCGAACTTCAGGCTTTCGGCCATGTTGATCAGCGCCGCCTTGGTGGCGCCATAGGCCGCCCCCGTCGGCAGGCCGCCATAGCCGGAAACGGAGGAGACGATGGCGATCTGCCCCTGCCCTTTCACCTTCATGTGGCGGATCGCCGGCAACAGACAGTTGACGACGCCGGAAAGATTGACGGCGAAGCTCTTTTCGAAATCGGCGCGGTGCAGGTCCTCGGCATGAACAGGCAGATAGACGCCGGCATTGAGGATCGCCATGGCGAGCGTGCCGTGCTCGTATTCGATGGAGGCCATGATATGTTCCATGTCCTCGGCATCGGTGACGTCGCCGTCGAGAACGACGATGCTGCCGTCAAGGCCGCTGGCCTCGGCCTGCAGTTCGACCAATTTTTCATGGCTTCTGGCGGTGACGGCGACCTTGTATCCCTCGCCGGCGAGCTTCAGCGCAAGCGCCCGCCCGATGCCGGAACTCGCGCCCGATATCCAGACGATTCCATGTTCGGGACGGGCGATGAAATCACGCATGACATGTTCCTCCGGCTCAGCCTGACCAACACGAGACAGGTCCGGAAGTTCACATCTCCTCCCGGATTTATGGCTCTATCACACCATTGTGGCTGCTTTCAGCCGATCAGGTCGCCGATCATCTGACGGAGGGATCCGGTGAGCTTGATCGGCCCGTCGGAAACGGCAAAGGCGATGCAGGGCCTGTCCTTCTCGGCGACCGGCCGATGCTCGACCGTCTCGTCGGCAACGGAGATGTCGCCGGGACCGAAACGGCCGCGTTCATCGTTGAAAGCGCCATCGAGGATCAGGATCAGTTCCATGCCTTTATGGGTGTGAGCCGGTAAGGCCCGGCCCGGACGGATCCACATCAGGCTGACTTCGCAGCCCTCCATCCCGAACGAATATTCCTTGAAACCGGGCAAGCGCCGGCGCCAAGGCACGTCCTCGGCTTCGAAGCCGAGGAGATCGCGCAAAGCCTGGGGAAACAACGCCCTTTGTGGCCCCGTGGAAACATGGGATTCGGAGGCAGGAGGCGCAGAGGCAAAGATCGCAGCAAGCCGCTGGTCGCGATCGGCAATGGTGGCTTCCGGCGTGCTTTCCAGGGCTTCCCCGGCCAAAAGCTCGAGGCTGCTCACCAGGCTTCGATTCTCCGGCTTCATTTGCAGATGGGATCGTACGAGCACCCGTGCCGGCCCGGGCAAGGAGCCGGCGACGTAATGCGCCATCAATGCGTCGATCGTATCGATCTGCTCGTGAACCATGTCGGTTTTGGTCACGCCCTGTTGCTGCGCTCCGTTTCGCTTTGTCGTCATCCGTACGGGTAAAGTCAATCTTCGGATCACCGCGCAACCGCCGGATGGCGTGCGGTGCGCCTTTTCGGGCAGGGAAAGCGAAATTTTGTCGTGGCCGACAGAGGCATGGAATAGCATTTCTTGCCAACACAGCCTTGTGAAGGGAAAAGACCGTTCTTAAAGTAAGAGTTCGAAAGAGGCAGATTCCATGACCTTCCACCCCTCCGTCCTCGAAGCCATCGGCAATACGCCCCTGATCAAACTCAAGGGCGCCTCGGCGGCAACCGGCTGCACCATTCTCGGCAAGGCGGAGTTCCTGAACCCCGGCCAGTCGGTCAAGGACCGTGCCGCGCTCTACATCATCCGCGACGCCGAACGGAAGGGGCTGCTCCGGCCCGGTGGCGTCATCGTCGAAGGCACGGCCGGCAATACCGGCATCGGGCTGACGCTGGTGGCCAAGGCGCTCGGCTACCGCACCGTGATCGTCATCCCGGAAACGCAGAGCCAGGAAAAGAAGGACGCGCTGAAACTGCTCGGCGCCGAACTCGTCGAAGTGCCCGCCGTTCCCTACAAGAACCCGAACAACTATGTGAAGGTGTCCGGGCGGCTCGCCGAGCAGATGGCGAAGAGCGAGCCGAACGGAGCGATCTGGGCGAACCAGTTCGACAACGTCGCCAACCGGCAGGCGCATGTCGAAACGACCGCGCCGGAAATCTGGAACGACACCGACGGCAAGATCGACGGCTTTATCTGCTCCGTCGGTTCGGGCGGCACGCTGGCAGGTGTCGCTGCCGGCCTCAAGGCTTTCAAGGCCGACGTCAAGATCGGCATCGCCGATCCCGACGGCGCCGCTCTCTATGAATTCTACCAGAACGGCACGCTGAAATCCGAAGGTTCATCGATCACCGAGGGCATCGGCCAGGGCCGCATCACCGCCAATCTCGAGGGCTTCACGCCGGACTTTTCCTATCGGATCTCCGATGCCGAAGCCCTTCCCTATCTTTTCGATCTCGTCGAAAACGAGGGCCTGTGCCTCGGCGGCTCGACGGCGATCAATATTGCCGGCGCCGTCAATCTCGCCCGGGATCTCGGGCCAGGTCACACGGTGGTGACAATCCTCTGCGACTACGGCAACCGCTATCAGTCGAAGCTCTTCAATCCGGATTTCCTGAGGTCGAAGGGACTGCCCGTTCCGGGCTGGATGGCTAGGACGTCCGACATACACGTTCCCTTCGAACCCGTGTGAGACCCATGCCCGTCAATGCCCTCTACCGTGACGACTTCTATCTCTCGACATGCGAGGCGGTCGTCACCGCCGTTCACGACGACGGGGGCATCGAACTCGACCAGACCTGCTTCTATGCGGCATCGGGCGGCCAGCCCGGTGACACCGGTCAGCTTGAACGGGCCGACGGCAGCAAGATCGGGCTCGGCCAGACGAAACATGGCGCGAGCAAGGATATCATCATCCACGTGCCGCTCGACAATGCGCCGCAGCCTGAGATCGGCGAGACGCTGGTGCTGCATGTCGATTGGCCGCGCCGCTACAGGCTGATGCGCATGCACACGGCTTGCCACCTGCTTTCCGTCGTCTGCTCCTATCCGATCACCGGGGCCGCGGTCGGCGAGGAGGAAAGCCGCATCGACTTCGACATGAGCGAGACGATCGATAAGGACGAGGTCACCGCCAGGCTGATGGAACTGGTCGGCCAGAACCATCCGGTCTACCTGCAATGGATCACCGACGACGAGCTTGCGGCCAATCCTGATATCGTCAAATCGAAGAACGTGCGCCCGCCGATCGGCCTCGGTCGTGTCAGCCTCGTCTGCATCGGCGAGAACTCCTCGATTGACAGCCAGCCCTGCGGCGGCACACATGTCTCGGAGACGCAGGAAGTCGGTCAGATCCATATCGCCAAGATCGAAAAAAAGGGCAAGGAAAACCGGCGCTTCCGCATCCGCTTCGGTGCGCCCGGCGACGAAGCCTGACAAGGGAGACCCAAATGACTGAGAGCAAGAGCCGTTTCGTCGTCTCCGCCGACTGGCTGCAGGCCGAGCTCGGCAAACCGGATCTGCGTGTGCTGGACGCCTCCTTCTATCTGCCGGCGCAGAAACGCGACGCCGATGCCGAATACGCGGCCGGCCATATTCCCGGCGCCATCCGTTTCGACCAGGACAAGATCGCCGACCATTCGACGTCGCTGCCACACACGATCCCCTCGCCCGATTATTTCGCCATTGAGGCCGGCCGGCTCGGCATCAGCGAGAACGATCGCATCGTCGTTTATGACGGCATCGGCGTGTTCGCCTCGCCGCGGGTCTGGTGGCTGTTCCGGGTCATGGGGGCAAAGAACGTCTTCGTGCTCGACGGCGGTCTCGACGGCTGGAAGGCCGAGGGTCGTCCGCTCGAAACCACGGTGCCCGGCCATGCGCCCGCGACCTTCACGCCGAACTTCGATGCGAGCCGCGTGGTGAGGCTCGATGCCATGCGCGACATCGTCTCGAGCGGCGCGATGCAGATCGCCGATGCCCGCAGCGCCGGCCGCTTCGCCGCCACCGAGCCTGAGCCGCGGGCCGGCATGCGCTCCGGCCATATGCCCGGCGCCCGTAGCCTGCCTTCCGGCGTCTTTGCCAGCCAGGGCCGGTTCAAATCACTGCCCGAACTCCGCCAGACGATCGAGGAGGCCGGCATCGATCTTTCGAAGCCAGTCGTCACCTCCTGCGGCTCGGGAATCACGGCGGCCATCATCACGCTGGCGCTGGAATCGCTCGGCCATCACGACAACAAGCTTTATGACGGTTCATGGAGCGAATGGGGCAGCCGTGACGATACGCCCGTTGTCATCGGCCCGCCGACGCCGGTCAAAGCCTGATCGCCATGGGGAAGACACCCGCTTCGCTGAAAGCTCACATCACTCGTCTCGAAATGACGGCGGCGCCGAAAACCAGCATGCCGGTGCCGGTCAATATCCAGACAGCGATCATGCGCGCGCCCGGCATACCGCTACCCTTCTATCGCTATCTCTACCGGCAGGTGGGCGCGCGCTGGCAATGGGTGGACCGGTTGCGCATGAGCGACGAGCAGCTGACCCAGACGCTGAACGACAAGCGGAACAATATCAGCGTTCTCTATGTGAACGGCGCCCCTGCCGGCTTCTATGAATATTTCTGCGAGGACGAGGATACGATCGAACTCTGCCATTTCGGCCTGATCGAACATGCGCTCGGCCTCGGCATCGGCAAATGGTTCCTGCTGCAGGCGCTCTATGCCATCTGGTCGCTCAATCCGAAGCGGGTCACCACCACAACCAACAATCTCGACCATCCGCGCGCGCTGCAGCTCTACCAGATGTACGGCTTCTCCCCGGTCTCGACCGGCACCGGCATCGTCCGGCCGCTGAGCGACAAGGAACTGCTGGAGATCGCGCGGAAAGGCTGAGGGGGTGGTTCCCGGTGCACGTGTCTGCTTGCTACCCATATCGGGTATAGCAGGCTATATGGGGAAAGCGCCTACCCCGGCCGCCCCTCATTCCTGTGCTTGTCACAGGAATCCAGCTACGGCGCGTCTGCGCCGTGAATGAAGCAATACTATAGCGGAAATAGTCTATCGCGCCCAAGGACTTGGGCGCGCTGGATTCCTGTGACAAGCACAGGAATGAGGGAGGCGAGGTGGAAATTTCCTCCACGCGTTGAGGAATTGGCATGCCTGGCTTCACGAACGAATTTGCCGCGGCGATCTCGACAAATAATAGCAGGCGCAAGAAACGGGTGGCTTGGGCGATGACCTGGGCGCATTTCATGGCAACCACCAAGGAGATTTGCCATGACCGCCATCCGTTTTGCCGCCATGCCGACTGCCGATGCCAGAGCCCTTTGGAATGGCGGCCGCGATGCCTATGGGAATTTGCCTGAGACGATGGTTTCCGATGGTGACGGCAACCCCTGCCGCCATTGCCTGCGGAATATCGAAGAGGGCGAGGAACTGCTGGTTTTCGCCTACCGGCCGTTTCCGGAACTGCAGCCCTATGCCGAAACCGGGCCGATTTTCCTCCACAAACAGCCGTGCCGGCGTTACGCCGCCGAGGAGATCCAGCCGCCGATACTGACCATGAGTCCCAATTTCATTGTCCGCGGCTACAGCGCCAATGACCGCATCGTCTACGGCACCGGCGCTGTGACCGCTATCGCCGATATTCCCGCCTATGCCGAGACATTGCTCGCGCGGCCCGACATCGCCTATGTGCATGTGCGCTCGGCGCGCAACAACTGCTTCCAGTGCCGGATCGACAAGGCAAAGGCACCGATCCTGGTGGAGACCGGCGCCTAACCCCGAGTCAGGTAACTTACGCTACGTTAAGCACACTCTCCGGCGCGAAGACCTCATAGCCGAGCGCTTCGGCGACCGGCTTGTTGGTGATGCGGCCCTTATGCACATTGAGGCCGTTTCTCAAGTGCTTGTCTTCGGCAATGGCGCGCAAGCCGCGATCGGCGAGCGCCAGGCCATGGACCAGTGTGGCGTTGTTCAGCGCGTGCGCCGAAGTGACGGGCACAGCGCCCGGCATGTTGGCGACGCAATAATGCACCACGCCGTCGACTTCATAGGTCGGATCGGAATGGGTCGTCGCATGCGAGGTCTCGAAGCAACCGCCCTGGTCGATGGCGACGTCGACGATGACGGAGCCCTTCTTCATGCCGGAGAGCATTTCGCGCGTGACGAGTTTCGGGGCAGCCGCCCCTGGAATGAGCACGGCGCCGATGATGAGATCGGCCGAAAAGACCTCCTCCTCCAATGCCTGGATGCTGGAATAACGGGTGTGCACACGACCGGCAAAAATGTCGTCGAGCTGGCGAAGGCGCGGCAGCGACTTGTCGAGAATGCTGACATCGGCGCCGAGGCCGGCGGCCATCCTGGCGGCGTGCAGGCCGACAACGCCGCCGCCGATCACCGCGACCTTGGCCGGCAGCACGCCGGGTACGCCGCCGAGCAGGACGCCGAGGCCACCATTAGCCTTCTGCAACGCGGTCGCTCCCGCCTGGATCGACAGGCGTCCTGCCACTTCCGACATCGGCGCCAGCAGCGGCAAGCCACCGCGTTCGTCGGTCACCGTCTCATAGGCGATCGCGGTGACGCCGGAGGCGATCAGACCCTTGGTCTGTTCGGGGTCGGGCGCCAGATGCAGATAGGTGTAGAGAAGCTGACCGTCGCGCAGCTGCGCCCATTCGGAGGGTTGCGGCTCCTTCACCTTGACGATCATGTCGCACTTTTCGAAGATATCCTTGGCGGAGGCGGCGATCTTCGCGCCAGCCGCCGCGTAGGCGGCGTCATCGGCGCCGATGCCGGCGCCCGCCTTGGTCTCCACCCAGACCTCGTGGCCATGGGCGACGTATTCGCGCACCGAGGCCGGTGTCAGGCCGACACGATATTCATGGTTCTTGATTTCCTTCGGGCAACCGACACGCATTGGCGTTCCTCTCATTCTGTTTCCGCAGCCGCGGATCTCCTCGCACGATGAATCCAACCACCAAGACAGCGAAATGTCCTTGCAAAGACGATTTGCGAAGAAGCGATTTTTCGCGGATTATTGCGTCATCATCATTATTTTTCGAAAGTTCTTCGAATGACGGATCTCGACGCCATCGATCTTGCGATTCTCAAGGTCCTGCAGGCCAATGCCCGCATAACCAACGCCGAACTTGCCGAAAAGATCGGCCTGTCGCCTTCGGCCTGTTCGCGCCGGCTCGACATCCTCGAAAGAAGCGGTGTCATCGGCGGCTATCATGCGCGGCTTTCGCACAAGGCGCTCGATTACAAGATGATCGCCATCGTGCATATCTCGCTCTCCGGCCAGTTCGCCAAAACGCTGGCGGAATTCGAAGCCGCTGTGAAGCTCTGCCCGAACGTGCTCGTCTGTTACCTGATGTCGGGCGAATACGACTATATCCTCAGGGTCGCCGCCCGCGATCTCGAGGATTACGAGCGCATCCATCGCGACTGGCTGTCGGCGCTTCCGCATGTGGTCAAGATCAATTCGAGCTTCGCACTCAGAGAAATCATCGACAGGCCGAATGTGGGACTTTGAGGCCTTGCTTATTTGCCGAAACGCTGCCCAGACTTTCGGGGCTCGCGGACGTTTTCCCCTTTACGGCATATCATGACATCGAAGACCCACGGTTATATTTTCGCCCTGCTGGCGACCACCATCTTCTCTTTGCAGGACGCCATCTCGAAACATCTGGCGTCGACTTATCCGCCGATCTTCGTGACGATGATCCGCTACTGGGCCTTCGCGCTGTTCACGATCGTCCTCGCTTCGAAGATGCGCGGCGGCCTCCAGGCGACGGCCCGCACAAAGCGGCCGCTTCTTCAGGTGGTGCGCGGCGTGCTGCTGGCCGTCCAGGTGGTTCTGGCCATCACCTGCTTTGCCGTAATCGGCCTTGCCCGCTCGCAAGCGATCTTTTCCGCGACGCCGATCCTGATCGCGCTGCTGTCGATGCCGATCCTCGGCGAGCGGGTCGGATGGCGACGGTGGACGGCGATCGGCGTCGGGCTTTGCGGGGTGCTGCTGATCCTGAAGCCGGAAGGCGAGTTTTTCGACGTGAAATTGCTTCTCGCCATTCTTTCCTGCTTCAACTTCGCCTTCTACGTCATCGCCACCCGTTTCGTCAGCCGCGACGATTCGTCGATGACCAGCTTCTTCTATACCGGCGTTATCGGCGGCATCACGATGACGCTCGTCGGCCCGTTCTACTGGAGCTGGATGTCGCCGGGCGACTGGGGCTGGATGGCGCTCGTCTGCATCACCAGCATTTCCAGCCACTATTTCCTGATCCGCGCCTACGATGTTCTCGATGCCGCCGCCGTCCAGCCGCTGACCTATCTGTCACTGGTCTACGCCTCGATCATCGGTGTGACGATCTATGACGAAACGCTCAGTCTCAACACGGTCATCGGCTCGGTCATCGTCGTTGCCGCCGGCATCTTCACCATCTGGCGCGAACATGTGGTGGGGCGCAGGGCGGCGGCCGCCAACTGAAGTTTCACTGCAATTTTAGCCAAGCCCCTAAAACCATTTCAATTTTCCGGCGCTATGCTCCCCTCGCGTTTCAAAGGGAGACAGCATGAGCAGCAACTTGAAAATCACGGCGCGGAAGGCCGATCGGAAGAATTGCCGCGTCTTCGGCAGCGTGAAATATCTGAACAGCGAAGTGGATGTGCGAATTCTCAACCTGTCGGTGACCGGCGCCGCCCTGGAGACGAAGACCCCGCTCCATGCCGCTTCCGGCAGCAAGGTGCGCATCGAAGCCGAAAACCTTGGAATGCTCGAAGGCATCATCCGCTGGAAGCACAATGGCCGCATCGGCATCCAGTTCGACGTGAATTCGAATGCGCGGGCGCAGATTTCCTCCTATTTCCGCTTTTTCCATAAGGAAATCCGGCCGGTACTCGCGGTGCGTCAACTAAGAGCCATGACCAACGGCGACCGCCCGCCGCATTTGGCGACATTGACGCTGAAATCGTAGGACCGCATCGCTTTTGCGCCGAAGGAGCGGCTGACATCGTTCCGGCAGCTGCCATTGACATTGACGTCGTGCGCAATGGCGGCCTTGCGTCGGCGCCGGACTGGCGCCGCGGTGCGATAAATTGCCTTTTAAAATCATATCGCCTTTCGCTGCCGATTGTTTTGACGTCCTGTCATTTTCGCAGTGTACTCCTCGCCAATTCGTCCTAATTCTGACGGGCCGGACGATTGCATGATCCTATAGGAGAGTTCCATGTCTTCCATTTTTGATGTCGGCGTCATGAGCCGCCGTTCCCTGCTCGGCGGTCTCGCCGCGACTTCCGCCCTGGTGCTGCTGCACCCTTTCAGCGCCCGTGCCAACGCCAACCAGGCGCATCTGCGGCTGATGGAAACGACCGACATTCACGTCAACGTCTTCCCTTATGACTATTACGCCGACAAGCCGAACGACACGATGGGCCTGTCGCGCACAGGAACGATCATCGACAATATCCGCGCAGAGGCCGTCAACTCGCTGCTGATCGACAATGGCGACGTGCTGCAGGGCAATCCGATGGGCGACTACATGGCCTATCAGCACGGCATGAAGGACGGCGACGTCCATCCCGTGATCAAGGCGATGAACACGCTCGGATACACGGTCGGGACGCTCGGTAATCACGAATTCAATTACGGCCTCGACTTCATGTTCAAGGTCCTGTCCGGCGCGAACTTCCCCTTCGTCTGCGCCAACTTGACCAAGGGCCAGCTCGCCTCGGATCCCAAGCAGGACGATCTCTTCTTCAAACCCTACATCATTGTCGAAAAGCAGATCAAAGACGGCGCCGGCAAGGAGAGCCCTGTCAAGATCGGCTTCATCGGATTCGTACCGCCGCAGATCATGCTCTGGGACATCAAGAACCTCGAAGGCAAGGCGCAGACCCGCGACATCGTCGAGGCCGCCAAGGCCTGGGTTCCCGCCATGAAGGAAGCCGGCGCCGATATCGTCATCGCGCTCTCCCATTCCGGCATCGACGGAGCAGCACCGTCCGAAAAGATGGAAAATGCCTCGCTGCATCTTGCCGCCGTCGAAGGCATCGACGCGATCTTTACCGGCCACCAGCATCTCGTCTTCCCCGGCTCGAAGAGCTGGGACGGCATCGCCAATGCCGATCCCGTCAAGGGCACGCTGCACGGCAAGCCCGCCGTGATGGCCGGGTTCTGGGGTTCGCATCTAGGCCTCATCGACCTGCTGCTGGAAAAGGACGGCAACAGCTGGAAGATCGTCGATTTCACCTCGGAAGCGCGGCCGATCTACCATCGCGACGACAAGAAGAAAGTGGTCGCCGACTACGCCGATAAGAAAGACGTGGTCGAAGCCGCCAAGGCCGAGCATGAGGCGACGCTCGCCTATGTCCGCACGCCGGTCGGCAAGACGTCGGCACCGCTCTATTCCTATTTCGCGCTGGTCGCCGACGATCCTTCCGTGCAGGTCGTCAGCCAGGCCCAGACCTGGTACATCAAGCAGATGCTCGCCGACACCGAGTACAAGGATCTGCCGGTGCTTTCGGCCGCAGCTCCCTTCAAGGCCGGCGGCCGCGGCGGCGCCGACTATTACACCGATGTGCCGGCCGGCGATATCGCCATCAAGAACGTCGCCGACCTCTATCTCTATCCGAACACGGTGCAGGCTGTCGCGATCACCGGCGCCCAGGTGAAGAACTGGCTGGAAATGTCGGCCGGCATGTTCAATCACATCGACGCCGGCGCGAAGGATGCGCCGCTGCTCAACGCCGACTTCCCGTCTTACAATTTCGACGTGATCGACGGCGTTACATATCAGATCGACCTGTCGCAGCCGCCGAAATATGATTCGTCCGGCAAGGCGATCAATCCGGATGCCAACCGTATTCAGAACCTCGCCTTCGATGGCAAGCCGATCGATCCGGCCCAGAAGTTCGTCGTCGTCACCAACAATTACCGCGCCGGCGGCGGCGGCAGTTTCCCGGAGATCGCTGCCGACAAGGTGATCTTCCAGGCGCCGGACACCAACCGCGACGTCATCGTGCGCTACGTCCACGAGCAGGGCACGATCAATCCGTCGGCCGATGCGAACTGGACCTTCAAGCCGCTGCCGGGCACGACGGCGACCTTCGAAAGCGGCCCGAAGGCGAAGCAGTTCCTCGCTGCGGTCAAGAGCGTCAAGATCGAGGAGGCCGGCGACGGGGCCGACGGCTTCTCGAAGTTCAGGCTGGTTCTTTAACCGAAGGCATATCGGCGAAGGCGCGGCTCCGCGCCTTCGTCATTCGGCCGCGAGCGGCGGAGCGGTGTCGCGCAGTTCCGCCATCTCGGCATGAAAATCGGCCTGGTTCGGGCAATAGGAAAGCCGCGTACGGAAGGCGTCGATCATCCAGCTGGCGGCCGGTCCGGGCGGATTGGCGAGCTGGCGCATCGAATAGATGCCATACTCGCCCTGTTCATAGGCATCCAGGTCGAGATGGATCAGCGCGCCGCTGCGCAGATCGTCATGTATGATGGATGCCGGAAGACCGCCCCAGCCGAGACCGGCCTTAATCAGCTGGTGCTTTGTCGCAATATCGCTGACGCGCCACGTCTTGTAGGAAAGAACGTTGAAATCCCGCCCCTTCGTCCGGCCTGACGCGTCGGTGACGACGAGCTGCACTTCCTCGCGCACGTCGCCGAGCGTGAGCGGCCGGCCGATCGCGGCAAGCGGGTGGTCGGGCGCGGCGACCGGCAGCATGAAGGAATGGCCGATCCGTTCGGTGACCACCGAATCGTCCGGCTTGAGGACCGCGCCGCCGATACCGATCGTCGCCTTGCCGCTCAGAACGAGATCCATGACCATTCCGAGTTCACCGACATTGAGGTTCAACGAAACGGTCGGGTATCTTTCGCGGAATTCGTGCAGCACATCCACCATCGCGCGGGAAGGCACCATGACGCTGATGGCGACGGAAACCTCGGCTTCGAGGCCTTCCCGCAGGCTCTTGACGCGCGCGCGCATGACCTGCAGGTCGCCCAGAATGCGCCGCGCATCCTCGAGCATCGCCTTACCCGCCTCCGTCAGCTTCGGCTGGCGGGCGCCGGAGCGCTCGAAAAGCGGCATTTCCAGCTGTGCTTCCAGATTGGCGATCGTATAGCTGACGACCGACTGCGCACGGTTCAGCGCCCGCGATGCGGCCGAAAAGCTGCCGGTTTCGGCAACGGTCAAAAACACCTGCAACTGGTCCAAAGTCGGGTTCGGAAGCATCTGCCATCCATTCCATCGATAATTTCGATCGACATTATCACCGTTTTTTCGATAGCGGGCCAGACTTATTTTCCTCCTCGACACCGAGGCTCACCTCCCAGCAACGAGCCGTCAAATTCAATTCGAAAGGAAATGCAGCATGTCGTCCATCCTTCTTCTGACGTCCAGCCCGCGCGCCGAGTCGCTCTCGACCCCGATCGCCGTCGATCTCGCCGAAAAGCTGAAGAACCAGAAGCCGGGCAGCGTCGTCGTTCGCCGTGACCTCGCCTCCAACCCGCTGCCGCACATCGATGACCTGTTCACCGGCGCCATCCGCAAGCCGGCAGAGGCACGCACCGCCGAGGAAGTCGCCGCCATCAAGACGTCGGACGAACTCGTCAATGAACTCTTTGCCGCCGATACGATCGTCATCAGCACCGGCCTCATCAACTTCAACATCTACTCGTCGCTGAAGACCTGGATCGACAACGTCGCCCGCGCCGGTGTGACCTTCAAGTACACGGAAAGCGGCCCGGTCGGCCTCGTCACCGGCAAGAAGGTTTATGTCGTGCTCACCTCCGGCGGCGTCTATTCGCAGGGCCCGGCCGCTCCCCTGAACCATGCCGTGCCGTACCTGAAGTCGATCTTCGGCTTCCTCGGCATCACAGACGTCGAGACCATCTATGTCGAAGGCCTGGCTTTCGGTCCGGAAGCTGCCGAAAAGGCCATCGAAGCCGCCAAGTCGCGCGTCGAGGAAATCGCTCTCGCCGCCTGATCGGTTCTTCAATATTCCATGGGACGGCCGGCCTTCGCCGGCCGTTCGTCATTTGTCGATACCGCCGACAAAATCCCGGACCGTCTCCAGGATTTCGGCCGACAGCGCCTCGTCGGAAGAAATCCTGGCAAGACCGACGCCGCCGGCCATCATGGCGAAGGCCATGATCGCCTTGCGCCGTCTTTCCCCTTCATCGGCTCCCGCGGCCTTGCTCGCCAATCCCTCGAAGTTGCGCCTCAGTCCGCCCGTCGCGATCGCTCGCGCCTTCTCGCCGCTGCGCGATATATCGGAGGTCAGCGCAGCAAAAGGGCAGCCCTCGCCGGGATTGTCGCGGTGACAGGTGCTGACATAACGCTCGGCAATATCGGCAGCCGTCATCTCCGCCGGGTTGATCCCCTCGGCCTCCAGCTTGCGCCCCCATGAATCGAAAGCCGACTGGATCGCCTCGGCGACCAGATCGTCACGGGAGGCGAAGTGCTTGTAGAAGCCGCCGACGGTCAGCCCGGCCTCCTTCATCAGGTCGGCAACGCCGATACCGTCGAGCCCCGCTTCGCGCAGCCGCCTGGACGCGGTCTCGACGATCTTCTCATGCGTCTTCTGTTTTTCCAGCTGCGAACGCCCCATCGGTGCCTCTTGACTTATGTAGATTACAATCATAATCCTTATAGATAACGATCATAATCCAGATCGTTGTCATTTCCAAGAGGAGCATGAATCATGCGTCTAAGAAACAAGGTGGCCCTGATCACCGGCGGCAATAGCGGCATCGGTCTTGCGACCGCCAAGGCCTTCATCGATGAGGGCGCCAAGGTCGTGATTACCGGCCGCAATCCGGAAACGCTGGCCGCCGCCGAAAAGGCGCTTGGCGCCGGCGCAGTGGCCCTGAGGCTCGACGTCACCGATGCCGTCGCCACCGAAAAGGCCTTTGCTGAAGCGGCCGGAACGGCCGGCAAGTTCGATATCGTCTTCGCCAATGCCGGCATCGGCGGCGCGACACCGCTCGGTGACACGTCGCCCGCGCAATTCGACCAGATCATCAGCACCAATCTCACGGCGGTTTTCTTCACCGTGCAGGCGGCCCTGCCGCATCTTAACGACGGCGCTTCGGTCATTCTCAACGGTTCCGTGCACGCCGTGGTCGGGGCTCCCGGCTGGTCAGCCTATGCAGCGAGCAAGGCGGCGGTGCGCGCCATGACGCGCAATATGGCCTCCGAGCTTGCACCGCGCGGCATCCGCGTCAATCAGGTGACGCCCGGCGGCACGAAGACGCCGATCTGGTCGCCGATGGCACAGACGGAAGACGCGATGTCGGCACTCGAGGCCCGGCTTGGCGGCATGAGCCCGCTCGGCCGCATGAACGAAGCCGACGAAATCGCCAAGGCGGCGCTCTATCTGGCCTCGGATGACGCGTCCAACGTCACCGGTATCGAGATCACCGTCGATGGCGGCATGACGAGCGCACCTGCGGGCGCCAAGATCTTCCGGGCTGCCTGAGCGAACGAAGGCTGGGCAAGTCGACCTTGCCCAGCATCGCTTAGCCATTCCTGACGCGGCGGGTAATACGAAACAGGACGATTGCCAAATTGGCGACGGCAAGCAACAGCAGGACATAGAGCATCGTCTGGATGCCCGAGGAGACGATCAGGTTGCCGGCGATCAGCGGAAAGCCGAAAACGCCGATGAAATAGGACAGCGAGAACAAGAGCAGCGATTGCGGCATAAGGCCCGCGGGCGCCTCGTTTGCCGCCAGGCCGTTGATGACGGAATAGGTCAGCCCATAGCCCAGGCCCAGCATCGCCGCGGCGCCGAGATAGGCCAGCTGACTGGATGTCACCACCAGGAACAGCAGGATGGAGACCAGCGTCAGGCTGGTCAGCACCAGAAGCGAATAGAATGGATCCTTCTTGACCACATATCCCGCCACGAACAGCCGGCTCAGGATGGCGGCGGACATGAAGCCGATGAAGAACAGCGAATAGTCAAAACCATGCGCTTTGGCGTAGCTTGTCTGAAAGCTGGACAGCCCGCCGAAGATCGCGCCGCCGATGCCGACCATGACGATGGAATAGATCGCCCGCGAACCGATCACCTGACGGGCCGCGGCAAAGGAGATCTTGTTGACATGCGGGAGAATTTTGCCGGCATAGGTCAGCCGCAGATGCAGCAGGAAATACAGCGCGCCGCCGGCGAGACTGGACAGGAACGCAAAGGCGAAGGCCGTCTCGATCGGCAAGGACCAGCCGGTGGCAATGCGGCCGATGATCGGTCCGGCGCCGATGCCCGACATCATCGATCCCGAAAGCAGAGCAAAGAATCTGATCCGATGCTCCGGCTCGGTGATCGCGGCGACCAGGATGGGGCCGAGCGCATAAAACGTGCCCCAGCCGATGCCGAGGACGAAACCGACGGCCATCAGGCTGAGCCCGGCTGCCGGGACCGTGGCAAATCCCAGCGCGGAGGCGGCAAGAAAGAGCCCGGAAACCGCCACCGCCCGCGCAGAGCCGATGGCATCGGCGATATGGCCGGAGAGGATCACCAGAACGACGGTGCTGACGGTCGCGGCCGAGATGATCAGGCCGGCAAGCGCCTCGTTGCCGCCGCGCTCTCCGACCAGCACCGGGATCAGAAAGGTCACGCCATAGGCGATCGAAAGAAGAAACCCGCCGATGCACAAAACGGCAAATTCGCCGCCATCAACCTTCGTTCGCACCGCTATATCGCTCATGTCTCCACGCCCCTCGCATGCGAAATGTCGAGGCAATGGAGATCACGTTTGCATTATGCCAACAAGCCGTTTTTATTGTTCTTATAAGCTATTGAAAATAAACACATGTGAAGACAGTTGTTTGGGTTTGAGCAACACCTCAAACACCGGCGCCAGACCTATCGTGTTGATCGGGAGATCGGCCGGCTTAGCCGAGTTTCACCACGCCGGAGCGGCCGACGACGCAGTTGCGGCCGCTCTTCTTTGCCGCGTAAAGCCGGCCGTCGGCAGCCGACAGCACCGTGGTGAAACTGGTGCCGTCCTCGTCGGCGGTCGCAACGCCGATACTGACGGTGACCGGATTGTCATCCGGCGTCTTGACGCTGGTGGCGATCGTCCAGCGCAGACGCTCGGCAAGCAGCAGTCCTTCCTCATGGTTCGTGCCGGGGCAGACAGCGACGAACTCCTCGCCGCCGAAGCGGAAGATGCGGTCACTGGAGCGCAGCGTTGTGCCGAGCCGGGCGGCGATCGACTTCAGCACCACGTCACCCTGGAGATGACCGTAACCATCATTGACGTCCTTGAAGTGATCGGCGTCGATAATGAGAACGGTCGCAGACAGCCCCTGCCGCAGCGCCTCGCGCAACATCAGCGGCGCCTCCAGCTCCATGCGCGTGCGGTCATAGACGCCGGTCAGCATGTCGCGGCCGGTGCGCTCCAGAAGATCGTTGTAGCGCTCGCGGAACGTCAGATCGCCGAAGACGTCGCTGATGGAGCGCGCGGCGGCATCGGCGCCGAGGCGGCGGATACGATATTCATAGATCGCAAACATCGCCCCATAGAGGCAGACGGAAAGCATCTTCGCCTTCCAGCCGCCCCAGAATACGGCGACCGGCACATCGAGGAAATAGTGCAGCGCGGCGAAGAAGCCGATCTGGTCGAAAGTCAGCAGCACGAAGCCGGAGATCATGAAACGCAGCACGACACGCCTGCGGAAGAAATCGCCGAGTTTTTCGTAGAGCAGGATGATACCGAGCGCATCGACATAGAGCAGCGCCGTGCCCCAGATCATCAGCCAGCCCATCTCCTTGAGAAAATCGACGTCGGGCGCATGGTTTGACGATAGTTGCAGCGGCTGGTGCAGTTGCAGCACCCAGGCGATGCCGACGGTGAGCAGGTTGCCGAGGAACAGGCCGTAGATCGGCTGGCGCACCGTCGCGGCATCCTCCCAGAGATACAGCATCAGGATCATCATCAGCTTGCCGGAGAAGAAGACGGATGAACCCGGCGACACATCCCCGAACGGCAGCGAGACGTAAAAGACCGCCGCCAGATAGGTCTCCATGAAATGCATGACGCCGAGCGCCGTCAGGAAGACCCCGAGACCGAGCCGATGGCGGAAGTGCAGAAGCGTCACCATCAGCACGAAATAGGCGACGGCTTCGACGACGAAGAGAACGAGGTTGAGCGTCTCCATTACGACACCTCGGCTGCAGGCCGGCGCCGCCGCGCGGATGCGGCGATCGCGGCTGCCGATCCTTTGATCGATTGTCCGAAAAAGTCAAACACGAGGGCGTCCTGCAAATCCTGCAGGCCGTAGCTTTCACTGCAATCCTTTAAGATTGCGTGAGCGCATTCTCATATTTGGGATGACGGCTCAAGTCACACGATTGAAAAGCAAGGAACTTCTGTCCGACACCCCAGTCGGAACGATCGCGGCTTCAGACCTGGCGAAGCTTCTCGCCGTCGCCGAAGAGCGACGGACCATGCTGGTCGATGATCTGGTGCGCCTTGCGCACTGTGCACTCGATCGCGTCGTCGGAGGACGAGAAAAGATCGGCGCGGATGAAATTGCGCACCAGCACCTCGTCGCCGACCTTCTTTTCGATACGGCCGGCCAGACGGTATTGGCTGCCTTCCTTGCGCGGCTCCGCAAAGATCGTGCAATCGCCGTAAAGCTGCGGCTCGCCGGCGGGGCCTGCCGCCTCCGAAGCAGCCTTGCCGCCGGAGAACATCGAAAAGAGATTTGAAAGGAACGAAGCCATGATCCGTCTCTAACACGGCGGTATCGCGCTCGCCAAGTCAAATGATCAGACTGGCGAGGATCTCGTTTTCGGTTATATCCTCGTAACCCATGCCGGCAGCTTCGAAATTTTCGATCAGCCTAGCGAAATTCTCCGGCGCCTTGGTTTCGATGCCGATCAGGATCGAGCCGAAATTGCGCGCCGATTTCTTCAGATATTCGAAGCGGGCGATATCGTCGTCGGGGCCGAGCAGATTGAGGAAATCCCTGAGCGCGCCGGGGCGCTGGGCCAGCCTGAGGATAAAGTATTTCTTCAGCCCTGCGTAACGCATGGCTCTTTCCTTTACGTCAGGCAGGCGCTCGAAATCGAAATTGCCGCCGGAGACGACCGCAACGATGGTCTTGCCGCGGATCGCCTCAGCGTCCATCGCGGCGATCGCCGTCAGCGACAGGGCGCCAGCCGGCTCCAGCACGACGCCCTCGACATTCAGCATCTCCTGAATGGTGACGCAGACGGCGTTCTCGGGCATCAGCTGCACTTGGCTCGCCGGAAAATCGCGAAGCGCGGCGAAATTCAGATCGCCGATGCGGGCGACGGCTGCGCCGTCGACGAAGTTGTCGACCTTGGCAAGCGTCGTCACCTGGCCCGCCTCGATGCTGCGCCTGAGGCTCGGCGCACCGGCCGGCTCGGCAAAGACAAAGGCCGATTTCGGCACGATGCCGTCGAGATAACCGGTAATGCCGGCGGCAAGCCCGCCGCCGCCGACCGGCAGCACGACCATGTCAGGCACCGCTCCATCAGGCAGCTGCTGCAGGATTTCGGCGGCGACGGTCGCCTGCCCCTCGATGATATCGGCGTGGTCGAAGGGCGGCACCATGACGCCGCCGATCGCCTCGACATGGTCACGCGCGGCCTGGTAGCACTGGTCGAAGAAATCGCCGAACAGTCGGATGGTGATGAATTCGGCGCCGAACATGCGCGTCTTGTCGATCTTCTGCTGCGGTGTCGTCACCGGCATGAAGACGACGCCCGGCACGCCGAAATGGCGGCAGACATAGGCGAAGCCCTGAGCGTGATTGCCGGCCGAGGCGCAGACGAAGGTCTTGCCTGAAGCACCCTGCCCGATCGCCTTGCGGAAGAAATTGAAGGCGCCGCGGATCTTGTAGGAGCGCACCGGCGACAGATCCTCGCGCTTCAGCCAGATATCGGCGCCGTAGCGGGCGGAGAGATGGTCATTGAGCTGCAGTGGCGTCGCCGGGAAAAGGCTGCGCATTGCCGCTTCGGCGCTTTCGACTTCAAGTCTTGTCACGGGCGTGGTCCATTCCTAAAGAGTAGCCGCCGCCGCTATGGCACAGGCCGGCCGGCAAAAGAAAGCCGGCTCCCGCCATTTCCGGTTCGCTGACCGAGCCGCTCATCTCCTGATGCCGGTTCCGGCCTCGGGAAGCGTTTCTTAAGCCAATCGCAAAATCGGCGGCAGATGAACTGATTTTAACTGTCAATGCAAAGGCCTGCCACTTATATGGAGCGATGATGATCGTCAAATTCGCAAGACCGCTCGCCTGGCTGCTGCTCGCCTTGATCCTCTTTCTCACGGTTTCGCCGATCGGGCTGAGACCGCATACGGTCACGAGCGTCGATACGGATCGTGGCGGCGCCTATGTTCTCCTCGGCCTCGCCTTCGCGCTCGCCTATCCCAGACAGTGGAAACTGGTGGCCGCGCTGCTGATAACGGGGGCGGTCGCCATCGAATATCTGCAATACTTCACGCCGACCCGCCATCCGCGCCTGCATGACGCCGGCGTCAAGGCGATGGGCGCGGCCCTCGGGCTGCTGGCCGGCTGGGTGATCAACTGGTGGCGCGAAACCAGGGCGCCGCGCCCCGTTCCGCTCACAGAACGCTGACGATTAGAGGGAACAGACCACAGGTAAGCCCGAAAATCCAATTCGGAATCTGTGCGGTTCGGAAGTGATAGAGTGTCCTTAGCGCGTCTTCTCCGACGCGCTAAGGACACTCTAGAAATCGGCCACTTGCACCGCCCACAAGAACAGCGGGATTGCGGCCATCGCAGTTCCCAGAACAAGCGCAACACCGGCCTTGAAGATCCGGATGCGCCGAACCTTAGTCCCACTCCAATCGTAAACCATCGCCTTACTCCCAGAAGACAACACTTACTCAACTGTCGCGGCGCAATGCTTGCACCGAAAATGCACTTGTCAAGCGATAACTCGCCTTTATGCACAATATACATGCATGTTCAACGGAATTATGAAGTGATACGGGCGATCAGATCGAACCCGTATGACCGGGGCCGATAGATTGTCGCTGAGACCCCGGCAGACTTGATCGGCGCCAAGGACGACTTGTGATCACATCGTTGGCGCGTCTGCTCGCTTCTCGACGGCGAGCACTGCCGGACACTCGAAGCGACTAGCGTTTGGAGCGCCATCTGCCCGACGCCTGATATCCGACACTCACCTCTCCCGCCGCGGAATCGCATGTCACCCCCTGAATATCGGTTGAGAATGCCGTCTCTCTTTGTTAGCAGGGAGGTCCCACGCGGACGTGGTGGAATCGGTAGACACAAGGGACTTAAAGCAAAATTGAGTGCACGGGCGGAAACGCCTGATGTAGAACTGCTCAAAGTCGGGGAAACCTGTCAGATGGCAATCCCGAGCCAAGCCCCCTCAGGGGAAGGTGTAGAGACTAGACGGGCAGCACCTAAGGCGGAAGCTAGGGTGAAGGTATAGTCCAGACCACAAACGCCGGAAGGCGGCGGCGAAAGCCGTAGCGGTATGAAAATCCCTCGGCCTAGGCTATGCGGGTTCGACCCCCGCCGTCCGCACCATAAACCGATATAGATCAGGCCACCGATCAGACCTATGCAGCTCCGCAGGCCTGTCGGTTTCATTGCGAGGGAAAACCGTTGAACCGGTAGAGTTCCCACCCAAATCCATCTTTCAGCAGCAAAGTCGATTCCGGCAACATTCGCGATATGGTTTTTTCCGCCAACGCAAACTTGGTGGCGCCGATGCGATCAGCCAACAATTCCTGCTTCTCTGTCACCCGGACAAAGTACCGGATGTTATTGCGTTTGATGAAGGCGTCCACATCGTTTTCGGATTGAGGAAATATATAGGGCCGCAGCAACCATCCCTTATCTCTGCCGCCTGTGTAGGCAGCCGCATATAAAGTGCTGCAGGTGTCGAATGGTTGAAATACCGTCCTCAAATCACTCGCCGCGACATAGCGATAAATGATGTAGCCTTCGCGCTGGGCGCCAAGAAAATCATCGAGTTTTTGCCGGCCAATCAGGACATCCATGACTCCCTGCTCCATCCAGCAATAGGGCTGGCCGCTGGGGCGGTATATGAATTTTGCGGCAGGAAGGCAGAAAACCACAAGCGCTGCGACCGTCACTGCGAAGGCAAACAAATGGCCGCTGACGGCCCTGCGTCCTGCCAGCAGACGGACGGACATATCGAACACAAACCCACCCGGCTGAGCGGTTTTGCTCACTGCAATTTTCTCCGCCATCAAGCTCGCGCCGATATAAGCGGTCGAAAAATAAAGCAAATAAGCCGGCGTCGCCCATCGGATATGGTTGAACATGACGACATACCAGATGATGAACATCGCGGCAGTCATTGCAACCAGCACGAATATCCGTCTCGGCGACGCGATGAAGCCGCCGATGATGAGGATGAGTGCGACGATCGCATAGAGCCTGCGATCCAGAAACCAATCATGCATGATGAAGAAAAAGTCGTGCCAGCCCTGGCGGGTTGTCAGATTGGTGACAAAAACCCGGTTTGCCGGATCGAAAGCGCGTCCGAGCTCAAGCGTATAGTCCGCCATCCATTGATCCGAAAGCCCGGGATGTCCGAACATGAAAGGGTAGATGGGGTTGCCGAGCACGATGAGATTCTTGGCGTACCAATAGCCGGCCAGCGACAAAAAGGCGGCAAGGCATGTCACGAAAAGCGGCAATGGCAGCTTTCCGCGGCAGATCGAAGGCAACAGCGCCAGGCCGATCAACCCAACCATTTGAAGTTCGGTGTATTTGCCGCCGACGGCCCCGCCCAGGACGAGAGCACAGGAGACAAGCTCCGAAGGCCGTGAGGTTTCGAGGTACCGCCAAAGATAAAGGACGGCGGCAACCGAAAAACACGATCTTGGAAGGTCCGTGAGAGGAACCGCAGCCCCCGATGTAAAAAAGGGCTGGAAGGCGATCAGGAAGCAGACCAGCAATGATCCGGCGGCCCGCCAGCGGTGCGCGCAGCTTACAAGCAACAACAGGAATGCGAGAAAAATCACCGCGTTCAGCAAGCCTGCCGCGAACCAGTGATCGACGAACAGCAATGTGCTGGCGAAAAGCACATTAAAGAAAAGCGGTATGTTTCCGTAGAAATTGCTGCCTATCTGCGGCGTTACAAATCCGCCATGGGAAACGATGCTTTGCGCGAGCGGAATCTGGAAAGCCCAAACGTCGGCTGATCCCGCCGGGAAAAGAGCGGCAACCGACAATAGGCAAGCCAGGCCGATAAATGCAACGGCGGCCAGGAGGGGAAACGGATTGCCTTTGGCGATTGCCCGCGCACTCGTCATGGCCAAACCGCTCAAGTCGATAAGGATCGTCAGCACGTCATTCCGGCACAGGATCATCAGGATAGCCGCCAGTGGCAGCACGACTTCCGCGCGCAACAGATGAACCGCTCCAAGAGCGGTTGCCAGACCACCGATGAGCGCGAGTCCCGGCAAGATGCCGCTGAGGAGCGGATCCGTCCCGTCACGAACAGAAGGATCAACACCATGGTTCAACCGACGCACAAACGCACGATGAAGGGTCATCCCGAAGAGCAAAATCGCTGCAATAACCAGCCAGGCGGCGAGGACAGTCATGATCGGATGTTGTTCCCTCTCGCCTATGCGGCTTGCCGCTTCATGAGCGGCATCGATCGCCAAGACCGGATAGGGATCGTTTCTCCTGCCGCCGCGGCGCCGCCCGCATAAATGGGAAATTTTCCCATTTGTCAATTATTGACAGTGGGAAATTCTCCCATTTTTTGCCGCGGATGATGGATGGATTTAAGGCCATCGCTTAAACCATTGAATTTATGGGTAAGTGCGAGGTGGATTACGATTCGGGAGAGGCTTCAAAAGCGAGAGCTGTTCGCATCCAGTATCTCCCGCCCGTCCCGGATCATCTTTACTCGCGTAAGAACTGGCGGGGAGGTTCCGCTGCTTGTAGCGGGTGCCGCGTGTCGCAGATGAAAATTCACTTGCGGTCAGCAAAACGTGCGTAACGGTGCCTGTTTGCAAAGCCGCCGAAGGGCGCTACCTATTGACCAGCCTCACATCACGGAACACCCCATGAGCCATGACACCGTCGTCACCGCCGCCATGCTCGCCATCGGCGACGAACTGCTTTCCGGCCGCACCAAGGACAAAAATATCGGGCACCTCGCCGAGCTCCTCACCCTTTCCGGCATCGATCTCAAGGAGGTGCGCATCGTCGCCGACGATGAGGAGGCGATCGTCGAGGCGCTGAACGCGCTTCGCGCTCGATATGACTATGTCTTCACCTCGGGCGGCATCGGGCCGACGCATGACGACATCACCGCCGATGCGATCGCCAAGGCGTTCGGCCTGCCCTGCGAGCATGACGAGGCGGCGATGACGCTGCTGGCCGAGATGTATCGCCGCCGCGAGATGGAATTCACCGAGGCGCGCCAGCGCATGGCGCGCATGCCGCGCGGGGCGGCCCATATCGCCAATCCGGTCTCGACCGCGCCGGGTTTCATCATCGGCAATGTCTATGTCATGGCCGGCGTGCCGCAGGTTTTTCAGGCGATGGTCGACAATGTGCTGCCAACGCTTCGAACCGGCACGCCGGTGCTCTCGCTCGCCATCGCCTGCCCTTATGGCGAAGGCGATATCGGCACGCCGCTTGCCGCCATTCAGAAAGCCCATCCGGACACCAGCATCGGTTCCTATCCCAGATATATCGGCCAGAAATTCTCGACCGAGATCGTCGTGCGCGGCCGCGCACAGGCGGCGATCGATGCGGCCGGCGCCGAGGTGCATGCGATGATCGACGCCATCCGCCGGAAAAAGGAGGTCACTGAGAACCATTCCGCCGAGGCGTGAGGACAGCACGGGAACTGGCCATCCTTGATATCGGTCAAGGAACAGCAGAGAGGACCGGTGCATTCCATCGCTGGCGCCAGCCGTTTCAGCGCAAGGAGAATTGATATGTCTTACAAAACCATTCTCGCCATTCTCGATACGAGAGACAATAGCGCCGCCGTTGCCGATTTCGCCTTTGCCATTGCCGCCGAAAACGGCGCTCATGTGATCGGACTGCACGCCGAAAACATCTCCGCCGTGCCGCTGGTGGCGCCGATGGAAATTCCTGATCCGGTCGCCGTGCAGGCGCTGCAGGACATGGCGCATAGCGAAACGACCGCCGTCGAGGCCATATTCCGCGCCAAGGCGCAGGCCGCCGGCACCTCCTCCGAATGGCGCAGCTTTGCCACATCGACCGGCTACGGCTCCGCACCGCTGATCGACAGCGCGCACAGCGCCGATCTTTTGATTGCGTCACAAGCCGATCCGGCCAACCCATCTGACAGCCATGTCGATCTCGACAGTTTCCTCTTCGAAACCGGCCGGCCGGTGCTGATGATCCCCTATATCATCCGCCAGCCGAAGCCGATCAAACGTGTGCTGATCGCCTGGAACGGCTCGAAGGAGGCGGCGCGCGCAACCTTCGACGCGCTGCCGTTCCTGAAGGCGGCCGAGGAGGTCGAGATCCTTTCGGTCGATCCGGCCGAGATGGCGCCGCAATCATCGATGATCCCAGGCGCCGAGATCGCCGCGACACTGGCCCGCCACGGCGTGAAGACGACGCTTTTGACAGCCCGAAGCGTCGATAAGAACACCTCGCATGTCATCGAGAACCGGCTTTCCGACGACAGCATCGATCTCCTCGTGATGGGCGCCTATACCCATTCCTGGCTCTGGCAGATGATCTTCGGCGGCACGACGAGGACTTTGCTGCAATCGATGACGGCGCTGACGCTGCTGTCGCGTTGATCCGCTTGCCGGAATAGTTGGCCGCTCTTGCGTTTTGCCGGCAAATCCCGCTAATTGCGGCGACCGATGAGGGCTTCGAGCCTCGGCCGATCTCGCGCAGTTCCGGCTCGCGCGATTTCTTGTTTTGCCGATCGCCGCCGCAAGCCCGTCCGGTCGCCGGCAAACGGCGTGTCATCTCTATCATGCCGCGGAGCAGCCCGATGTCCCTTCCCGATAAAGCCTTTCCCGTTTCCTGGGATCAGTTCCACCGCGATGCGCGCGCCCTTGCCTGGCGGCTTGCCGGCCTCGACCAGACGTTCAAGGCGATCGTCTGCATCACCCGCGGCGGCCTCGTTCCGGCCGCGATCATCTCGCGCGAATTGAACATCCGCCTGATCGAAACCGTCTGCGTCGCCTCCTATCATGACTATGCCAACCAGGGTGACATGGTGCTGCTCAAGGGAATTGCGCCCGAGCTTGCGGAAAACGGCGGCGAAGGCGTGCTGGTCGTCGACGATCTCACCGATACAGGCAAGACCGCCGCGCAGGTGCGCACCATGCTGCCCAGGGCGCATTTCGCCTGCGTCTATGCCAAGCCGAAGGGCGTGCCGACCGTCGATACCTTCATCACCGAAGTAAGCCAGGACACCTGGATCTATTTTCCCTGGGATATGGGCTTCACCTATCAGGAGCCGATCGCCAAGGGCGCGCGCTGACCGCCACCTCTCGGAGTGCGCCGGCAGCGTCGCCGGCGCAGTTCGACAGCCCCGATATTTCCGGCGAATCGCCATGCGCATTTGCGCCGGAAATGCCATCACAAGATTTGCCGCAGGACGCTTTTTTGCCGTTTAAGCCTTTTCCTTAGCCGGCAGCGCCTGCAAGCCATTGTAATTTCAGGGCTCCCCGGCTTTCCCCAATCTCCACAGGCGCATCCACAAGATGTTGTGGTTAGCAATCAATTAAGATCCAGCCCTTGACGGAATCACCCGTTTCAAACTTACTGTCCCTGATGTTGCGGCGGCGACAGGACCGGAGGTAACGAGCCCGGTTCCCTATTGAAAATTAGGACGCGGAATCAGGGCGATGTGCCGGGAACGGTGTCAAGCCTGACAGGATCTCTGCGCGATTTTCAGCCTCCAAAAAAAGTGACGTCGGGACTGGCGATAATAAGCTGTTAATACTATATTTAGCGTTTGCAGCCACCATCACCACAAGATACAGGAAGGACATCTCCGGATGACACCCCTGTGACAATACGGAAACGAGACTGGCTGCACGACGACAATGTGCCGCCGGATAGGAATTTTGCGCCCCGGTCGTGGGGACTGGGCGCCAACACGAGGTCAAGACCATGCGCATCGAACGTCGTTTCACGAAGGCCGGCCAAGGCGCCTATGCGGATATCGAATTCCGCAAGGCGACCAGCGAGATCAAGAACCCCGACGGTTCGATCGTGTTCCGCCTCGAGAATATCGACGTTCCCGCGCAGTTCTCCCAGGTCGCGACCGACGTCCTGGCGCAGAAGTATTTCCGCAAGGCCGGCGTCCCCACCCGGCTGAAGAAGGTCGAGGAAAACGACGTTCCTTCCTTCCTGTGGCGCTCCGTTCCCGACGATGCGGCGCTGAAGGCCCTGCCGAAGGATGAGCAGACCGGCTCCGAAATCGATGCGCGCCAGGTCTTCGACCGCCTCGCCGGCACCTGGACCTATTGGGGCTGGAAGGGCGGCTATTTCTCTTCGGAAGAAGATGCTGCCGCCTTCAAGGACGAGCTTGCCTATATGCTCGCCACCCAGCGCGTCGCGCCGAACTCGCCGCAGTGGTTCAACACCGGCCTGCACTGGGCCTACGGCATCGACGGTCCCGGCCAGGGCCATTTCTATGTCGACCCCTTCACCGGCAAGCTGACCAAGTCCAAGTCGGCCTACGAACATCCGCAGCCGCATGCCTGCTTCATCCAGTCGGTCGAAGACGATCTCGTCAACGAAGGCGGCATCATGGATCTCTGGGTGCGTGAAGCGCGCCTGTTCAAATATGGCTCCGGCACCGGTTCCAACTTCTCGATGCTGCGCGGCGAAGGCGAAAAGCTTTCCGGCGGCGGCCGCTCCTCCGGCCTGATGAGCTTCCTGAAGATCGGCGATCGCGCCGCCGGCGCCATCAAGTCGGGCGGCACGACGCGCCGCGCCGCCAAGATGGTGGTCGTCGATATCGACCATCCCGATATCGAGGAATACATCAACTGGAAGGTCAAGGAAGAGCAGAAGGTCGCAGCCCTCGTCACCGGCTCGAAGGTCGTCGCCAAGCATCTGAAAACGATCATGAAGGCCTGCTTCAATTGCGAAGGCGGTGACAACGGCGATTGCTTCGATCCGGCCAAGAACCCTGCCCTGAAGCGCGAAATCCGCGCCGCCAAGAAGGACCAGGTTCCGGAAAATTACGTCCAGCGCGTCATCCAGTTCGCCCGCCAGGGCTACAAGGATCTTCAATTCAAGACCTACGACACGGATTGGGATTCGGAAGCCTATCTCACGGTCTCCGGCCAGAACTCCAACAACTCCGTCTCGATCAAGGACGACTTCCTGCGCGCCGTCGAAAATGACGGCGAATGGAAGCTGACCGCCCGCAAGGACGGCCGAGTGATGAAGACGCTGAAGGCGCGCGACCTCTGGGAAACCATTTCCTACGCCGCCTGGGCCTCGGCCGATCCGGGCATCCACTTCAACACGACGATGAACGACTGGCACACCTCGCCCGCCGGCGGCCCGATCCGCGGCTCGAACCCGTGCTCGGAATACATGTTCCTCGACGACACCGCCTGCAACCTTGCCTCGCTGAACCTTCTTCAGTTCAAGGACAAGGCCACCAAGCGCATCAATATCGCCGACTACGAACACGCCGTTCGCCTGTGGACCGTCGTGCTCGAAGTCTCGGTGATGATGGCGCAGTTCCCATCGAAGCGCATTGCCGAACTCTCCTACGAATACCGCACGCTCGGCCTCGGCTACGCCAATATCGGCGGCCTGCTGATGTCTTCGGGCATTCCCTACGACTCCACTGAGGCCCGCGCCATTGCCGGTTCGCTGACCGCGATCATGACCGGCATCTGCTATGCGACCTCGGCCGAAATGGCTGCCGAACTTGGGCCCTTCCCGAACTTCGCGCCGAACCGCGATAGCATGCTGCGGGTCATCCGCAACCATCGCCGCGCCGCTTACGGCGAAACGTCGGGCTATGAGGCGCTGTCGATCGACCCGGTCGCGCTGATCCATTCGGAAAACCCGGATCAGGATCTTGCCGCCCATGCCAAATCGGCCTGGGACAAGGCGCTCGCGCTCGGCGAACAGCATGGCTACCGCAATGCCCAGGTCTCGGTCATCGCACCCACCGGCACGATCGGCCTCGTCATGGATTGCGACACGACCGGCATCGAGCCCGACTTCGCCCTCGTCAAGTTCAAGAAGCTTGCCGGCGGCGGCTACTTCAAGATCATCAACCGCGCCGTGCCGGAAGCGCTGCGCACGCTCGGTTATTCCGAGAGCCAGATCGCCGAAATCGAGGCCTATGCCGTCGGCCACGGCAACCTGAACCAGGCGCCGGCGATCAACCCGTCGACGCTGAAGGCCAAGGGCTTGACCGACGAGAAGGTGGAAGCCGTCAACGCCGCGCTGAAGAGCGCCTTCGACATCAAGTTCGTCTTCAACCAGTGGACGCTCGGCGCCGACTTCCTGAAGGAGACGCTGAAGGTTTCCGACGAGCAGCTCGCCGACATGAGCTTTAGCCTGCTCGACCATATGGGCTTCTCGAAGAAGGATATCGAAGCGGCCAACATCCATGTCTGCGGCGCGATGACGCTGGAAGGCGCGCCCTTCCTGAAGGCCGAGCACCTGCCCGTTTTCGATTGCGCCAATCCCTGCGGCAAGATCGGCAAGCGCTATCTCTCGGTGGAAAGCCATATCCGCATGATGGCGGCTGCCCAGCCCTTCATCTCCGGCGCGATTTCCAAGACGATCAATATGCCGAACGAGGCGACCGTCGAGGATTGCAAGAACGCCTATCTTCTGTCCTGGAAGCTCGGCCTCAAGGCCAACGCGCTCTATCGCGACGGCTCGAAGCTGTCGCAGCCGCTGAACGCCTCGCTGATCGAGGACGAGGACGACGAGGACGCGCTGGAGGAACTGCTGCAGGCCCCCGTCGCCGCCCAGGCCGTCACCATCACCGAGAAGATCATCGAGCGGGTGATCGAACGCGTCTCGCGCGAACGCGAGAAGCTGCCGAACCGCCGCCAGGGCTATACCCAGAAGGCAGCCGTCGGCGGGCACAAGGTCTATCTCCGCACCGGCGAATTCGGCGACGGCCGCCTCGGCGAGATCTTCATCGACATGCACAAGGAAGGCGCTGCCTTCCGCGCGATGATGAACAATTTCGCCATCGCCATCTCGCTCGGCCTGCAATATGGCGTGCCGCTCGAGGAATATGTCGAGGCCTTCACCTTCACCAAGTTCGAGCCGGCCGGCATGGTCATCGGCAACGACGCGATCAAGAACGCCACCTCGATCCTCGACTACGTCTTCCGCGAGCTTGCCGTCTCCTATCTCGGCCGTCATGACCTCGCCCATGTCGATACGTCGGACTTCTCCAACACCGCACTCGGCAAGGGCATCCAGGAAGGCAAGACCAACCTGCTGTCGACCGGCTGGACCCGCGGCTACAAGCCGACGCTGGTGTCCGGCACCGGCGGCGAGCGCCAGGCGGGCGAACCCAAGGGTGCCGCCACCGCAGCCCCTGCCCGCGCCGCTTCCACCGGCACCGTGACCGCCTTTGCCGGCAGCGCTGCCCGCAAGCTGGAGCCGACGGCGGCCATCTCCACCTCCGAAATCGTCGCCTTCAAGCGCGATTACGAGGAGCGCGCCAAGGAACTGGCCGAGGAGATCGCCGAAGAGGTGATGGACGAAATCACCAGCGACGCCACCGCCCTCTTCTCCGACAAGGCCGCAGCCGATGCGGCCACGGCCAAGACCGAAGCCAAGAAGGTGGAAGCCGAACGCCGCCAGCGCTCGATCATGCAGGGCTATACCGGCAACATGTGCTCGGAGTGCCAGAACTTCACGATGGTGCGGAACGGCACCTGCGAGAAGTGCGATACTTGCGGGGCGACGAGCGGGTGCAGCTGAGAGAGCCTAAGTAGCGCTCATCCGCAATCATCGCGTTTGAACTCTGACAGCCGACCTTGAGTTGAAGGCCGAGAAAGCCGGGCTGCCACGCCCGGCTTTCTCGTTCACGGTGACCCTTTAGCCGTTGGTCGCGGCCCGGAAGTCACAAAGGCAGGACGTCGAACAGCCGTTTGCTTACCCTCGCCGCCCAAGATGGCTTCACGCTCCCTGCCGCCAGTGGCGACCCAAACGATGGAGCCAGCGGCGAAGGGTAAAACCGGTTGAGCATCGCGTCGCAGACATAGTGCCCCCAATTCGCCAAGCGCTCCGTCTCCCTCGCGCCGAGGAAATGAAGATAGGTGCCGACGTCGGCGGGAACGATCGACGACGGTGGCAGCGTGTAGGATGCGTATGGTTTGAGTTTCGCGTCCTTGCTGTCGATCGACCAATAGACGCCACGCGTTCTCGCGCGCAGGGCCGATTTTGTGAGGTCGTCGAGGCCAAGTATGTCGGCCTGTTTGGCCGCCTTGAAGCCGCCGATCAGGTCTCGCCGCCGCAACGACCTCACCTGATTGTCCGCCGTGTCGAGCACCCGCTTGAGTTGGCTGAAGTAGTTCCAATATCCACGGGTAGAGGACCGCCAAGGCGCGCCGGCGTCGCTGACGAGCAGGCAGTCGCACCGTTTCAGCGCCGGCTCGATGCCGTGATTGTCGTAAACACCGCCGTCGCTCAAGATTGCCCGGCCTGGAGCAACGGCTTCGCCGACCGTGTCGTCGAGTTTTTCCCTCTTCCAGGAAAACTGCGACAGATCCAATCGCAGCGGGGACAACACCGGCGGGAATGCCGCCGAAGCGGTTACCGCGGTTGCGAGCGACAATGCCGGATGAAACGACACGCCGATCCGGTAATCCGCGATATAGCGGTTGGACATGCGGAAGAGCGAACCGGTGCTGAGATTGCTGGCGCAGAAGACGAACCAGGGCGATCCCGGCAGGTCTTTCAGGCTTGGCGACTTTCCGTCGAACAGATGTCGCTCATAGAGTTTGGCGGCTTCCTCCGCCCCGCTCGAGAAGGGATTGAACACGCCTTTCAGGAAGCTCGGAACATCGGCGAATATCTGGCTGAAAGCCAGGATGCGGTCGACATATTCCGTCTTGAAATTGACGGCGACCTCATTCTGAAAGATCAGCCGCGGCCATACATAGGCGAGCAGGCCTGAGGCGATCGATCCGCCTGAGACCGAGGAGATCATATCGAGCTTCGCCAGAAGACCGGCCTCGTTCAGCCTTGCAAGCGATCCCGCATGGAAAAGCATGGCCCGATAGCCACCGCCCGAAAGGCAGAGGCCGAGTTGATAGCGCTCCGCCGGCTTCTCGGGTTCGTCAGATCCAGACAAGGCGCTGTTTTCCTCGGGATGCTCGTCTTCTGACACGCTCGGCCTCATTCAGGAATGTGAGTTTCCCAACATTTCTTCCTCCGGGCAACCACCGGTCGCTCGTCCGCGGACCTGCGCGCTACTTACTTGCCATACCTGCGGGAGTTGGCATCGCATTTGTGCCACGCCCAGTCCATTCCGGCTTCGCCTTCATGGCCGTAACACCAGTCGACGCGATTGAGCAGCGGACCGAGCGCGTCGCGCCGTTTGCAGGCGCGCTCCGTCGCGATGCCGTAACGATCGGTGCTGCCGCGGCAGATGTCGTCCAGTCCTATCCATTGATCTATCAACCGATCCGGCGCCTTGGCTTCCTTGTCCGTGGCGAGCACCTTTCCGGTCTCGGACTCGATCTGCAGAGAGGCCGTGTTCCACACGAAAGAGAATTCCGCCATTCCCGAGGACGTCTTACCCGTGCTCTTGTTTCGGGCAAACCACTCGACTATTCCGGACATCTCGCATTTTCCGGCACAACTGGCAGTCACGGAGCCCGGTTTGACGCTGTAGACGCGCTGCGGCCAGCGTTGGGCGAAGGTCGCCTTGTCCTTTAGCACGACGTCTTTGTCGACCAAGGTTCCGAAGAAGGAGACCTCGTCGGCATAGATGCCCTTCATGAAATCAAGCGCCGAGGCGTTGTCTTTCGACCATTCGTCATTGTATCGGTTGACGAAATCAACCGCTTCCGTGGTCAGGTCGCCGGGTTCGGAGGTCAGGTCGCCGGGTTCGGATGAGGCCACCTCCTCGGAAGCGCTTGGGTCCGATGGCGTGACGGCGGGTGTTGCGCTCACCTCAGGTGCCGGGTCCTGAGGTGGCGGCGCGCTTTCCTGTGGCGAGGGCATGTCCTCAGGCGTGTTGATGTTCCAGTTCCGCATTTCCGCAGCAGTGAGATACCTGATGTCGGTGCTGTCGATCGACAGGCTGAGCTGCAGCAGATTGGGGCTTACCCCCATGTCGGTAAGATATCCGATGATGTCGCCGGTCAGCGATTGAACGGACGAGACTGCCAATTTGTTGTCCATGGGGTCGTCGTCGGATAGGGAAACACGATGCACGCCGATGGAGCCCGGCTCGGCAAACCTTTCGACGCCACCGACGAAGGCGAAGGCGCAGGCCGATGCACATTCCATGGCTCTGATCTGGAGCGTTCTTGCATTCAGCGCGCGGATGGCGCGGCCAAAGCTGATCGCGGCGACCACGTTTCCGCCGGGCGAGTCAAAGCTGATGTAGTCCGCTTGGAACTGCTTGTATTCGTCGACAAGCCTCGTCGGATCGTCGGAGAATTCAAACACGCCCTTTATCACCAGGCCACGCTCTCCCGGCGCGCCTTCCAGACGTTGGTAGGAAATTGCCGCATGCCCCTCTCCGGCCATGGCGACGAACGCCAGCAGCATCGCTGTCAACGAGACGGATTTGCGCATTCTTCCCCAGCCCTCACGCACCTGTATTTCTCCTGTCGTCACTTGCAGCCGGATGATGAAATCAACTGCCCCCGTGAATCCCGGCCGTCCGCGCCCAGCCGACGCCGATTACGGTCTGGAGAACAATCGCTTCGCAGAGAATGTTGATAACTACCCCGGCAGCTTAAGATCAATGCATAACGGGCGATCTTCTGGCAAGCGTCACAATCAGAAGTATTGAGACAAGGTAAATGGTGGTGCTGGCCGGGAAGGATCGCGGTTCACAAGGGGCATCATAGACGTGTGCAATGAATATCGGCTATGTCGCCTGCACCGAAGCATTTGACCAACGAGGCAGTTCGTGACTTCTCCCTATGACAATCACGCCCTCGACCTGACGAGCGACGCCGATTTCTTCTCTCTGCTCACCGGAAGCTACAACCGCATCGTCGGCCGTTACCTTGTCCAGGACGGACAGGGGCCGGACTGGCTTTACAACGACGCTCCTTTCGTCGTCCTCGCCCACAATACCGAGCCCGATCCGCGCTTCATCTACGCGAACCGCACCGCGCAGACCTGCTTCGAATATAGTTGGGATGAATTCATCACGCTGCCGTCGCGGCTTTCGGCCGGGCAGCCGGATCGCGCGGAGCGTCAGCGGCTGCTGGATAGCGTGACCCGCGATGGTTTTGTCGAGGATGGCCGCGGCCTCCGGATCGCGAAATCGGGACGGCGTTTCTGGATCGAGAAGGTGACCGTCTGGCAGCTTATCGACGAAACCGGGACGTGGCTGGGCCAGGCTGCGATCTTCCCTTCGTGGCGGGACGCGTAGGCTCGCCAGCCAGCCGCCTGGCCTCAGGCCGATGCGTTGTACCCACCGGTGACGTCACGACTTCACGCGATCGGGATGCGCTGCCTGGAAGGCCGGCAGTTCGGCGCACATGGCGTCGATCGCGACGATGCGCTTGAAATCCGTGAGATCGACGCCCCAGCGGCGGGCGTTGTAGACTTGAGGCACAAGGCAAAGGTCTGCCACTGTCGGCGCATCGCCGAAGCTGAAGGTTCCGCCGGCTTCGCCGATCATCGCTTCCAGTTTGCGCAGCCCGTCGGCGATGAAATGCTTCATCCATGCCTCGCGTGCATCCGCCTTCTCGGTCAGGGTCATGACATGCGACACGACGTGCATGTTGCAGATCGGATGGATGTCCATGGCAATTGCATAGGCAAGCGCGCGCACATGCTGGCGATCGGCACTGTCTGCCGGCAGCAATCCGCATTCCGGCCCAAGCTCGGCCAGATATTCGACGATCGCCAGTGACTGCGTCAGGGGCCTTCCATCGATCACCAGGGTCGGCACCAGGCCCTGCGGATTGAGCGCGAGATAGTCCGGCGTCCGATGCGCGCCCTCCAACAGATTGACCGGCACCGTCCTGTAGTCGATCTCCAGCAGGTTGAGCGCGATGCGGACGCGATAGCTCGCCGATGATCGCCAGTAGTCGTAAAGAACGACCTCGCTCATTCCGCCCTCGCTCCGCCATAGCGTTCGACGGTCTGCTCGATCGCCCCGAAGATCGAATGGCCGGCACGATCCTTCATCTCGATGCGGACCTGGTCGCCGAACTGCATGAAGGGGGTCTTCGGCGAGCCGCTTTCGATCGTCTCGATCATCCGGATTTCGGCGATGCAGGAATAGCCGTCGCCGCCATCTTCGACCGGCCTGCCCGGGCCGCCGTCCCGCTTGTTGGACACCGTTCCCGAGCCGATGATCGTCCCGGCCGCGAGACTGCGGGTCTTGGCGGCATGGGCGATCAGCTGACCGAAATCGAAGGTCATGTCGATGCCGGCATTGGCCTTGCCGAAAGGCTTGCCGTTCAGGCTGACGAGCAGAGGCAGATGCAGTCTGCCGCCATCCCAGGCGTCGCCAAGCTCGTCCGGCGTCACCGCGACCGGCGAAAATGCCGAGGCCGGCTTGGACTGGAAGAAACCGAACCCCTTGGCGAGTTCTTCGGGGATCAGACCGCGCAGCGACACGTCGTTGACGAGCATCACCAGGCGGATGGCGTCGCGCGCCGCCTGCGAGTCCGATCCCATGGCGACGTCGCCGGTGATGACGGCGACCTCGCCCTCCATATCGATGCCATAGGCATCGTCGGCCGCGACGATCGGATCGCGCGGCGCGAGGAAGACATCCGAGCCGCCCTGGTACATCAGCGGGTCGGTCCAGAAGCTTGCCGGCATCTCGGCGCCGCGGGCCTTGCGCACCAGTTCGACATGGTTGACGTAAGCGGAACCATCGGCCCATTGATAGGCCCGCGGTAGAGGTGACGTAGCGTCATGCTCGTGAAAGCGGAGCGTCGGCTGGGCGCCGGTCTCGATGCCTTCGGCAATCAGTCGGAGTCTCGGCGCCACATGGTCCCAGTCGTCGAGGGCTGCCTGCAGCGTGCGGGCGATGTGGCCGACTTCCGAGCAGCGGGTCAGGTCGCGGGACACGACGACGAGGCGGCCGTCCCTGGTGGAGTCCTTCAAGGTCGCAAGTTTCATGTGCCAATTCCGATGCTATCACTTGATACCGGGGGTTCCGTCGAACTTGCGTTCCAACCCGTCCCAGCACTCGAGGTAATCGTCCTGCAGCGTTTCCAGCTCGGCGGCGTATTTCGTCAGTTGCTGCGGGTATCGGGTCTCGAACATGAAGGCCATGGTGTGATCGAGCTTCACCGGCTTGAGCTCGACATTGGCCGCCTTTTCGAAGGCGAGCGCATCCGGCCCATGCGGCAGCATCATGTTGTGCAGGCTCATGCCGCCCGGCACGAAACCCTCTTCCTTGGCGTCATACTGTCCATGGATCAGACCCATGAATTCGCTCATGATGTTGCGGTGATACCAGGGTGGGCGGAATGTATGCTCGGCCACCAGCCAGCGCGGCGGAAAGATCACGAAGTCGACATTGGCGGTGCCGGCATCCTCGGTCGGCGCGGTCAGCACCGAAAAGATCGACGGATCGGGATGATCGAAGAGGATGGCGCCGACCGGAGAAAATGTCCTGAGATCGTATTTGAACGGGGCATAATTGCCGTGCCAGGCCACCACATCGAGCGGCGAATGGCCGATCTCCGTGACATAGAATTTGCCGCACCACTTCACATGAACGCGGCAAGGCTTTTCCTTGTCCTCGTAGGCGGCGACAGGCGTCTTGAAATCGCGCGGGTTTGCCAGGCAGTTGGCGCCGATTGGGCCACGCTCCGGCAGCGTGAATTTGGCGCCGTAGTTCTCGCATATATAACCACGCCAGGCCGGCTGCTCACCTGATGTGAGGATCTTGAACATCATGCCGCGGGGGATGAGGCATATTTCGGCGGGCTCGACATCCATGATGCCCATTTCGGTGAACACCCTGAGGGCGCCGAGCTGCGGCACGATCAGCAGTTCGCCATCGGCGTTGAAGAAATAGTCATCGACCATGTCCTCGTTGAAGACATAGGCGTGGGCTGACATGCCCACCTGGGTCGTGGCGTCGCCGGCCGTCGTGATCGTGCGCACACCTTCGAGAAAATTCAGCCTTTCCTCGGGCGCAGGGATAGGGTCCCAGCGAAGCTGTCCGAGAGGCCGCGAATGCTCGTCGAGGCAAGGCGCGGTCTTCCAGAGCGGATAGGAGGCGATCGAGAAGCGGCGCGTGTGGCGCACGCTCGGGCGAATGCGATAAAGCCAGGTCCTTTCGTTCGTCCCGCGCGGCGCGGTAAACGGCGAGCCGGAAAGCTGCTCGGCATAAAGACCGTAATTGCATTTCTGCGGGCTGTTCTGGCCCTGCGGCAAAGCGCCGGGAAGCGACTCGGTTTCGAAGTCGTTGCCGAAGCCCGGCATATATTTCACCTTGTCTGCCGCCGCAGCTTCACCGCCGGAAGCCTGGATCGATGTCTGGTCCATTGCTCAACTCCTCCCTCAATCCTCCAGCGCCGCGCCTCTTTCGGAGGCGCGGCGCTGGAGAGTTTACTCCGCCGCAGTGCCGATGACACCACGCTTGATCTGATCGGCCTCGATCGACTCGAAAAGAGCGCGGAAATTGCCTTCGCCGAAGCCCTCATCGCCCTTGCGCTGGATGAATTCGAAGAAGATCGGGCCGATGACGGTTTTCGAGAAGATCTGCAGCAGGATTTTCGTCATGCCGCCATTCACCACGCCTTCGCCGTCGATGAGGATGCCGTGTTTCTTCATGCGCTCGATGGGTTCGCTGTGGCCGTTCACACGTTCATGAGACATGTCGTAATAGGTCTCCGGCGGACCCGGCATGAAGCGCAGCCCGTTGTCGGCAAGCCGGTCGGTGGCCCCATAAATATCCTCGGTGCCGACGGCGATGTGCTGGATGCCCTCGCCCCGGTACTTCTTCAGATATTCCTCGATCTGGCTGGTGTCGTCTTTCGATTCATTCAGCGGAATGCGGATCTTGCCGCAGGGCGAGGTGATGGCGCGGCTGACCAGACCGGTAATGCGGCCGTCAATATCGAAGAAGTGGATCTGCTTGAAGTTGAACAGCTCGCGGTAGAAATCCCACCACTTGTCCATATTGCCGCGGAAGACGTTGTGGGTGAGATGGTCGAGGTAGTAGAAGCCGATCCCTTCAGGGCGCGGGTTACGCTCACCCAACCAATCGAATTCGGCATCGTAGGCTGATCCCTTGGCGCCATAGGTCTCGACGAAATAAAGCAGCGAGCCGCCGATACCTTCAATCGCCGGGACGTCCAGCATCTTGTCATCGCCTTCATAGGGAACGGCGCCTTTCGACACCGCATGGTCGAAGGCGTGTTTGGCGTCGACGACACGCCAGGCCATCGATGCCGCGCAGGGACCGTGCTTTTCGACGAAGCGGGCGGCATGACTGCCGGGTTCGGCATTGACGACATAGTTGATGTCGCCCTGGCGCCATACGGTGATGTCTTTCGTCTTGTGTCTGGCGACCGCAGCGTAGCCCATGCGTGTGAAGAGCTCGCTGAGCTTCTCCGGCTCGGGATGCGCGAACTCGACGAATTCGAAGCCGTCGGTGCCGGCCGGGTTGTCGGCGGTGATTTCCGACGGCGGTGCATCATGCGGGAAAGGACCCATTTTCTCCTCCTGACGATTGGAGTTTGACTGTGCAAAGTGTGGCCCAAAACGCGCGCAAAGTTCTTGCATTCTTTATGCGTGCAGAAGATATTATGCACGGTTCGTGAGTATTTTGGAGATTTTGCGCAATGGATGAACAGCTGGACAAATTGGATCTGCGCCTGCTCCAGGAACTGCAAAAGGATGGCAGGCTGACGAATAACGAACTCGGTGATCGCATCGCCCTTTCACCCTCGCAATGCTCGCGCCGCCGCACGCGACTGGAAGCCGAGGGCTATATCCGCAGCTACCGAGCCTATCTCGATCGGGAGAAGCTGGGGCTGGACATGCTGGTGGTCATTTCGGTGACGCTTGCCACCCACAACAGGGATAATGCCCGGCGGTTTTCCCAGCTGATCAACGGGCTGCCGGAGGTTCTCGAAGCCTATGCGCTGACCGGTGAAATGGACTACCACCTGAAGGTCGCGACCCGCGGGCTCGCCGACCTCTCCAAATTCGTCAACGACGTTCTCCTGCCGCACGAATCGGTGCAGCACGTGAAAACCTCGATCGTGCTCGACACGCTGAAGACATTCGAGGGTTTTCCGGTACGCATGCCGGGCAGTTGGCACGGCGACGGCACACGTTGAATGCCGGTCCGCAGAGGACAGGCGTCAGAGCGGCAGTTCGGTCGAAAATTTCAGCTCGCGCAGCACGAAGCTCGAGACCACGGTGCGCACATGCGGGTTGCGCATGAGGTAACGCGTCATGAAGGCTTCGTAGCTTTCCACGTCGCTGGCCCGGATCTTCAACATATAGTCGAAGGCGCCCGACAAGGCGTAGCACTCCATGATCTCCGGCCGTTCCAGCACCACCGAAGCGAAGGACGCGACCGCCTCTTCGTGGTGATCCTCCAGCGTCACATGGGCGATGACGCAGAGTTTGAGGTCGAGTTTGCCGGGATCGAGCAGCGTCACGCGCTTGCGGATAACGCCATCGGCTTCCAGTTCCTGGATCTTCCGCCAGGCGGAGCTCTGCGACATGCCGGCCTTCTCCGCCAGGTCCGCCAGCGACAGGCTGCCATCGGCCTGGATGAGCTTCAGTAGCTTGCGGCGAAAGTTCCCGGTTTCTTTCATTTTCACTCTCTTGATCGAGAATATTTTTCATCACTATGGCGATACGCGGCACAAAAGAAAAGAAAATCCGCCCGGCACGGAGCATAATCGCAGAAATAGCGCCATTCCGGGAGGATCAGCCGATGACCAAAGAAAGCAGCTATACCGCCAAACTGCCCGGCCCGGACGGCCTCTACGACTACAGCCCCGAAGAAGATGCGATCTGGGGCGAACTCTACCGGCGCCAGATGAAGATATTGGCCGACACGGCCTGCCAGGAATATCTGGATGGCGTCAAACTGCTGGGCTTGAAGCCGGAGAAAGTGCCTCAGCTTCTCGATGTGAACAGACGCCTCAACGAGACCACCGGCTTCGGCGTCGAAGGCGTGCCGGCGCTCATTCCGCCCTCGCGCTTTTACGAACTTCTGTCGCAAGGCAAATTCCCGCTCGCCACCTTCCTGCGCCGCCGCGAACATATCGACTATATCGAGGAACCGGACCTGTTTCATGAAGTCTTCGGCCACTGCCCGCTGCTGACCAATCAGAGTTATGCCAATTTCGTCCGGCATTTCGGCGAAACGGCCATGCGCCTCGGCAAAGGCTATTCATGGCACCTGTTCCGGATTTTCTGGTTCACGGTCGAATTCGGCCTGATCAATACGCCGCAAGGCCGCCGCTGCTTCGGCGCCGGCATCGTCTCATCGCCGAGTGAGGCGAAGGCGGCAACGGAAGGCACGGCCTGCGAATTCCGGCCGTTCGATTTGTTGAGCGTTCTCAGGACGCCCTACCGCATCGATATCCTGCAGCCGATCTATTACGTCATAGACAGCTTCGCCGATCTGGAAGCGATCGTGGAGCAGGATATCGGCGGCACGATCCTCAAGGCGAAATCGCTGGGTGATTTTGCCCCGGCTTTCGAAGCCAAGGCATCGTAATCGCTGACACGGCGGAGCCCAGTGGATTGCAGGCCGGCGCGCCTCACTTCGGAGCGGCCGGGCTGCGATTGACGAAATCGACCAGGACGCCCGGCTTGACCATACCGGCCAGCTCTTCGGCGTCCCAGTTCGTCAGCCGCACGCAACCATGCGAGCCGACCTTGTCGATGAGCTTGGGCTCCGGCGTCCCATGGATTCCATAGGTCGGCTCGGTCAGATCGATCCAGACGCTGCCGACCGGCCCGTTCGGCCCCTTCGGGATCGTCAGGACCTTGTCGTTCTTTCCCTGCTTGAAGTTGCGCTTCGGGTCATATCGGTAGACCGGCATTCTCGCGACGCCCTTGACCTTGTGCTTTCCCGAGGGCGACGGATTGTCTTTGCTGCCGATCGTCGCGGGATAGACGGCCAGCAAAGATCCGTCCTCGGCATAGGCCAGCACCTGGCCTATCTTCTTGTCGGCCTCGATCTTCTTGACCTTGCCCTCCCTTGCGGGGCCGGGGTCGACGACCCACACCGTGTCTCCAGCTGCAAACTGCGAAGCCGGGTTGAGCGCGTTTAACAGATCGAGACCCATATGAAAGCGTTCGGACAACTTCTCCGCAACGCTGGTATAGCCGAGGCTCTGCATTTTTGCCTTCTCGCCGTAATCCTCAGGGATCGTCTCGACGAGACCCGTGGCGTCCTCGGGCGAGACGACGTAGCTTCGGACGATGGCGGCATTGTCTTCCAGGCGGGAAACGACCTCAGGATCTGGCCTGCCGTCGACAGGAAGCTTGTTCATGGCCTCGAAGCCGGCCACGGCCTTATTAACGTTCTCCCCGGACAGGCCGTCGATCACGCCGGGAGATGAACCCGCCCGGTCGAGCAGGACCTGAAGACGGACGATCGCCGGGTCCGGATCTGCGGGCGACGGCTTTGCCGTCTCGATGTCGGCAATCGCGGCGGCATTGATCGCTTCGGGTCGGAGATCCCGCGCGGCGGCGCCGCCAACGGAGATGGCCAGCGCGAGCAGCGACATCGGCAGGGTTGTTTTCATGGACGACAAATGGCCGACGTGGGAATTTGTTCCCACGCGGACTGCGCACGCCCCGGACTGCCTCTGCGGCCGGTCCGGCCCCTTGCGACAGCTGCGGTCACGGCGTCTTCGCGCGCTTCCTGGCCTCGCGTGATCTTGCCGCGCGGCGGGCGGGCCTCAGCTCTTCGATCGTCGGCAGCCACCATCTGGCACCTTGGAGGGGCGGTGTTTTTGCCGGCCACGTACGGACAAGTTCTTCGAATGTCGGCGCCCGCCAATATCCCCAGAGGTCATCCTCGTTGACGCCGGGATAAAAGTCCACAACGGGGTCGGGATCGACCAGTTCGCCGGTGATATCAGTAAACACGACGATCCCATAGGAGGTGGCCACCGGACGTCCTATCGGCGGCAAGTCGCTGGCGGGAAGCGGGTAACGATGGCGCTTTCGCTCAGTCGAGCGAAGCCTGCTGCGCAGATCCTGTTCGCTCCCCTTGCGCTCCTCGGCGCGCCGTCGTCTCTCCTCCGGCTCGTTTCTGCGGGCGGCCGCTTCGATATGAGGCCATCGGCGTCTGAGATCCTCATAGGACCGGAAGGGGACGTGCCATAGACGAAGGTCGCCGTCCCACCGCGAGAACGGCACTTCGCGCAATTCGTCGACGACGGTCTTCGAATAGGGTGTGCGGATTCGAAAACCTGCCTTGCCAAGTTCAAGATATGGACTGTCGATCGGATCGAAGGCGAAGGCATCGCGCCCCTTCGCATCCGCATGCGCGTCGGCCTCGGCCCCCAGCTCGGCCAGCCATCGTCCGATGCGGCGGGATGCCGTGCTGCCGGGAACGAACCAGGCCTTGCGATCATCGCTCCAGCGGGCGCGGGGGAAGCGTCTTCGGAATTGCTCGACAGTCATCCTGTCGTAGGGAAAGGAAACATCCGCGCCGGGCTTTCGATCGTCTTCGCCGGAGGGCGCCGCGTCGGGAGATTTTGTTTCGGTCATGCGAGGAGAACGCTTGCGCACCGGGATCGGTTTCCAGCGCAGTGGGCCGCCGTACAGGTCATATTGAAAGGGTTACAGCCCCGTCATTGCCAGGGCCGAAGCTAGTGAACCGTCCTCGACGGCTTTTCCGGGCGGGAAATGTTATGCAGCGTCGCCATGAGCTTTTCGAACTCGTTCAGAACCCGATTGAACTCGGCGTCCTGCATGGTGACGATTTCCGATATCGTCGAGGAGACCGATGCAATAAGCTTGTCGATCCAGACACAGCGATCGGCCGGCACGTTTCCGAGAACCTCCTGACGCAGCGTCTTCAGCTCACGAAGGATGCGCATGATAAGGGCTCCCCGCTCCGCCCTGCTCAGGAACGGAAGCCTTGTCTGCGCCTGGTGGATTTCTGCTATCAGCGTCGTCGCCATCCCCACTCTCCGCCCTCAAATACAACCGGATATCACAACCGGTACGATTACAACACGGACTTTAGTCTGGCCTGCCCGCTTGGCGCGATTTCGTACGCCTCGCCCCGGCCATGGTTAGTTGCTGGTCGCGACCAGATCCGACATGTCGCAGCTTCGCCGCGGTCCGTCCCAGGGTTGATAGCTATTGTCTTCCGACCGGTATGATCGATAGCGAGCGGCGCATCGGGCAGCTGCCTGCGCATTCACTTTCGTACCGCCGCCTTCATCGCTTTCGGCGATATTCTGCCGAAACGGCGAAGAGCATTCGCGGGTCTCGCCGCGATAGGATCGGTAGCTATTGGTCGCCGGATCGAAGGAGCGGTAGCGCTGCTCACACCAGGCGAGATGCTGGAGGGACAATTCTGGCTGCGGCGTCTGCAGCTTGCTCGCGGGGCGAGCGGGCTGCGCCGTTGACCTTGATGCCACGGTCGCCGGCGCTTCGGTGACATAGCTGGAATACAGCGGGGCAATTCGTTCATAGCGCTGTTGCCGAGGATCGATTTTCACCGGGCTCGCCGTCCATAGATCGCCCGCGGCCAATTCCGGGACCGCGTGCGGTTCGGAATCCGCCACGACGTGCGAGGCAACCGATGCCGCGGCCATACAGGCGCCAACCGAACTGACGATGCCGAAGGCGACGGATGCAACGGCGTTCATTGGCTCGCCTCCTGCTGTTGTGCCTGGGGAACCCAAACGCGCGGCCCGGCACTGCTGTGGCCGCCGGTGGCGACAAGGGCGGCGAGAATGCCGGCGATTGCGAGCAGGATGGCGATCAGCGGCACGGCCAGGCCAGCGGATTTTTCTTCGGAATAGATCATGGTCCTTCTCCCTGGTCCCGGCGGCACAGACTGCCGCCGGGCGCCGCGGCGCTCTACGCCGAGATGATGTAGACGATGGTGAACGACGAGGGATCGACGATGACGATCCGGCCGTCCGCCAGGATGAAGAAACGATAGGCCTTGTACTGCGGCACGATCTCGACGATCCGCGGCGGCAGCGGTTCGAGCCTGATCTTCTTCGGGATGGTGGTACCAACCGAGACCGTAAAATCCGCCTCCCGAACCGGCTCGACGTGAACCTCCTTCACGACGCTGCGGATTTCCGTCTGCTGCTCGACCGAGATGTTCACGTTGGTGGTGGTGTTCGTCTGGGTCTTGCTGCTGTCGACCGAGGTGTTGCTGTTCGACTGGGTCTCGGTCGAACCGCCGGAAGACTTCGCCTCGCCCGACTTCTGGGTTTCGCCGGAGCCCGTCGATGTGCCGGCGTCCTTGCTGCCGGCAGGCTGCTGGCTTTCCGTCGAAGGTTGGCCGGGATCGGTCGTCTTCGAGCTGTCCGAAGTTCCATCGGAGCCGGCTTCGCCGGAGCCTCCGCTCTGTGTCTTCGCATCCGGCTGCGTCTTGGCGCCGGGCTCGGTCGCCTGGCCAGAGGATCCCTCCGTGGTGGTTCCAGAGGATGCACCCGACGAGCTTCCGCCGGAGCTGGAAGGCTGCTGCGTACCCTGCCCAGTCGCTGTGCCCGGGTCAGTCGCTGTGCCCGGGTCAGTCGCTGTGCCCGTGCCGCCCGGCGCGGCGGCGCCCGCATCCGGCTGCTCAGTCGCAGCGCCGCCGGACTGGCCGCTTTGAGCGGCACCCTTCTTCGGAATGATCGGCGCATCCTGCGCCGAGGCGGAGATGAGGCCAACCGGCGAAACGCCGATCGAGAGTGCCGTCATCAGGACGGCAAATGTCTTGGTCTTCATAACTATCTCTCTGCTTTTTTCGGCCGCACGACGACGCTGCCGTCCATCGTGCGGCTGGTTCTGAAAGATGATTTTCGGAAGCAAGACGCGGCAGAGCCGCGTGTACGATCAGGTCACTTGATAACCTGGATCACCTTGCGAGACGACGGTTCGACTATGACGCGCTGGTCATTGACCACCGCGTAAGCATATGTCGGGTCGTCCGGGATGGGCGTCACGACGACCGTTTCCGGCAACGGCTGGCCGACGACAACTTTTTCCTTCACGACCACGCGCGTCGACGGTGCCGGAGCTTCGCGGACATAGGTGACGACCTTTTGCGGCGGCGGATCGATCGCCGTGCCGACAACTGCGCCGGCAACGCCGCCGATGGCAGCGCCGGCGGGACCACCGACGATCGCTCCTGTGACCGCGCCGCCGGCCGCGCCGTTGACGGTCGAGGACTGGGCGAATGCGACGCCCGACATCAGGGACACGGCAGTTGCCGCGCCGGCAATAAGCTTCAAGAGCATATTTTCCTCCTTCTGTTTCAACACGGCCTTCGCGACCGCTGGCAGACCAACTAGCTGCGCACCGGGTCGTTCCAGCTCTCGGACCTCAGTCTGAGGGGGCCCGGCCCTAGGTCCGAAACCCATTTCAATAATCGTTGCCGGCGCTATTTAAGGATTGCAGGGGCTCCGCGTTGTGGGCATGGCAGGAGACTGAGGGAGATGACACGATCCAACCGCCGGGAAGCTGGACGCAGGCGCCTGGCGATGCGCCTGCCGCAAATACGGACGCTGATCATGGAGGCGCGCGAGCCGTGGCAGCTCGAGCTTTTCGAGGCCTATCAGATGGCGGTCGAAGCACGCGATCGTCTTCGGCGGCGACGGTTCAATCTGAAGCTGGTGCGGGAATATGACGAGACCTGCATCGAGATCGAGCAACACGTCATCGACGCGATGCACGAACCCTCCCGTACAAACTACTCGATGGTCCCTTAATCAAAGCCTCCGCGCCGATCAGGCGTCCGCTCTGCATTTTGATCTGCGGTGGAACAGTTACCGAAGGCGGCCGGCGACGATGAACGCGCTCATGTCTCCGCAAGGGCTCGCGCCGTAGCGCGATGCTACCTGCTCCGCCACCTCATCAACGATCTCGGACATGCGCTCCGGCGCCCGCCCTTCGATCTCTCCTCTGAGCGGCGAACCCTTGCAGAATGCCGCCGCAACGTGGTGGGCGGTGGCCGCGACCGAGGTCAACGTCACCCGATCACAGGAAACCGCCTCGAATCCCGCCGACGAAACCTGTGGCTTGATCGCTCCAGGGTCAAAATAGGAGTATGGCAAACGTTCGAGGAAATCAGGGGGATCGGACGGAAAGAGCCTTCTCAGACATTCGTCCACACATCTTGCGAAGTCGTTGGCCGCAAGCGAATCCCATGTCGAAAACAGGAAATGGCCGCCGCTCCGCAAAACTCTTTTCGCTTCGCCATAGGCCTTCGGCTTGTCGGGAAAGAACATGACACCGAACTGACAGATGACGAGATCGAACATTGCGTGGGCGAAGGGCAAGTTTTGCGCGTCCGCATGCATCCAATGGGTCCGCGACAGCGTCAAGGACGGGGCGCCGACGTCGATCATTGCCTGGCTGAGATCGGTGGCGACGATCTCGGCCGCCGGATCGAGCCTGGCGCGCAGAGCACGTGTCAAGGCGCCGGTCCCCGCCGCAACTTCCAGCACGCTGACGGGTTTTAGCCGTTCGGCGACATTCGCCATTTCCGACGCATAGGGTTCGAAGAGGATCGGCACGAGAAGGGCTTGGTAAAGGTCGGCGACGCCCTCACCGAACGGTGTCGAAGAGGGGAAAAATGTGGCGTCTGCGCCGCCTTCGATGTCCGCAGAAATTGTCACGCATACGTCTCCGAAACCAACTCCGTCGAACGGAAAATATGGCTGAATCGGCCATTGTCCACAGTGATCGGACCATGGTCCCAAGCCTGTTCGACCGAAGTCCCCGGCGTGGAACGGGACCCCGACGGCGTCGTTTGAAAGACACGGAAGGAGATCCGCATATGAACCGCAGTAACAGATCCCATGTGAATGAAGCCTGGAGCATCTCCGTCATCGCTCTTGTCGTCATTTTGGCCGGCCTCCTCTATGTCTTCGGCGCAGCCATGTCAGGCGACGGCCTCCCACTGACCGAGAGCATCAGAGGCGCCGAGGTCTTCGATACCAGGAATCTGCCCTGATCCTGTCTGGAAAAACTCTAAAGACGCTGTAGGTTAGTCGGCAAAATCACTTGCCGGTATCAAAATGAATTGGCTTCGCCGCTGGAATGCCCGCTCACTCGCCTCCCAATTTTTCATCGCGGGCGGCCTGGTCTCGATCGCCGTCATGTTTCTGGTCGGTGTTCTCGTGACCCATCTGATCGAGGAAGCCGTCATTCATAATTCCGGCGCGGCAACGGCGCTTTACGTTGACAGCGTCGTGGCGCCGCTGCTTCCCGACATGCAAACGGAATCGCTATTGGATGAAGGCACCGCCCAGGCGCTGGACGAGACGCTCGGCCAGGGCGCGCTCGGCAGGCGCCTTATCTCGTTCAAGCTGTGGCGAAGCGACGGCACCATTCTCTATTCGAACGTGAAAGAACTGGTGGGCCAGAAGTTTCCCGTAAGCGACAAGCTGCAGAAGGCATTCGCCGGGTCGCTCGTTGCCCGCTACGAGATCGCCGAAGACCCGGAAAGCGGCGTCGAGCGCGCGCTCGGCAAACCGTTGATGGAAATCTACAACCCGGTTTTGCAGCCGTGGTCGGGCCAGGCGGTCGCCGTGCTCGAATTCTACGAGACGGCGGAGGGTCTCGCCGACAGCCTGGCACGTGCGAGGCTGCGGAGCTGGGGAGCGGTCGCAGCCCTCACGGGGGTGTTTTTCCTCGTTCTCTCCGCTCTGGTGTTTCGGGGCAGCCGCACGATAGAAGCGCAACGCAAGGATCTCAAAGAACGGGTGACGGAATTGTCGGCGCTGCTCTCCGAAAATCGCGGACTTCAGCGGCGGCTGCAGCGCGCCTCGCAGCGGGTGGCGGCACTGAACGAAACATATCTGCGCAGCATCGGCGCCGATCTGCACGACGGTCCGGCACAGCACATCGCCTATGCTTCACTGCGACTCGACAGCGACCTTTTGATCAACGCGTCTACCAAACCCGAAGCCCGGGAAAAGGAACTTGCCTGGATCCGCTCGAGCCTGGCCGAGGCGATGACGGAGATCCGCAATATCTGCAGCGGATTGGTGCTGCCGCAGATCGAAAAATCCACGATCAGCGAGATCGTGATGCGGGTCGTCGAAGCGCATCAGCACAAGACCGAAACCCTTGTCGAAACAGTCGTCGACGAGGATGGACCCGAACTCGCGACTGCCGTAAAGATCTGTATCTATCGCTTCATCCAGGAAGCCCTGAACAACGCCTATCGCCACGGCGGCGGTGTTGAGCAGACCGTGAAAGCCGTGTCGCACAACGGTCATGTGAGTGTCGAGGTCAGCGATCGTGGCGATGGTTTCGACCCGGCGGAAGTGAGGCCGACAAGCCTCGGCCTGGTGGGGCTTCGCGAGCGCATCGAGAGCCTGGGGGGATCCTTCGATATCAAAACAGGCGAAGGAGGAACGACCGTGACCATGACCTTCGAGCCTATGGAAGTTGGAGACTAGAGAGATGACAGCAATCACCGTCGGCGTCGTGGACGACCACCCGCTTTTTCGCGAGGGCGTAACGCGCAGCTTGTCGGAGATGAGCAACTTCGTCGTTATCGGCGAAGGCGCCAGCAATGAAGACGCCGCCATGATCGCTTCGAACAGCCGCCCCGACGTCATGCTTCTCGATGTCTCGATGCCCGGCGGCGGATTGGCTGCGATCAGCGACGTCCTGGAGCACAGTCCGGCGACGAAAGTGCTGATGTTGACCGTATCCGAAGAAGTGGACACGCTGCTTGGCGCCCTGCAACGCGGGGCGATGGGCTATGTCCTCAAAGGTGTCGGCTCCCGTGGTCTCGCCGAGGCGATCCAGACCGTCCTCAGCGGATCACGATATATCTCGCCGACGATGTCGGCAAAGGTCATGGAGAATTCGCTGAATGGCGCGGCCTCCGACAAGAACGGTCTGACGCCACGGGAACGCGAGGTGATGGATCTTGTCGCTCAAGGCCTTTCCAACAAGCATATCGGCTTGCGCCTCAACCTGCAGGAAAAGACCGTGAAGCACCATATGACCCAGATTCTGAGCAAACTCGGCGTCTCGAACAGGACCGAAGCGGCCCTGCAATGGCGCGAACGGCGGTAACGCCGAGGGCGGCGGAAAATCTGAACCCCGTTCTCAATTAAAGAGTTAGAGTATGATGTCGTCCGAACCGCTTACACTTTTCGGCATCATGCTCTAGCGAAGGAAGCGACTCAGCCGGCGGGTGTCGTTGGCCGTCGCCTGACGACTTATGATCGTCCTGCCTTTCCCGTCCTTCATGACATAGCGGCCGCTGCGCAGGCTCTCGGTGATGCCGTTCGCGTGGCGAACGTTGATCGATCCGTCGGAACCGGCGGTCGCTCTCGCCCCCAATTCTTTCGACGACGCGGCGGCGGAGGAAGAGGATGACGCGTTGCTGTTGGAGTTTCCGCCACCACTGTTGCCGGATCCACCACTGTTGTTTCCGCCCCCACCGCTATTCCCTCCCCCGTTGCCGTTCCCACCCCCTCCGCTATTGCCGCCGCCACCGCTGTTGCCGCCGCCATTGCCGTTATTGCCATCTTTTGCCTGCGCGTGCTTCACCGCCAGATGGGGAAGGGAGCCGCCGAGATTGATCGACAAAGGCGATGCGGCAACAACGAGGGCGACGGCCGCGCTGCCGCCCCATCTCAGAAAATCGCGTTTCGAGATAGTCATGCCGTAGCCTCGTTCATCTGTTCTTCGCCATTCCTACCGTTATTGGACGCATGAGAATTTTCGCCTTTCCGACCATTAAATGCAACCGGACCTAGGTACTACAAAAGGCGGGACTTTGGTCCGGCGCCAGACTACCAAATGGATGGGCGCAGAAAACGCGAGCGGCCTTTGGCTGTAATATTCTCGCCTTTCTTACCAAGGTGTTGCTGCCTGAGGCGTGGACGCATTTTTCTGGAACTTCTTTCTTTGTCATCGCTTTGTTTATCAAAGTGCAACAGAGGAAGCCCCGATGCCAAACCCGAACGAATCCCCTGCCGTCCAATCCATGAAAAAAGAGCAGGCAGAGCAGCGAAAGCAGGCCCGAAGGGGCGAACTCGACAAGGCGATCGAAGACACGTTTCCCGCATCCGATCCGGTGTCGGCCACCCATACCTCCATTCCCGTCGGCCGCAGCGATGTCGAGGCGGCTGAGCGCGTGAAGCGCGAGCCTGATCCGACCGCGCTGGATCAAGATTATCCGCTGGTCGATCAAGCCCTGCGCCCGACCGGCTACGACCGCGAGGAGTTGCGCGCACTGCAGAAAGAAGCCGGCCGGATGGCGGAGTCCGCCTCGGAACTGGCGTCCGGAACGGCCCGTCTGGCAAAGGCGGAAGCCAAAAGTTTCGTCCAGGACATCGAGGATCGGATACGCCGGCAGCCGCTGACCGCCGCAGCGATCGTCGCCGGCATCGCCTTCGTCTTCGGCGCGACGCGTTGAGACCCTCTGCCATGGCCACCCTATGGACCGGCGGCTGCCTGTGCGGATCGGCGGGACATTACGGCGTGGAGAGCCGTCTTGACTGGGCCGATGGTGGGCGCGGACTTCCGGAGGAGGAAACTCAGGAGCGGTTTTAGATTATGGCCGCACCGCCTCGACATGGGTCTCATGAAAATCGCAACCTACAATGTCAACGGGATCAACGGACGGCTGGATATCCTGCTGCGCTGGCTGAAGGAGGATTCCCCGGATGTCGCCTGCCTCCAGGAACTGAAAACCGACGACGCCAGATTTCCCCGGAAGGAGGCCGAACGGGCCGGCTACGGCGCCGTCTGGCATGGACAGAGGTCCTGGAACGGCGTTGCCATTCTGGCGAAAGGCAAGACACCGATCCTGACAAGGCGTGGCCTGCCCGGCGATCCCGACGATACCCATAGCCGCTATATCGAAGCCGTCGTCGACGGCCTTGTGATCGGGTGCCTGTATCTGCCGAACGGCAATCCCTTTCCCAGCGCCAAGTTCGAATACAAGCTCCGCTGGTTCCGTCGCCTGCACGCCTATGCCGCCGAACTTCTCGAAATCGAGGTGCCGTCGATCCTGGCCGGCGATTTCAACGTCATGCCGACCGAGATCGACGTCTACAAGCCGGAGCGCTGGCTGGACGACGCGCTTTTCAGGCCGGAAGTGCGCAAGGCCTATGCACGGCTGGTGGCACAGGGCTGGACGGACGCCGTCAGGCATCTGCATCCGAACGAGCGCATCTACACCTTCTGGAAATACTGGCGGAACAGTTTCGAACGCGACGCCGGGCTGCGGATCGACCACCTTCTGCTCAGCCCGGCAGTGGCGCCGTGGCTTCGATCGGCAAGCGTCCGGCGAAAGCCAAGGGGCTGGGAGCATACGAGCGACCATGCGCCTGTTATGATCGAGCTCGACATCCCCGAGGCTGGCGGCGTTTGAGCCGGGATATCTCGCGGAGGAGCGACGGAACTTCACGATGCCAGCTGGCGTTAGCTTGCAAAGGAGATTGTCTAAAGCGCGTCGCATCAAATTTGATTCACGCAACGCGCTTTAGCTCTTTCGTTTGATGCATGTCGTTGTCCCGGAACCGCTGCCACCTCCGGGGACATGCATTAATGGCTGCCAATTCCATTCCCGGAAGTGATCGTCATGGGTGAAAGCAAGAATTATCTCAACACCGACGAGATCCAGGCCGACGACCAATTATCGCCGAAGCCGATCGAAGGAAAAGATCCGCCAAGGCGCGTGCGCAAGAGCGAAGAGGCCGTCGCCGAAGGCTCCGACGACACGGAGCGCATCCGGGTTCCGCCACCGGTTGCCAATCCCGATTGATTGCGATTGCGGCACGCTTTATTCGCCGGCGCCGAGATCGTGGATGCGGCCCGTCAACCAGGCGGGCCAGTCTCGCTCGAAGAAGGATCTGGCGCTTTCATCGAAATTGCGGTTCGAACGGGTTGAAAGCCTGAGCTTATCGCCGTCGAGCCGAACGACGATCTGCTCGTCCCGATGCGCTTCGCGTTCTTTGCGGAAGCGATATTCCTCCAAAGGGCCAGCATTTGCATATGGAAGGGATTCGCCCTCGGCATCACATATTGCTCGCGCTCCGCGACTGCCGCCGCCATTGCGAATGAAAAAGTCGAGGGCGCTGAGCACGGCTTCCGAGGCGAGCGCCATGTGGCGCCATTGCACGCCGCGGACCGCTTCGGCTGCGCGGCCGTAGGCGACGCCCCCGGCACGAATGTCGGCGTTCAGTTTGCGCGCTTCGATCAAGGCCCGGGCGACGCTCTCCTGATCGCAGACAATGCCGGCCTTCTCGCTCATTCGCGCCTGCACCTCCGAGCGGATCGATTTGAGGGTGAGCGGGCTCTCGCTGCGAAGAGCGGCGAGCAGCGCGGTGATACCTGCCTCTGCGACACCTGACATATCGCCCGTGGCGGCGACCTTCGCCCTTCCGCTAGCGCTGATATGCTCGGCCGCCCGGGTGCCGAAGACCTGCCCTGCATTGAGCGCGGCGCCACCGGGCCGCGTTACGCCATGTGTGCCCGCCGCTTCGCCGACCGCGTAACAGCCGGCAAGATTGCTGCGGCCCCAGGTGTCGACCATGATGCCGCCATTCATGTGCTGGTTGTTGACGGCGAATTCCAGCGGGTCGGCGGCGATGTCGATCTTGTAGCGGCGGTAAAGCTCGATGGCGAGCGGGTTCATGTGCTTCAACCGATCGATCGGCATGTCCTGATCGGCGCCCGCCTTGCCGAGATAGAGGCGGACATCTTCGTCCAGCCTCTCCAGGCTGAACGGCAGGTCGCCCGGCACCGGCAGTGGATTGCGATTGAAGTCCATGAAGACACGCCGCCCCGCGGCGGTTTCGCAATGGATGGCGAGATCCACCAGGCTCGAGCCGAAATCCAGCATACGCGTCGCATGAAATGGCCATTGATAGCCCTTGCGGAAGACGTTCGACGCCAGTTCCTGGGTGCTGCGGTAATATTGCGCCAGGAAATGATGTTCGCCACCCTCGGCATCGACCGAGTAGATATGCGGAATCGCCTGGACGTAGGTGCCCGATAGATTCCACGGGAAGCCTTCCCTGCGCGTTCCGATGCCGAACTGGCTTTCGGTCAGGTTGACGAGCTCGACGCCTGCCTCGAGCGCCAGGCCGAGGGAGCCGAAACAACCATTGGGATAGACGCTGTCGCGATAGAGTTCACCCGGTCCGCCAGCCGCGAGCACGATCACATTACTGACGAACAAGGCGATTCCGAGCGGGTTCTCCTCCATGCGATCAGCGGCGCGCATGGCAAGTATCCCGGCAACGCAGCGATCCGTTCCTTCGCCTTCGGTGAGGATTTTGACTGCGGTGGTCTGGTTGTAGAACGGCACATCGAGACGGAGCGCCTCCTCGGCCAGCACTTTGACCATCAGGCGAGAGGTGCGCGGGCCGCAGCTGGTGGCGCGGCCGACCTCGTCATGGTCGGTCTGATATCGCAGCGTTCCCCCGAGCGGATCCTGCGGCAGCGGCAGGCCGAGAAACTGCAGCGACGCCATCATTCGCGACGAGCCGACGGCCTCGACATAGGCGGTGTCCTCGTCCATGGCGCCGCCGCTGCGGATGGCCCGGGCCATCGCCTTGTAATTGTCACCCTGATCCGCCGTGTTAGCCGTGTGCAGGGTCTGCTTGTCGGAACCGGAGCAGGCTGAGGTTCCGCCCCAGGCGCTTTGGCTGACGATGACGACATCATCACCGCGCCGCTTCATTTCCACAGCCGCACGCAGACCTGCAGCACCCGATCCGACGACGACACAGCCGGCTCGATAGACCGGCACCTCGATGCCGGCGAGCCGAGCTGTGCCGGAAGGGCCAGCTTCGGGGGGAAGCTTGGGCATATCGACATCGGTCAGCGCGTCGAGAATTTCCTGCGGGACGTCTATGGTCATCGGCGTTTATCCGAGCGGGATGTCGACCCAGCGCTTCTGCCGGGAAGACTCCATGCATGCGTCGACGATCTGGCAGATGTGGTGGCCGGTATCGAAGGTCGGCCACATCGGCCTGTTTGAGACGATCGAGCGGATTACCTCGGCGACCTCGATGATCTTGCTTTCGTTGTAGCCGATGCCGAAATTTGGCAGCGGAAGGAAAGCCCTGAAGGTCGGGTTCTCCGGGCCGACGTCGATCTCGCGAAAACCGCGCCGTCCCGTCCGGTCGTCATTGGAATAGAAGCGCAGCCGGTTTATCTCATCATAGGTATAGGCGATGCTGCCTTTCGTCCCGTAGACCTCATAGGTCTGCATGAACTTGCGGCCTGTGGCGACGCGGCTGAAATCGACAATCCCGCCGGCGCCATTGGCAAACCGGCAAAGCAGGTTTGTCGCGTCCGGGTTGGTGATGTCAGCCCAGGACTCGTTGCCTGTCAGTCTCACCTGCTCACCATAGGCCAGGCCCTCGACGACGGGCCGGCGCGGGGTGACGATGAGATTGTCGGCAATCAGGGAAGTGACGCGGCCGACCAGGAAATCCATGAAGCTGAAAATGTGCGAGCCGGTGTCGCCAACGATCCCGGTCGGCGCCAGCTTACCATCGGCGCGCCACATGAAGGGCGCCGTGGGATCACCATACATATCGACATGCTGACAGCCGCGAAACAGCTTGATCTCGCCAATTTCACCTGAATCGATGATGTCTTTCGCCAGATCATGGACGGGATTGCGGGGAAAGGCGTGTCCGACACGGGTGATCACACCTTTCTCTCTGGCGATCTCGGCCAGTTCCCGCGCTTCATCGGCGCTGTTGGCCAATGGTTTCTCGCAATAGACGTGTTTGCCGGCCAGCAGCGCCGCCTTGGCCACCGGGTAGTGAAGATGGTCGGGCAGACAGATATCGATCAGATCGACCTCGGGATCGGCAACCGCCAGATTCCAATCCTGGTAGATTCTAGCCCCCGGCGCCCTGTTGCCAATATCCTGCGCTACGTCAGGGTTGCTGTCGACCAGCGCCACGATCCGCGCCGTTCCGTCCGACACGCCGAAGAAATGCGGAAAGGTCTGATAGGCCATCGTATGGACCTTCCCCATCCAGCCCGAGGCGCCAAGCACTGCAACTCTGACTTCAGACATCGTCGTTCTCCTTACCGGATTTCCGCGCGGGCTCGCGGCCTGGAATCGTTGCGTTCATCAGCGAAGATTGCCGAGGGCAGCGCAGGCAAACCCCTGATTAGATCCGATCCTTTTTCGCCGACCATGATCGTCGGCGCATTGGTGTTGCAGGACGGCACGCGCGGCATGACGGAGGAATCGCAGACCCGGAGGCCTTCAAGGCCATGGACCTTGAGATCCAGCCCGACAACCGCGTCAGGTCCCGTTCCCATCTTGCAGGTGCCGACGGGATGGTGGTCGGTCTTGGCATTGGCGCAGCCATAGTCGAAAAGCTGCTCCTCGGTCATGACCTTCGGACCGGGAAGCCTTTCGGCCATGACATAGGGCTTCAGCGCCGCCTGCTGCATGATCTCGCGGGCGATCTTGAGCCCTTCCAGCGACATCTTCCGGTCGTGCGGATCGGACCAGTAGTTGGGATCGATCAAGGGTGCCGCACCCGGGTCGGCGGATGACAGACGCACCGTGCCGCGCGAGCGCGGATGCAGATAGGCGGAGTTGAGGGTCACACCGGCATTCTTCAGCCGCTCGACGCCGGCTTCGATGCCTGATCCCAGGCCGAGGTGGAACTGGATATCGGGAGACCGCGCTTCGGGATCGGCATACCAGAAGCCGCCGGTCTCGAAGAGCGACGAGGCCACCGGACCAGTGCGGAACAGGACATATTGAATCCCGGCCCAGAGTGTGCGGTGCAGCTTCGCGACGCCGTCATAGGTGTGATCGCCGGTGCACTCGGCGATGACAAAAAGATCCAGGTGATCCTGCAGGTTGCCGCCGACACCGGGCAGATCGTGGTTCACCTTGACGCCCACCGATTTGAGGTGATCGGCCGGCCCGATGCCGGACTGCAGAAGCAGCTTCGGCGATCCGATCGCGCCTGACGACACCAGGACCTCACGTTCGGCGCGGGCAATTTCCAAGCCGCGCGCGGTCGCGATCTCGACGCCTGTCGCTCGGCCTCTTTCGACGATGATCCGCGCGACGCGCGCACCCGTCCGGACGGTCAGGTTCTTCCGGTCCTTGATCGGCGAGAGATAGGCAAGCGAGGCCGAGGACCGGCGGCGGTTGCGCTGGGTGAGCTGGTAGAATCCGACACCCGCCTGCTGTCGTCCGTTGAAGTCGTGATTATAGGGAATGCCGAGTTCCTGCCCCGCGCGGATATAGGCGTCGCAGATCGGCAGCGGAGCAGCCGGCATCGAGACGCCCAGCGGACCGCCATAGGCGTGGTAGTCGTCGGCGAAACGTTGATTGTCCTCCGCCCGTTTGAAATAGGGAAGGATCGAGCGATAATCCCAGCCCTCGCAGCCGTCTTCGCTGGCCCAGAGATCATAGTCGGTCGCGTTTCCGCGCGTATAGAGCTGGGCGTTGATCGACGAGCCGCCGCCGATGACCTTCGCCTGGGTGTAGCGAAGCACCCTGCCCTTCATGTGCTTCTGGGGAACGGTCTGCCATCCCCAGCTGGCCACACCCTTGGTCATCTTGGCGAAGCCGGCAGGCATATGAAAAAGCGGATTCCAGTCGCCGCCGCCCGCTTCGAGAAGCAGCACTCTCACATCTGGATCTTCGCTGAGGCGGCTTGCCAGGACGCAGCCTGCAGGACCGGCACCGGTGATGATATAGTCGAAGCCCATTTTACTGTCCTATGTGAGGCCTGCACGCGCCAACGGATCTGCCCGCGTCTGCAAGTCCTTCGATGCGATGTGATCTGCAACTCTCAGCGCCTGACTGGCGACGGTCAGCGCCGGATTGACCGCAGCCGACGTGGGCAGGAAGCCGGCGTCGACGACGAAGAGGTTTTCGTGATCGTAGGACCGGCAATAGGGATCGAGCGGCGCCGTCGCAGGGTCGTTGCCGATGCGGATCGTTCCGCACTGATGGGACGGCGTGCGCTTATCGAAAGGTCGCGACAACACGATCGGAAATCCGATCGACCGCAGGATCGCCTTCAGCTTGGCGACAAGCGCCAGATGGGCGTCCCAGTTGGTCCTTTGCCATTGCAGGACGATCCGGTCTCCATCGACCATGACGCGGCTTTCGGGATTGGGCACGTCTTCGCTCATGGCATAGAAGTCGATGGCATGGTCCGTCATGAAACGCAGAAGCCATTCCGGAGCCTGCGGCAGGGAGCCCTTCAGAACCTTTTCGGAGATGCGGCCCAGGAGCTGCACATTGCCGAGCGGCGGACCGCCCTCGCCGTCGGAAAGATAGAAATCGTTGAAGGCAAAAGTCTTCTGGTAGACGGCGGTGTTCCTGAACCGTGGCGAAACGCCGATCACGGCGGAAGCGTTGTGGTTCATGAAGTTGCGGCCCACCTGATCGGAAGAGTTGGCAAGGCCCCTGGGGAAGCGGTCGGTTTTCGAGTGCAGCAACAGCACCGACGATTGGACCGCCCCGGCCGAAAGGATCACGATGTCAGGCGAGACGGTCAGCGTCTCGCCGTCCTTGATATAGGTGACCCGGTCGATCCGGCTCCCGGCTCCGGTGTCGAGCCGCGTCACGCGCGCGTTGGTTTCGAGCCGAACGTTCTTGTGTCTCAACGCCACCGCGAGCGCCGCGGTCTCGGCATCCATCTTGCCGTCCCTTGCATTCGGATGGGCATCCCAGGGCGTACGCGCCTTGGACAGCCACGCGTCAAGATCGAGGCCGAGCGGCAGCGAAGACGGATGCAGGCCTTTCGCCTTGAGGCGGGCCCTGACATCGGCGACCGGCGCCTCGTCGGGCACGGGCGGGAACTCGTAGGCAGTCGAGTGATACGGTTCGGTCGGATCGTCGCCGAGACTGCCGCGGACCTGATACATCCGCTCCGCCTTCGAGTACCAGGGCTCCAACTCCTCATAAGGAAAGGGCCAGGCCGGCGACACGCCTTCCCGGTGTTCGATCACACCGAAGTCTTCTTTGCGGTAGCGCGACAAGACGGCGCCGTAGAATTTCGAATTGCCGCCGACATTGTAGTAGTTGCCGGGGTTGAAACCCTTGCCGCTCGCCTCGTACCAGATTTCCCTCGGGCGGAAATGACCTCGCTGGAAGATGGCGCGCTGGTCGCGATTGACGGGAAGATCGGCGATGTGATCGCCGGCTTCGAGGATCAATATGTCAGCGCCGGTCGCGGCCAGGCCGGCGGCGACAGTTGAGCCGCCGACGCCTGAGCCGATGATGACGATGTCTGGTGAACTGCTCATCTTAGCCTCTGGCCATCACGCGATCCGCATCTGGCTGTCTGGATCGA